>JAHBUM010000117.1 GCA_019638075.1 Flavobacteriales bacterium | reverse complement strand
TCGGGGATGCCGTCCTTGTCGCGGTCGTCCTCGGGGCGCAGGCGAAGGCTGATGCCGTCGATGTAGTAGTACGCGCGCTGGTTGTCCGCGCCTTCGATCACGCTCTTCTTCTCGATGGTGGGGCCGAACGCACCGATCACCAGGAACTTCTCATCGCCATCGGCCACGAAGGTGCCTTTCACCTCCACCCAGTCCTTCCTGTTGTCCAGAACGGCTTCGCTCTTCACGTCGGCCAGTTCGGCCAGGTGGTGGCGGTGGTTGTATGCCAGTTGCGTTGGCGAGCAGTACGCGCCGATGCCACTGACGGCACGGTCGCTCTTGTCGGCCAGCTTCACCCAGAAGCTGATGTCGTACTTCTGACCCGGGGTCAGCGGTGAACTGATGGCCGTTTGGAGGTATTCGCTGTATTTGTTCCAAGCGGGTTTGAACGGCTTCTCTTCACGGCCGTTCCCCAAGCGCTTGAAGTTGGGGCGCTGGTCGTCCTTCCACGCCACGAAACCGGCGTAGTTCTCGCCTTCCTGTGCCGTGCTGGATCCCAGCTCGTTATCGGGGATCCCGACGTTCTTGGCGGTACCCAGCTTGCTGAACACATCAACAGAGCCACCGTTGGCATTGCTCCAACCCGAGGCGCGACCCAGCTGGTCCCAGGTCTTCACTTCGGGAGAACGCGTCTCGAACCCTCCATTGTTCACCAAGTTGGGGCCGGGGTCCTGGGCAATGGCCAAAGCGGGTGCCAAGGCGCCAGCCAAGGCGAATCGTAGCGCTACTTTCATGTTGTTAGTGGTTTGTGTTTCTTCGTGGTCATCGTTCACCGGGAGAGGCCGCGAAAGTAGTCCTACTCGGGCGGTTCTGTACCTAAATTCGGTCAGAGTTCCGTCATCGGAGCACGTTTTCCAGCCTGCTGGGCCGTATGCAGTGCCTTCCGGTTCCTCCCCGCACAAGTCGTGTTCCCGTGGCTTTGTCCGGCTTCGGCCACTCGGATAGGCTTGGCTTCATGCCACCAGAATACCGGGCAGTATCGGATCATTGGGGAGGGCCATCCGGCTGATTTTCAAGAGACCTGTATGATCACCACCCCTTGGAACATGTTTGCAATACCCACATTTGGCCCCGTGCTGGTCTTTGGCGACCAGACGGCACCGTAGCCGGCTTTGGCGCAGGCGCTGTCTGATCGCCAGATCCCTATCGCTCGCTTCAAAAGGGGGGGCGAACAGGCTCTTACGAGGATCCGCCGAACGCTTGCGCTCAAGCTTCAACGTCGGCGCACGAATTAGGAAGGAGGTCTACTGATCGCCCATCACGCCCCCACACGGGCCGTTCCGAGCTGCTGCATACAATACCGTTGAAAGTCGAACGGGGGAGGGGACGGTGCGATGCGCTGCCAGATCAGCGTTACGGGGCGACCGTCCAGTTCGTGGTACGCCTCGAACGTATCGATGCAGATGTTCCCTCGCCGTGAATGGACGATGTATGACCAAGTCCCTCCGTGTATCTCCCTTGTTCCGAGGTCGGATGGCGGGTGGTTCGGATCCTCAAGCCGGGTGAAGTGCTCTTGGGATGCCAGCCAATCGGCTGCGCTCAAGGCATCGCCGCATTCCGCAGGAGAACGCAGTAACGCACGGACCATGAGGTGGAACAGGGAGTCAGGTTGCGGGGTGAGGTATGCTGTATCCTTCCTGACCGGCCAGCCAACGTGGGAGAAGCCGGAAGCCACTATGTGGCCGCAGGAGTGGTCCGAGTAGTGGCTCCAAGCACCCGTTGGGATCATGTCCGGATCCAGCATGATGTGCAGGGGCCCGCCGTTGTGGGGCAGGTCGACGCTCCGTTCCATGCCGTCGAACGTGGCTTGCGAGCAACTCACAAGAACCGCTACCAACGGCAATAAGGTTTGCAAGGAGGGCATCCGGCTCAGCGCTTGTAGCGAATGGTTGGTCTGATAAAGGTAGCCCTGCACGCATCCGGCTTCGCCAAGCCTTCGCATCTTCGCGCTCCCCGATCATCATGCGATGACCAAGAAGATCCAAAAGCTCCTCGTCGCCAACCGTGGCGAGATCGCCCTGCGCGTGATGCGCTCCGCCCGCGAAATGGGCATCAGCACCGTGGCCGTGTACTCCGAGGCCGACCGCAACGCACCCTTCGTGCGCTTCGCCGATGAGGCGGTGTGCATAGGCCCCGCGCCCAGCAAGGAGAGCTACCTCGTGGTGGACAAGCTGGTGAAGGTGTGCCGGGACCTGAAGGTGGATGCCGTACACCCCGGCTACGGCTTCCTCAGCGAGAACGGCGACTTCGCGCGGGCGTTGGAGAAGGCGGGCGTGATCTTCATCGGCCCTTCGCCCGAAGCCATGAAGGTGATGGGCGACAAGCTCGCAGCCAAGGAGGCGGTGCGCAAGTTCGATGTGCCGCTCGTGCCCGGTACCGAGGGCGCGGTCAGTGGGATCGACGAGGCCATCAAGGTGGCGAAGACCATCAAGTTCCCCATCCTGATCAAGGCCGCTGCGGGCGGTGGCGGAAAGGGCATGCGCGTGGTGGAGAAGGAGGCCGAACTGAAGGAAGGCTTGGAGCGCGCCATCAGCGAAGCGCAGAACGCCTTCGGCGACGGCAGCGTGTTCATCGAGAAGTACGTGGCCGGGCCGCGCCACATCGAGGTGCAGGTGATGGCCGATACGCATGGCAATACCTGTTACCTCTTCGAGCGCGAATGCAGCGTGCAGCGCCGTCACCAGAAGGTGGTGGAGGAGGCCCCCAGCGCCGTGCTCACGCCCGCCATGCGCAAGCGGATGGGCGAGGCTGCTGTGAACGTCGCCAAGAGCGTCGATTACACCGGCGCGGGCACCGTGGAGTTCCTGCTCGACGAGAACGGCGACTTCTACTTCATGGAGATGAACACCCGCCTTCAGGTGGAGCATCCCGTCACCGAGATGATCACCGGGCTGGATCTGGTGAAACTCCAGATCCGCGTGGCGGAAGGGGAGAAGCTGCCTTTCACGCAGGACGACCTGAAGATCGATGGCCATGCCATCGAGGTGCGCGTATACGCCGAGGATCCATCCAACAACTTTCTGCCCGACATCGGCAAGCTGGTTACCTACCGCCCGCCACAGGGCCTTGGTGTGCGGGTGGATGATGGTTTCGAGGAGGGTATGGAGATCCCCATCCACTACGACCCCATGATCGCCAAATTGATCACCCACGGGGCCACGCGCGAAGAGGCCATAGCCCGCATGGAGCGCGCCATCGACGACTATGCCATCAGCGGCATCGAGACCACCTTGGGCTTCTGCCGGTACGTGATGGGGCACGAAAGTTTCCGCAGCGGCAAGTACGACACGCATTTCGTGCGCGATCATTTCACGCCCGGCGTGCTGGAGGGGAACGATGCCGACGAGCGCATGGCGGCGGCCTTGGTGGCAGCGGCCCTTCACGGCGAGCGCGAGCAGCGGCCCAAGCCGGTGGCTGCCGGGGTTTCCAACGTAAGTGCTTGGAAACTAAAGCGCCGCTGAGCCGTTGGAGGGAATAATGGTCCGTATCTTGCGTTACGGTCCTGCAAACCGCCATGGCCTGAGCGATGTTCAGAAAGGCCCTTCCCACACTGGCGATCCTCGCCCTGTGCGCTGCTCTTCCCGCGAAGGCGCAGACGCCCGCCTACGTGGTGCATGCCGTGGTGGAGGGCACTGACACCATCCCGCTCATCTACCTCGGCGAAGCCCGGGTCGAGGGCCGTTGGAAGCCCCGCGACCGCCGCGAGGCCGAGCGTTACGACAAGCTGATGCGCAACGTGATCAAGGTGTACCCCTACGCCCGCATCACCGGCCAACTGCTTTCCGAATACGAGTCCGAGCTGAAGGCCATTGAAGGGAAGAGCGATCAGGAACTGTACGTGAAGATCGCCGAGGCCGAGCTCCGCGCCGAGTTCGAGGCCGAGGTGAAGGACCTTACCGTGAGCCAAGGCCGGGTGCTGGTGAAGCTGATCGACCGGGAGACGGGCCACACCTCGTATGAGCTGGTGAAGCAGTTGCGCGGCTCCTTCGTGGCCTTCGTGTGGCAGGGGCTGGCGCGCCTCTTCGATCAGGACCTCAAGTCGGAGTACGACCGCGAGGGCGCCGATGCCACCATCGAGCTCATCGTGCAGCGTATCGAGCGTGGCGAACTGGCCGTGGCCGACCGTAGTGCCCGCACCGCGAAGGCGCAGGCCAAGCTGGAGAAACGAAAGGCCCGGCTGTACCGCAAGTACGGCCTGTCAGCGGACCATCTGCCTCAGTAGCTGGAACCAGTTGTCGGTTGTCAGGGGGCAGTTGTCAGTCTCCTTGGTGGTACCGATTGACGGAAAAGCTCCAAGCTTCAAGGCTTTTGAGCTTGAAGCTTTGAGCTTGTGCCTTGAAGCTTGAACATCTTGATAGGCTGCTGCGCGGGAAGCTCCCGTGCAGAAGCCACGGAGACAGGCATTCCCTGACAACTGCCCCCTGACAACGGAGAACTCAGTGAGGTCCGATCGCGCGCTCCATCACGTGATCGTCCATCACGAACCCGTGGCCGATGTCGATCACCTCGTCGCGCACCACGCGGAAACCGTGCTTCTCGTAGAACATCCGCGCCTTGTTGAAGCGGTTCACGTTCAATTCCATCGTGATGTCCCCGGCGTTCGCGGCTTCGGCGGCCACGTGTTCCAGCAGCGCTCGTCCCGCGCCGGTGCCTTGTTCCGAAGGCAGCACGTACAGCTTGTGCAGCCGGGTGCAGCGCCTGCCGCCGTACCTTTGCTCGTAGCCCGCAAAGCCCGTTGCGCGGCCCGCATGCAGGAGCAGCACGAAGCGATGGCCCTCCGTCATCTGCCCGCGCAGCGCGGCCTCGCTGTACATCAGGCCCAGCATGTAGGAAAGTTGCTGGGGCGACAGGATGCTGCCGTACGCCACCGGCCATGTCTCCAGCGCGATGGCGCGGATCATGGGGATGTCCGCTTCCGAAGCCCGGCGCAGGTTCACTTGCGGAACGCCGGTGCCACCACCAGTTCCTTGCTGCCCGCCGTGTACTGGTAGAAGCCTTCGCCGCTCTTCACGCCCAGCTTGCCAGCGGTCACCATCTGCACCAGCAGCGGGCAGGGCGCGTATTTCGGGTTGCCGAAGCCTTCGTGCAGCACGCGCAGGATCGCGAGGCAGGTGTCCAGCCCGATGAAATCCGCCAGTTGCAGCGGACCCATCGGGTGCGCCATGCCCAGCTTCATGATCGCATCGATCTCGGCCACGCCGCCCACGCCTTGGAACAGCGCTTCGATGCTCTCGTTGATCATCGGCATCAGGATGCGGTTGGCGATGAAGCCCGCGTAGTCGTTCACCGTCACGGGCACCTTGCCGATCGCCGTGCTCAGATCCGTCACGGTCTTCGTCACCGCATCGGTGGTGTCATAGCCCCGGATCACCTCCACCAGCTTCATCACCGGCACGGGGTTCATGAAGTGCATGCCGATCACCTGCTGTGGGCGCTTGGTGACGGCGGCGATGCGTGTGATGCTGATGCTGCTGGTGTTGGTGGCGAGGATGCAGTTCGCGGGTGCGTTCGCATCGAGGTCGCGGAAGATCTTCAGCTTCAGGTCCACGTTCTCGGTGGCGGCCTCCACCACGAGTTCGGCGCTCTTCACGCCTGCGGCGAGGTCCGTGCTGGTGGTGATGTTCTTCAATGTCGCGGCCTTCTGCTCTTCTGTGATGGAGCCTTTCGCCACCTGCCTATCGAGGTTCTTGGCGATGGTGGCCATGCCCTTGTCAAGACCGGCTTGGGCGATGTCGATCAGTGTAACGCTGTGCCCGCTCTGGGCGAAGACATGGGCGATGCCGTTGCCCATCTGACCGGCACCGATCACGGAAATGTTCATGGTCTTTTCGATTGTGGCGGCAAGGTAGGGGACGCGCGGCAGGTAGGGGTGTGTAATTCCACGCCCCTACCTGCCGCCCTATTTGCCGTCGCCTTTCAGCACGATCAGGATCGTGTACGCAAGGATCTTAAGGTCCATGGCGATGCTCATGTTCTCGATGTACAGCACGTCGTATTTCAGGCGGCGCACCATCTGCTGCACGTTCTCGGCATAGCCGAATTTCACCTGTCCCCAGCTGGTGATGCCGGGCCGCACCTTGTGCAGGTGGCGGTAGTGCGGTGCCACCTCCATGATGGCGTCGATGAAATGCTGGCGCTCGGGGCGGGGGCCTACAAGGCTCATCTCGCCCTTCAGCACGTTCCAGAACTGCGGCAGCTCGTCCATCCGCGTCTTGCGCATCCAGCGCCCGAACGGTGTTATCCGCGGATCAGCGGAACTGCTCAGCTGCGGGCCGTCGCGTTCGGCATCGGCGTACATGCTGCGGAACTTCACGATGCGGAAGGGGCGCCCGTATTTGCCCATGCGCTCCTGCCGGAAGAAGATGGGGCCGGGGGAGGAGAGCCTCACCCCGATGGCAAGGAACAGGTACACGGGAGCGAGCAGCACCAAGGCCAGTGCGCTGGCGCAGATATCCATGGCGCGCTTCAAGCTGAACTGCCACGCGGGCATGATCAGCGGGTTCACCTCGATCAGCGGCGCGCCGAAGATGCTCGTCATCTTCACCGACCCAGCGAGGATGTCGTACATGTCGGGGATGATCTTGATGCGAACGCCCGTGCCTTCCAGTTCGTTCATGATCCGGCTGATGTGCTCGTGCTCGCCGCTGTCCACCGCGATGATGGCTTCCTCCACCGCATGCTGGCCGATCACCCGCCGCAGTTCGTTCCACTTGCCCAGCCGGGGCAGGCCCACGGATGTCAGCAGTTGGTCGCCGCCGTTCACGTTCACAAAGCCCACGAACCGGTTGCCGGGCGATTTCACCAGCCCTTCGATCTCGTCGTGGATCGCCATGGCGCGCTCGTTGCCGCCCACGAGTATGGTGTTGAAGCCGATGCGGCGGTCGTGTACGCGGCGCACGGTCCAGCTCGTGAGCAGGAAGCGGGGGATGAAGTTCAGCCCGAAGTGCAGACCGAAGAGGACAAGGAACGAGCGGTAGTAATAGGTGTAGTTCGCCACCTCATCATCCAGCAGCAGCACGAAGAAGATCACCACCACACCGATGAAGCTGATCAGCAGCGTCTGCCCCAGTTCCATGGTGCGGTACCGCCGGTGGATCTCGCGGTAGCCACCCATCACCGTGTACAGGCCGAACCAGAACAGCGGGATCAGGATCAGGCCCTTGAAGTAGTTCGCATCGAACTCCACGGGCACCGTGTAGCCGAACTTGGCCGGTTCCAGTGCCGTTTTTCGGTAGAGGTAGAACAGGGTCCACGCGGCCGCGCTGCTTGCCAGATCGGCAAGCACGTACAACGCCACCAATGGCCTGCCGTTCCTCATGATGCGGGTCTTACGATCTTGAGGTTGTCGAGGTAGCCTGCCGCCGAGATGCGCCCTCCGGAAAGCTGTGCACCGATGTATATGTCGCGCGCGCTGATACCTGTGCGGTTGAAGTATTCGCTGAGGTCCACGTACACCTTGTTCCACCTGATGCCACCCACCGGGGCCGTGGGCACGAGGATCACCCATGGTTCGTACCGGGTGATGCCGTCGGCCCTGTAGGTAAGGCCGATGGTGAGGTCGATGTCCGTACTGTAATCCAGTTCGAGATAGGCCGGGCCGAACACCGTGGGAAAGTTCTCGTCGGTCTCCAAGGCAACGAGGGGGTGCTCGCTGTCCAGCACGAAACCGCCGATCTGGGTGCCATCTAGTACCGCTTCGGGGCGGGCCGTGGGCGAGATGAGGATGAGTGCCGTATCACTGCGGTCGCTCGTGAGCAATTGGCTACCCGCAAGGTTGAAACGCTCCGACCAGATCGTGGATGCTTCGTAGCGGACGGCAGGTTCCACCGCTGCGGAGCTTGCTGGAGCGAGTTGCACAGTGCCCCGCCAGATGGTGTAGTAGGGGTAGCGCAGCCGGTCGTCGAACGCACCGTTCCGCTTCACACCGGCCGTAACGCCGATGCTGTGCGGCCCATCACCGATCACCGGCACGCGGGCAGGCAGTTCCCACACGCCCACACTGCGCTCGTCGATGGTCACCCACACATCGGTGATCTTGCTCGTGCTGCCCCCTTCCTGCTCCGTTGCCACCACGCTCACCGCCGGGATGTCGATGTACGTGGGCACGTTGTCCGTCTTGCGACAGCCGGTCATCGAAAGAAGAATGGCGATGGGGCCGAGGATACGGATCATGCTATGCATGCAACAACGCGCGGAAGTTCGGATCAGTATCCGGGAGGGGTATTGCGTTGCATTTCGTGCAGCACGGCATGTGCCACGCGCAGGGCCGCCGCGCCATCTTCGAGGGGCACGGCAGGCGCACGGTCCATCCTGATGCTCGCCGCGAACGAACGCAGCTCCTCGCGGATCGCGTTGATGGCCGTGATCTCCGGCTTCTCGAAACTGATCTCGCGCACGCCCTTTCCTTCGCCCAGATCGATCGTCACCGCGAAGGGATCCGGCTCCCCGGTCACCGTGCGCATCCGCACGATCTCGGCGCTCTTCTCCAGCATGTCCACCGCGATGTACGCGTCGCGCTGGAAGAACCGGCTCTTGCGCATGTTCTTCAAACTGATGCGGCTTGCCGTCAGGTTCGCCACGCAGCCGTTGGCGAAGGCGATGCGGGCATTGGCGATGTCCGGGGTGGTGCTCACCACGGCCACGCCGCTGGCATGCACATCCTTCACGGGGCTTTTCACCACGTGCAGCACCAGATCGATGTCGTGGATCATCAGGTCCAGCACCACGCTCACATCCGTGCCGCGCGGGTTGAACTGCGCCAGCCGGTGCGACTCGATGAACATGGGATCCGCCAGATGGGGCAGGGCGGCTTGGAACGCCGGGTTGAAGCGTTCCACGTGGCCCACCTGTACTTTCCGGCCGGTGGACCGCGCCAGCGCCAGCAGGGCCTCCGCTTCGGCCATGGTCTCGGTCACAGGCTTCTCGATGAAGACATGCAGCCCACGCTGCAGGGCTTCCGTGGCCAGCGCGGCATGCGACAGGGTGGGGGTCACGATGTCGAGCACATCCACCTGTTCCAGCAGCGCATCGGCCGCCTCGAAGGTCCGTACGCCGAACTCTTGGCTCAGCGCGGCGCACTTGTCGGGGTGCGGGTCATGTATGCCGACCACTTCCCACTCAGGAAGCTGGGTCAGCTGCTGCACATGGACGCGGCCAAGATGGCCCGCGCCAAGTACGCCTATCCGTAAAGGTGTGGACATCCGGCTCTCCGTATGCCACGGTAGGTAAGGCCCGTGGCTTTATCAACAGGGCCGCGAAAGTAACACGATGCAGCCCTATCATGAACGGGCCGGTGTGTGCGGTTACCTTCGCCGCGTTAACGATGGTGAAGGACGACTACCGGCATCAGGGCCTGCGCAAGCGCCTTGTTGAAGCACTGAAAGCCAAGGGGATAAATGATGCCGCCGTGCTGGGGGCCATCGCGGAGGTGCCCCGGCACCTGTTCATCGACGACACGGCCTTCCTTGAACTGGCCTATCAGGACATCGCGTTCCCCATCGGCTGCGGGCAGACCATCAGCCAGCCCTACACGGTCGCGTTCCAGACCCAGACGCTTGCGTTGAAGCCGGGTATGAAGGTGCTGGAGATCGGCACCGGCAGCGGC
>JAHBUM010000116.1 GCA_019638075.1 Flavobacteriales bacterium | reverse complement strand
TCGGCACCGCGCGGCCGGTCAGGTCGTCGAGCGCCATGCCCTTGTCGTCGAGATATTGCGACAGGCCCGAGATCATCTCCTGCACCACGCGGAAACCGTAGGTCATCGCCGCCGTGCAGACCTGCACGTTGCCGGCGCCGAGCGCCATGAACTCGGCGGCGTCGCGCCAGGTCTCGATGCCGCCGATGCCGGAGATCGGCACGCCGGCGCAGTCCGGGTCGCGGGCGATCTCGGCCACCATGCAGAGGGCGATGGGCTTGACCGCCGGGCCGCAATAGCCGCCATGCGCCCCCTTGCCGTTGACCACGGGCTCGGGCGCCATGCGGTCGAGGTCGACGGCGGTGATCGAGTTGATGGTGTTGATCAGGCTGACCGCATCGGTGCCGCCGTTCTTGGCCGCGCGTGCGGGCTTCCGGATGTCCGTGATGTTGGGCGTGAGCTTGGTGATCACCGGCATGCGCGAATACTGCTTGCACCAGCGCACCACCATTTCGACGTACTCGGGCACCTGGCCTACGGCCGAGCCCATGCCGCGCTCGCTCATCCCGTGCGGGCAACCGAAGTTCAGCTCGATGCCGTCGGCACCGGCGTTCTCCACATCGCGTATGATGTTGTGCCACTCCTCACGCGTCTCCACCATCAGCGACGCGATCACGGCGTTGTCGGGGAATCGCTTCTTCACCTCGCTGATCTCGCGCAGGTTGTCGCGTAACGGCCGGTCGGTGATGAGCTCGATGTTGTTGAAGCCCACCATGCGCTTGTCGCGGTAGTTCACGCTGCCGTAGCGGCTGCTGACGTTCACCACGGGAACGCCGAGGGTCTTCCACACGGCACCGCCCCAGCCAGCGTCGAAGGCTTTCATGATCTGGTAGCCGGAGTTCGTGGGTGGCGCGGAGGCCAGCCAGAAGGGATTCGGACTTTTGATACCGGCGAGGTTGGTTCTGAGATCTGCCATGGCCTATTTTTTCAAGTATTGATCGATCCCATGCGCCGCGCGTTTCGCTTCAGCAGCCGCGTTCACCACTTCCACTCCCCCATTCACCGCATCACCCGCCGCGAAGTATTTCGGATTGTTCGTCTGATAGTGCTCGTTCACTACGATACGGCCACGGTTGTCGAGGATACGGCCTTTCTGATCCAGTTTCACACCGCTGATCTGCTCCAGCAGTTCCACTTGCTTTCCTTGACCAGTGCCAAGCAACACCATGTCACAGGGTTCCACGAACTCGCTTCCGGGGATCGCTTCGATCTTGCCGTAGGCGGTCTTGTTGCGGATGAATTTCACACCCGTCACTGAGCCATTGCCCAGCACTTCCACCGGCGTCACATTGAACAACGCCTTAGAGCCGCTCTTCTTCGCCAGATCGAACTCGAAGCTGTAGGCACCCATCTCCTCCGGCCCGCGGCGATAGGCGATGATCACGCTCTCCGCGCCCATCCGGCAACTCTCGCTCGCGGCATCCATTGCGGTGTTGCCACCACCCAGCACGATCACCTTGCTGCCCACAGGTGTCAAGTGGTGCTTGTTGCGGAGTTCCTCCACGAACTCCAGCGCGCCCATCACACCCTTTTTATCCTCGCCGGGAATGCCCAATGAAGAGGTTCCGCCCAAACCGATGCCGATGAAGATGGCATCGTACCCCTTTTCCAACCGGTCCAGTTCTGTGCGACCGCTCACCGGCTTATTGTAGTGGACGTTGAAGCCGAACTGCTCCTGTAGGTAGGTCATCTCGTCCAGCGCCTCCTCGTTGGTGAGCTTGTACGGTGCCACGCCGTATACGCAAAGGCCGCTCGGCTTCTCACGCGCCTCGTAGATGTCCACCTCATGACCAAGCATCCGGAGTTCGCAAGCGCAGGAAACACCCGCTGGCCCCGCACCGATCACCGCCACCTTCCTGCCGGTCGGTTTCCCCGTGATGAACAAGCGCTTCTTACTGCGGATCACCTTCTCCGTCGCATGTGCCTGCAAGCGCCCGATCTCGATCGGCTTCACATCGCTGTTGTTGTACACGCAGGCACCTTCGCACAGTTCCTCCGTGGGGCACACGTTCCCGCAGGCATGACCGAACCAGTTGCTCTCGTAGATCGTCTTCGCGGCACCGTCCTTGTTGTCGTTGTTGATCTGCCGGATGAAGGTCGGAATGTCGATCCCCGTAGGGCACGCGTTGATGCACGGCGCATCGTAGCAATAAAGACAGCGTGAACTCTCGTAGTACGCTTCGGTATCGCTCATCAGCGGCTTCTTCGGGTGGAAGTTCTGGGCGAACTCCTGCTCACTGGTCGGTCGTTTGTATTCTGCCATGTGAATGCTTGAATGCGTTACGTGTTGGCGTGTTACGTGTTGCGCGTTGGCTGCGGTCGTCCCAGAACACGTAACGCGTCAACACGTAACACGCAACGAATACCGGGCTGTACGTTCTACAACTCAACTAACTTCCCATACGTCTCCGGCCTGCGATCCCTGAAGAACTGCCACGTGCTGCGCACCTCCTCGATCATGTCAAGGTCGAATTCCGCGACGAGGAGTTCATCGTCATCGCGCGAGGCTTGTGCGAAGATCTGGCCACGCGGGTCCACGAAATAGCTCTGCCCGTAGAACTTGCCGAGGTTCCACGGCTTCTCCTCCCCTACGCGGTTGATGCACCCCATGAAGTAGCCGTTCGCCGCAGCGTGCGCGGGTTGTTCCAGCTTCCAGAGGTATTCGCTGAGACCGGCAACGGTGGCGCTCGGGTTGTAGACGATCTCCGCCCCGTTCAGGCCCAGGCAGCGTGCGCCATCGGGGAAGTGGCGGTCGTAGCAGATGTACACGCCCACCTTCGCGTAGCGCGTCTGGAACACCGGATAGCCAAGGTTGCCGGGCTTGAAGAAGAACTTCTCCCAGAAGCCGCTCGTGTGCGGGATGTGGTTCTTGCGGTACTTGCCCAAGTAGGTACCGTCCGCGTCGATCACCGCTGCGGTGTTGTACAGCACGCCCGCCTGCTCCCTCTCGTAGATCGGAACGATGATGACCATGTTGTACTTCTTCGCGTACTTGGCCATCAGTTCCGTCGTGGGGCCGGGCACCGTTTCCGCGCTGGCGTACCACGCCTTGTCCTGCCCCGGACAGAAGTACGGCGTGTTGAAGATCTCCTGCAGGCAGAGGATCTGCACGCCCTGCTGGCCGGCCTTCTCGATGAAGGGGATGTGCTTCTGCACCATCGCCTCCACGATCTCCGGTATGGTGCCCTCTCCCTCCGTCTTCGGAAGGCTCATCTGGATAAGGCCGCTTTTGATCTTCCGTGGCATGGGTCTCGTGTTAGTGGAACCAATGTTAAGAGGAAATAGGCGGATTTCCAAGACCGGGGGCGGGAAAGCTGGAGGATGATTGGAACATGCCCCTTGCAAAAGCCTCGGATCCGGCTTATAGTTCAGCCCGGACTTGATCCGGGCCTGCAAGTCCGCACTCGTCGTTCCTCCTCGCTTGCGGGCTTTCCGCTTCCGTCACGCGAAATGCTGGCGATCTTTGCCCATCTAAGACATCCATCATGCCTCGTTTCGCATACCTCTTCGGTGCAGGCGCAAGTGCTCTTCGATTGCCGACCATTGCCAACATGGGAACGGCTCTCACCGAGCAACTTAAATGGATCGAGAAGAACGAAGCCACCGTTCCTACAGAAATGGCCGAATCAACGATTGGGATGCCATATACCCAAGTCCTTGGATTGTATAAGGAGCAGCTAGAAAAGCTCCCGTCCATCATCACGAACTATGCCTCCATAGACACTTATGCTCGTTGGATGAACACTACCCGCTCATGGAGAAAACTGGATGAACTGAAGGCAACGCTGATGCTCTTCTTTACTCTTGAGCAGTTCCACAAGGGCTTTGACCCTCGTTATGAGTCATTCATTGGAGCAGTTCTGAACCATGGCAAACAATCTCTACCAGATGACCTGGTCACGCTAACGTGGAACTATGATCAACACATGGCCTTGGCACTTGCTCGGTCCAAGCCACAGAGGAACTTGAACACTGTAATGAGCGATCATCAGATAAGCACACTCTATGCAGTAGGTAAAGGTCAAGTCCCAAACTTCAGAATGCTACATCTCAATGGTATTGCAGGTGTGTACAGCAGAATGGCAGACCATGCGCTGTTAGATGACTTGGAAGCGTCGACAATGAATGCTAACCTCTGGATGGAATGGCTACACATGTTTGGAATCCTCTTCATGGATCGGAGCTCTGACGGTTTGGTATCCCTGTTCAACTACTCTTGGGACTCAACGGATGATACCAAGATGAAATGGGAGTCGGTCGAATCACGGCTGGCAGATGTCGAGCAGCTAATCGCAGTTGGATACAGCTTCCCTGACTTCAACCGTAGTGTTGACCTCCGGCTCATCAGAGCAATGAAGAAATTGAAACGGATCGTTATCCAAACAACACCAGGGAGTATGGACGGCCTGATGGCAAAGCTTCACCTAGTCCTGCCCGAACTGCAGGATCGGATTGTACCATATCCCATTGTCCATGAGTTCTTCATTCCGAACGAACTGCTTGGAGCATCCGCGTGAGCAATCGCGGCGGAAAGCCCGGAGCTGGTAATCCGACGAGGACTTGCACTCCCGGGTCAAGCCCGGGATAAACTCCGAGCGCGACCCGAGGCTTTGCGAGGGGCACGCCCAAATACCGATTAGCAAATTAGCTGATGTGATGATTAGCCGATGAAGTACCGCTCGGTCATCAGCTAATCCGTTAATCACCTTCATCGACTGATCACTAAAGCATCCCGCTCACCTTGTTCCGCTTCACGAACTTCCCATAGCCCTTCTTGATCCGCACTTCGCCGTTGTGTACCGCCACCTGGCCGCGCAGGATAGTGGTCTTCACCTTGCCGGTGAGTTGCATGCCTTCGTAGCCGCTGTAGTCCACGTTCATGTGGTGGCTCTTGGCGCTGAGGGTGTGGCGTTCGTTCGGATCGAGCAGGATGATGTCCGCGTCGCTGCCGATGCCGATGGTGCCCTTACGCGGGAACATGCCGAAGATCTTCGCCGGGTTGGTGGCGGTGACTTCCACGAACTTGTTCACGCTGATGCGCTTCTTGTTCACGCCTTCGCTGAAGAGCAGTTCCATGCGGTGCTCGATGGCGGGGTGACCGTTCGGGATCTTCGAGAAATCGGCCGAGCCCATGGCTTTCTGCGCCATCATGAAGGGGCAATGGTCGGTGGCCACCACTTGCAGGCTGCCTTGTTCGATGCCCGCCCACAATTGCTTCTGATCCTTCTTCTCGCGCAGCGGCGGGCTCATCACCCACTTGGCGCCATCGGCCCGTTCGTAGAGCGAGGCATCGAGCAGCAGGTATTGGATGCACGTTTCGGCGAGCACACGTTGCCCCCTGCGGGCCGCATCGCGCACGGCGTTGAGCGCGCCTTCGCACGTGAGGTGTACGATGTACGCGGGCACGCCGGTGTAGCTGGCCATGTCGCAGAAGCGGTGGCTGGCCTCGGCCTCGGTGATCTCGGGCTGGCTGAGGTAGTGGTACAGCGGCGAGAGCTTGCCTTCGCTGCGGTGCTTCTGCACGAGGTAGTCGATCATGTCGCCGTTGGTGGCGTGTACGATCACCATGCCGCCGTGCTCCTTCACTTCCTGCATCAGGCCCACCATCTGGCGGTCATCGATCATAAGCGCGCCCTTGTACGCCATGAAGGTCTTGAAGCTGGTGATGCCTTCCTGCTCGATCATCTCGCGCACCTCCTTGCGCGTGTCGTCGTTGAAATCGGTGACGGCCATGTGGAAGCTGAGATCGCCGTAGAGGTTGCCGTTCATGCGGCCCTGCCAGCTTTCCAGCGCGTGGCGCAGGCTCTTGCCCTGTGTTTGCAGGATGAAGTCGATGACGGTGGTGGTGCCGCCGTGCAGCGCGGCGAGCGTTCCCGTCTCGTAGTTGTCGCTGCTGAAGGTGCCCATGAAAGGCATGTCCAAGTGTACGTGCGGATCGATGCCGCCGGGCAGCACGAACTGGCCTTTCGCGTCGATCACTTCAGCACCGGGCGCTGACAGGTCGTGCCCGATGGCCTTGATGTGTTCGCCTTCGATGAGGACGTCCGCGCGGTGGAAGTCAGCGGCGGTGACGACGGTTCCGTTCTTGATGAGGAGGCTCATGATCAGTTGATGTGTGGATTAGCTGATTCCTGATGGGCATGTCATCAGCTGATCGCCACATTAGCTGATCAGCTAATCGAACCCGGTTCCAAGTTAACAGCAGAACTCATTCGCTGCGTCGGGACAGCACCAGATAGATCGTGCCGGAAACGAAGAAGCCCACGAACCACGCATAGTGGTACAGGCCATTGATCCAGGCCGGAACAGCATCCGCAGCGATCACATGGATCGTCGTGAGGAAGCCCGGCACGTTCGGCAGGATCCCGGCCAGCAGCGCGATGATCGCCACGCGATTGAAACCGAAGCCATAGGCGTAGCGCCCCTTGTGATCGTACAGTTCACCAAGCACCAGTTCCTTGCGGCGAACGAAGAAGTAATCGGCGATCATGATGCCGCCGATGGGGCCGAGCAAGCTGCTGTACGCGATGAGCCAGGTGAAGATGTACCCGCTGGGATCGGCGATGAGCTTCCATGGCATGATGAGGATGCCGATGATCCCCGTGATGTAGCCGCCCTTCTTGAAATCGATGCGCGCCGGTGCGAGGTTGGCGAAGTCGTTGGCGGGGCTGACGATGTTGGCGGCGATGTTGGTGGCCAATGTGCTCACCGCCACGCAGATCATGGCGATGCTCACCAGCACCTTGCTGTCGAAGCGACCTGCCAGCACCAGCGGATCCCAAATGGTGGTGCCGTAGATGATGGTGGTGGCACTGGTGACCACCACACCGATGAAAGCGAAGAGCGTCATGCTCGGCGCGAGGCCGATGGCTTGGCCGGTCACCTGCGCCCGCTGGCTGCTCGCATAGCGCGTGAAATCCGGGATGTTGAGTGAGAGTGTGGCCCAGTAACCCACCATGCCGGTGACAGCCGGGAAGAAGAAGGTCCAGAACTCACCGTTGGTTTTGAACTTGGAGGGTTGTGAGAGGATCGGACCGAGACCGTCGGCGGCGTCAACAGCCCACCACAGCAGGGCGAGCGCAGCCAGCGGCAGGAAGATCGCCTTCACCACCAACAAACGCCGGATGACCTCCACGCCGTAGTACACCACCACCATGTTCAGCGACCAGAACAGCAGGAAGGCGATCGCAGGACCAGTGCCCAACCCCAGCCATCCGGGCAGGAACTGCGGCAGGTGGATGCTGTTCCCCAGCCACACCTTCAGCATCAGGTAGAGCGAGTGCCCGCCGATCCACGTCTGGATGCCGAACCAGCCGCACGCCACGATCGCCCGCAACAACGCCGGGATATTGGCCCCTTTCACACCGAAGCTCGCCCGCGCCAGCACCGGGAACGGGATGCCATACTTCGCCCCGGCGTGGCCGTTCAGGACCATCGGGACCAACACGATCGCGTTGCCGAGGAATACGGTGAGGATCGCCTGCCACCAGTTCATACCGCCTTCGATCAATGAGCTGGCCAGCATGTAGGTGGGGATGCACAAGCTCATGCTGATCCACAGCGCGGCGTAGTTCCACGTGCCCCACGTGCGCTTGGCGGTTGGAACGGGCGCGAGATCCTCGCTGTAAAGGGAGGATGCGGCTGTGTTCTGTTCACTCATAACGATAGAGCCAGATGATGTCCTTATCAGCAGGTTGCGTATGGTAGCGCGTCGGATAGTTGCCGGGTACAGTCTTCAGACTATCCCAAAGACGCGTGAACTCAAAGTCATTCTCCGAATCCAAAAAAACTTCTTCTGCAAGAACAAAGGCCTTCTGCAAGGCACTCGTTTCAGAAAGATAGGATCCATCCAGATAGCTCTGATGCAAGACCTCTTCCCCGTTCTTGAAAAGGCGCAAGGCACCATCACAAGTGGTCCAACCATGCCCCTCCTGCCACCGAACACTAATACCATCAGCATTCGCTGCAAGGACCTTCTCATCATCAATGACGTGAATGATATGATGAGCAACGTCCCAGCGAACGAGCAACCAATCTCCATCGGAGAAGTCCTTACCAGACAAGACATCCACACGATCTCCACACGACGACAAGAGCCAGGCAAGACCGATCCATAGCGCGGCGTAGTTCCACGTGCCCCATGTGCGCTTGGCGGGTGGAACGGGCGCGAGGTCTTCGCTGTAGAGGGAGGAGGTGGTGAGGTCTTGCAAAGCGATCAGCCGATTGGAGGATTAGCTAATATGCTGATGCGATGATCAGCTGATGGGAATGCCTACTGAGATAATCATGTCCAGGTTGTAGTGCTCCAGGTCGCGTTTCACGTTGCGGCGGCCCTCCTTTTAAACTGTGGCAAAAAGTGCCACAGTTGAAGCCTCCAGTTCCCCCTCCTCGATGATGTTGCGAATGTGCTTGGCGACCACCGATTTGTCCCGTTGGAACAATTCGGCCAACTGGAGCAGTGTCAGCCATAGGGTTTCATCCTTCAAGCGAACGCTCACCTGCGTGAAGCCGTCCTTCGTCTGGTAGATCAGTAGTTCTCCTTTGCTCATCGCACTGGTCGGGTGACGGACTTCCCGTCGATCGGGCTTGGGTCAAGATAGGGGCGACGAGGAAAACTGGGGTGTCAAGACGCATGATACATTGCATTAGCCAAGATGAACCGATGACGACACATATTCAAGCAATACGGGAGCCAAAGACCATACTGCTAACATGGAATCCAAAGAAGTGGGCGTGGGAGGATCTGGATGAAATGGTTCAAGAGGTAAAGGATCATGGCTCCTGCCTGGACCAGTGGAGTGTGGGACGATCCAAGGACATAAATCCCGGGGACCGGTTCTATTTATTGCACCTCGGCATAGAACCACGAGGTATCATCGGATCGGGATGGATCATTAGTGAGCCAGAATCGAAACCGCATTGGGATGGTTCGGAACGTTCAACTCTTTACGTGGACGTTGAGTACGACAGGTTGTTCAAACCCGATCAGTTTATCCTGCACATCGGCAAGCTCAGGTCCGAAATGCCCGACCAACACTGGATACCACAATCGTCAGGAACCTTCCTGAGATCAATGTATCTCGCCAAACTGGACCATATCTGGGCTAACATCCATGCTTCCGATCAACCTCTTGCCTCCGAAACCCCAACAGACTTCCTTGAGGGTACTGCATACACTGTTCGGATGACACGCTATGAACGTGACCCTAGGAACCGATCCACATGCATTTCACATCACGGGACCGCTTGCACGGTGTGTGAGTTTGATTTCAAAGAGCGATACGGGAGCCTTGGTGCAGGATTCATCCATGTCCATCACCTAAACCCCTTGGCAGCAACACGAAAAGCGCATGTGATCGATCCAATTCACGACATGGTACCTGTATGTCCCAACTGCCACGCGATGCTTCATAGAAAGAAGCCACTCCTGAGCATCGATGAACTGAGGGCGATCATGAAGAAGTGATCCTCTCTTGGCCTAGAGCGCGCCGTTATGTAGGCATGGCAATTCGCGTTAGGGATCGAAGCGAATAGCCCACAGCCAACGAAGGAGGCGCGGACTAGCAGCGGAAAGCCCGACGGCGCGCATTTGGCGCCGGAACGCCCACAACATCCCATTAGCTGATCATCGCATCAGCACATCAGCTAATCGACACACGCCTCGTCAGCAATTGAGATCGCTTTCGAGATGATCTCCATCCCCTCATCCACCCCCGCCTTGTCGATGCACAACGGCGGTGCCACGAAGATCCAGTTCCAGCGCACGAAGGTGAACATGCCCAAC
>JAHBUM010000115.1 GCA_019638075.1 Flavobacteriales bacterium | reverse complement strand
GCCTTCAACGCGATCAACAACAGGCGCGTATCAGCGGGCAGCGACCATTGCTATGAGCGTGTGTGCCTGTTGGTGGTGGACTTCCGCCCTGCCGTGCCGGTGATCCACCACACGACCGATTCGCTGAAAGCCGCCGGATTGATCCCAGCGGACAGCACGCTGGACTTTTCAGGCCTCAGCTGGCACGGCTTCGCCAGCGACCTGCTCACGATCCACGAGGAACGCTTCCATGACGGCGCGGTCTAAGCCGTAGGCATCCCACAGCATGCTGGGGAATGCGGCATCGTCGGCACGGCGCATGGCATCCACGTCATCATCGGTGAGTTCGGGCAACGAGAACCGCTCGATGAAATTCTTCTGGTAGCACGGGTAGCCGCCTTGGATGTACACGCTGGTCATGCGCACGTAGTAGTCCATCACGGCGGAGTTGAGGATGCGCGCGGTGACATCGAGGTTCTCTTCGTGCAGCAGCGGGTTGGCATGGCCGAGGAAGCCCGGATCCTGCTGGCGCAGGTGGATGCCGTAGCCGTTCGTGAAGAAGGCATCCTCGTCGGCCACGCGCAGGAAGCGAGGTGCCTTGCTGAAGGTGGGCACGATCAATTTCAGCCCACGCCGGGTGAGGCCCTGTGTGCGGCCCCACGCATAGAACGGGGTGTACGCCACCTTGCCTTTGTCGCGCTCCTGCAGCACCGCACGATGGGCCCTGAGGTAGTCAAGGCATCCGGGGAAATCGCACTCCATCACGTCCTCGGGGATGGCCGTGGCGGTCTTGCGATCGGTGTAATAGGGGCAGATGATCCGTCGCCGGTTGCGGCTGATATCATTGGCGCCCTTCATCTCCGAGATCTTGTACACCGGCCGCGTGATCGCTTTTTCGATGGTCCACGCTCCGCCATCCTTGGTGATCCGCAGGTGGTCCCCATCCTCCTCGTAGCCGGTCACGAAGTACACGTTGTCCTTCAACGTGGCGATGCCCACCACGATGTCGAACATGCTGCCGATGGCCGTGCCCGCCCGCTCGATGCGGCGGATGTTGTGCATGTCGGCCTCCTTCAGCAGGCGCCACTTGCGCGGATCGAGGTTCGCGACGGGGTTGCGGTTCTCCGTGTGGCGCGCAAGGAAATCGCCGATCGCCTGATCCTCCGCGATCCGATCGAACAGCACGGCATCCTGCGGGGCTTTGGTGAGGAAGGTGATCGCGGTGTAGGTCTGCGCGTCGAATACGCGGCGGTGGCCGAAGTCCAGCACCTTGCGCACATGCCTGCCATGTTGCAGGTAGCTTCGGAGCGACTCACCGGCCAGCGACGTGAAGTAGTTGTTCGGCGTGATGTAGCCCAGCATGCCGCCCGGCCTGTCCGCCGTGGCGGGCTTCAGCAGGCGGATGCCGAGCTCGAAGAACGCGAAGTACAGGTTGAAGGTGCCGCCTTTGATGGACGACCAGTTGGCCTCCAATTCCATGCGGTTCGCATCGGACAGGTCTTGGAATTTGACGTACGGCGGATTGCCCACGATGCCATCGAAGGCCATGTTCCAATCATGCTTCAAGCTGTCGCATTCGTGGATGTTGAAGTCGCTCTCCTCGATCGTTTCGCCGTGCATCAACGCATGCAGCGCGAGGATCACCTTGGAGCGGCGCACGTTGTAGCCAAGGATGTCGGCCCCGAAGATGTTCTCCCGGATCAACGTCCGCAAGGGCTTGTCGCTCGCCTTGTGCAGGGCTTCGAGCAGGCCGATGAGGAAAGCGCCACAGCCGCAGCTCGGGTCGAGGTAGGTGCCATCGTCCTTCGGCGTGATCTCCCCAACGATGTGATCGACGATCAGGTCGGGCGTGAAGAAGGCGCCGTTGATCGATCGGTCGCCGGAAGGGATCAGCAACTCGAGGGTCTTCTCCAATCTCTTCAAGGTCCGGATGTCCAACCTCTCCATGGCGATCAGCACTTCCGGTAAGAATGCCGTCCCTTCGAGATAGCTCGCCAAGAACCGGGAAGGGCCGGGATCGAGACCTTGTTGCAGGCAGAATGAATGCACCAAGTGCCTTTCCACAAGATCGGCCCCGTGGACCTGCACAAGCGGGTCCAACTGTGCGAGAAGCGGTGACTCGGACGAATGCGCCATGTTGACTATACGCAACAAATGTAAATGTTCCCGGCGGAGCCGTCCGTATCCGCTTCAACCAAGCCGATGTTGCTCACCACGGCATCCAATTCATCCGATCGTTCGATCCGTCTTGCCATTGGTCCGGGTCTGCAAATGTCTTATCCGTGAGCTTGCTGTGGAACTTGCTGACGAAGAAATCGTCAACAAGGATGGGCAGAAAGTAGGAACAAGTTGCTGAAGCGAGGGAGCATGTTCCTCTGGGACACCGATGTGCGAACGGTGTGATGTCGTTGCCACAGGTGTTTGCGTGAGCGGGCGAAGCGGCAGCTTGCCGAAGCCCTTGCCCAGCAGCGCACGTGGCGAGGAGGCTGCGAGGAACGAGCAGACCCCGCAGCCCGATGCGACGCGGGCTTGGGCAAGGCAACTAAAGCGAAGCACGCGACCCGTGTGTGGGCTTGTGCGTGGGCGAGGGACACGCCCACCAGATCCCGGAGCAGATGCCGCCCTACCGGTCGTTCAGTGCATCAATGGATGAACAACTGCTCGCGGCTGATGACCGCCTCGCCGGGTTCGAGGCCTTCGGCGGTCATCCTTCATCATCCTTTGCTGTCTGTTCCAGTGCCGTGAAGTTGTCGAAGTCGCTTCGGAAGAGCCTGTCTTGGATCACACGGTATTTCTCGAACTCGCTCTCGGCGTGCTCCCGGGCGATCTCGGCGCTGATGCGCCCTGCATCTTGCAGCACTTCGCGCTCGTCGGCGGAGAGGAATATGTCGAGGCGCTTCGCCCAATCCGCCATGGTCATGGGAACGCGACGCTTGGCCCGGCTTTCGGCCAGATCGAGGTAGGCGTTCACGATGCGTCCCAGATCCTCAAGCTCGGTTTCGGTCAGGTAGTTCTTCGCCACCACCACATCGCTCTTGAGGATCTTGCCGCCGGGGGCTTTGGCCCAAGTGGTCAAGCCCATGCGCTCCCGGGTATGGTCCGCCCGCTTCACGATCAGCTCTGCGGCGGTGTGGCCATGCACGGCGTAGTGCATCTTGTTCTGCACCTTGGCGAAGAACGTCTGGGTGAGGGGCGCGTCCTTGTCGTAGTCCATCGCCGTGGCATAGATGTCGGCGATCTTCTGGTAGAAGCGCCGCTCCGACAGGCGGATCTCCCGGACCTCGTCCAGCAACCGCTCGAAGTAGTCGTCATCGAGGAAGGCGCCGTTCTCCATGCGCTTGCGATCCATCACGTAGCCCCGCAGCGCATAGTCCCGCAGGACGCCGGTGGCCCACTGCCGGAAGGCGGTGGCGCGTTTGGAATTGACCCGGTAGCCCACCGCGATGATCGCATCAAGGTTGTAATGCTTGATGCTTCGATTGACCGAGCGGGCACCCTCGGTCCGAACCACTAAGAAATCCTTAGTAGTTGCCCCTTCGTCCAGTTCATGGTCATCGAAAATGCGCCGCAAGTGCATCAGGACGTTCTCCGGGGTGGTGTCGAAGAGCGTTCCCATGTTCTTCTGCGACAGCCAGATCGTGCCGTCCTGCACGCGCACTTCCACGCCGTCGCCACCGGTCTGATAAGCGAAGGTCAGGAACTCCGCCGTGCTGTTGCGGATGCGCACGCTGTCCGGTGACTTCTTTCTGGGCATTGGCGTATGCGTGCGCTATCGCGTACGGCGAAAGTAGGCACTGGCCTGTTCGCACGCGAGCGGGGCGGTGGTGCATACGGAGCACCGCCCGGCCCATGCACATCGGGGTTCTTTCTTATTCCTTATAGCGGCCCCTGCAAGGACTTGATGTACATGCGGATGACTCCTAACCAGCCGCCGCAGCCACCACAGGCAACCGCAGCTCCCCTATCTGCCGTGCCGCAAGACCGATCTCTTCGCGGATGCGGCGCACGTCGATCGACGCGCGGGCCTGTAGCACGGGAAGCAGCTCCTCGTAATAGCGCAGGCCCTCCTGTAGGTTGGCGCGGAAGGTGGCGAAGTAGCGTTGCTGGCGGGCGGTCACCTCGTCGCGCACCTGCTGCAGCTCGCGCTTCAGGTAGTCCACGTAGAGCGAAAGCTCCTTCATGAACATGTGCGGCCGGTCCACACCGGCGAGCAGGTCCGTGCGTCCGTAGATGTGGTCCACCATGGTGCGCAGCGACACCACCTTGGAGAAATAGGCCATGTTGGGTCCGGGGCAGATGGCCACGGCCTCGAGCTTGTGCGCGGGCTTCATGCCCTGCTTCAACAGGGCGGCGGCGCCAAGCCCTTCGCAGAGGCAGTCCTTCTCCACCACGGCCGCCGCCTCGCGCGCCATGTCCGCCTCGCTAAGCCCCGATGCCTTGATCTGCTTGATCTTCAGGTCCTGATACTGGCGCGAGGCGGTGCAGATGGGCTGCGCGGTGAATTCCGTGTTGGAGCTGAGGTACTTCTTGTAGCACGCACTGCCGGGCCTGCCCTTCGCGATGCGTGCCTTGCGTTGGCGCTCCGAACTGCTGGGCCTGAAGTTGTGGAAGGGCACGCCCAGCGGCGATGCCCAACTCAGGTGGAAATCGGAGGGACGTGCTTCGGTGAGTTGTTGCAGGGTCTCCGCATCCACGTTGGTCACCTCGGGCACCAGCAGGAAGGGGCTGCCCCAGCCGGTGCCTTCCATGCCGTAGTGCTCCCGCAGGAAGCGGTCCTCCGCCACCGCGCCGATGCCGCCCTGCACGGTGTGCCGCTGCGGGGGCATCGTGGGGAACACCGGCAGGCCCGCCTCTGCGAGCGCCGCGTTGCACAGGGCGAACAGGTCGGCGGCCATTTCCGCGCGCTTGCTCTGGAATTCCTCCATGATCGGGCCCAGCAGGATGCCATCGGTGGCGAAGGCATGGCCGCCGCAGTTCAGGCCCGATTCAATGCGGAACTCCGAGACCCACACGCCCTTCTTCGCGAGGATCTTCCCCTGTACCAGCGCCGAGCGCGCATCGCTCACCTTCAGGATGATCCGCTTGCGCAGGCGGCCTTCGGCATCGGGCAGGAAATCGGGAAACTCCGCGATGTAGGCGTACAGCCGGGGATTGTAGCCCGCACTGAGCACCACGCCGGAACGGAGCGTGCTGTTGGCGAAGCCGCGGAAGGCGGCCATGGCATCGCAGTACTCCGGTGGCAGTGCGTTGCCCGCCTTGTCGTAGTTGGTGGGATCGATCTTCGACATGATGTTCACGTCGATGCCACCCGGCTGCATGGCGCTTCGCAGCGCATCTTCCACAGCGGTGCGGTCCGCGCCCGGCGGCATGTGCAGCATGGCCCGGTAGCGCTCCTTCAAGGAGGCGCCATCCGGCAGGAGCTCGAAGTACTTCGTGCTGTCGGAGCCGGGCGTGAACGGGGCCGAGCGTACGCGGGCCATGTTGCGGTCCACCATACGCTTCAACAGGTCCAGATAGGCGGTGATGCGCAACGCGCGGTGGTCCAGCTCCTTCTTCGGGATGGCCGTGAAGGGTTCGCCCGCCTCGCCGCAATGGAACTCGCGCATGCGTTCCACCAGTTCATCCTCGATGATCGAGACCACCGACGCGATGCCGAAATGCGCCACCTTCAACGGCGTGTCGATCGTGTATCCCAGCCCCATCACGGGAATGTGGAAGGTATGCGGGCGGGATGATGGATCGTGCATGCGGCGGTGTGGGGCAAAGCTCATGTCATTGCCGTGGCCACGGACTGACGCCCATCATGTTCCGCCCGAAGGGGCAGGCTGATGGATGGGATCGGGATCCACGGAAAATGGTGCGAATATCAAAGGATGGCGCTGTCCGAAATATGACGACCGTCAATGCGCGGCTGGAAAGACCGGCACACCTTTGCCGCACGATGCGGTTCCATGGCCTGCACATTCTCCTGCCCCTGCTGCTTGCGGCATGCGGCCATGCGCCGGAGGCAGCCGATGCAATTGATGCGGCGTCGAACACCGTGGGCGTGATCCACCCACCACCGTCGGACGATCCCCGCTGGGAGGTGAACGAGGCCACGCGGGAAGGCGTGCGGGCCATGCGCGATCTGGTGGAGGGCTATCCCGCCAACGGCCTGCGCAACGGCGTGCTTAAGGACACCCTCGAAGCCCACCTGACCCTGATCTTCGAGCGTTGCACCATGGACGGCGAAGGCCACGAGCGCCTGCACGACTTCCTGCTGCCGCTGTACCACCTGTTCCGCGAGCTTCCGCCGGAGCCCGGCGCGGAGCAGGTCGCAGCGATCGGGAGGCATCTGGAAGGTTTCGGGGAGGAGTTCAGGTGAGGGGCGCTGGTGGCGCGGGCTAAGGAATATCCGGAAGGCGGCACGCGATGTATCTTTGAGCCACCATGAAAGTCTTGCTGGACATCAAGGAGAACAAGGCCGAGTTCGTGATGGAACTGCTCAGGAGCCTCAGCTTTGTGAAGGCCACCCCTTTGACGGACGCGAAGGCCAAGGCCCTTTCGGACCTCCGCGAAGCCGTGGAGGAGATGAAGCTCATCAAAGCCGGTAAGAAGCATGGCAGGCCCGCGCGGGAACTCCTCGAAGAGCTTTGATGTAAGGAGCATCGCCACCTTCGACCGCCAACTGAAGGCACTGGCGAAGAAGCATGCTTCGCTGAAACGTGACTATACAGCGTTGCTCGACGACCTTGAAAGGGATCCGTTCATCGGTGCTGCGTTGGGGAACGCCTGCTACAAGGTGCGCATGGCCATCACCTCGAAAGGGAGGGGAAAGTCAGGAGGCGCAAGGGTGATCCTGCACGTTGTGGTGCATGAACATCATGTCTGGCTGCTGACGATCTATGACAAGGCGGATGTCGACAGCATTCCGGTGGCAGAGATCAAACGGTTGCTGGACGAGATCCCGCGTTGACCATGGCCCCCTTCGATACCTTGAAAGCGGCCAAGCGGACAAGGCTCGCAGCAGGAACGCGGACATCGATGCTCGGATCGCCATCTTCAGCAAGGTGCAGATCGGCGATGATGAGCTGACCTCCATCGTGGAGGGGGAGCGCGCCAAGCTTTATGGCCGCGAGAATGCACGTCACGGTCGCCGTTGATGGCATGAACCGTTCCAACCACTCGTTTCACCCCCGTACCCCGCTCACCCAATGCGTCCCCGCGCTGAACGGTTCCGCCAAGGCCGCCAGCACGATGCTGCGTGAAACGGCCACCATGTTCCGCAAGGCGATCATCCCTGCTGACCGATCGCCCTGCGCCCAAGCGCGTTCGGCATCCATGCCCGCCCGTTCGATGCGCCGCAGGGCTTGATGCAGCCCGTGTTCGCTGCGCAGGATCCCCGCATGCCGGGTCATGGTCCGGCGCAACGCATCCATCACAGCATCGTGGTCCACACTGGTGTGGTGGTCCTTTCCGGGAACGGCCTGTTCCCCCACCGGACGGTCGGCGCCCGGCACCCGCTTCGACGCCGTGCGCAGCGTATGGGCGGCGGCATGCCGGGGGATCACCAAGGCCTCCAGCAAGGAGTTCGAAGCGAGACGATCGGCACCGTGCAGCCCGCTGCATGCGCACTCGCCCAATGCCAACAGCCCTTTCAAGGTGGTGCGGCCCGTGCCGTCGGTGCGGATGCCACCGCAGAGGTAGTGGGCGGCGGGCATCACCGGGATGCGGTCGCGGCCGGGTGTGATGCCCTGCTCCAAGCAGTGGGCGTTGATCGCCGGGAACTCCCGCGCGAAGCGTTCGGCACCGATGGGCGATGTGTCCAGCCACACGTGCGGTACGCGGCTGCGTGCCATCACACGTGCGATCGTGCGGGCCACCACGTTGCGCGGGGCCAGATCGCCCTGCGGATGCACACCCGCCATCAGCGGACGCCCATCGGCCCGCAACAGCACGGCACCCGCGCCGCGCACGGCCTCGCTGATCAAAAAGGCGGTGCCCGTGCCGCCCGTGTACAGCGCGGTGGGATGGAACTGCACGAAGGCCATGTCCTTCAACGGTACACCTGCCCGCGCAGCCATGGCGATGCCATCGCCCGTGGCGCCCGGCGGATTGGTGGTATGCAGGTAGACCTGTCCCGCACCGCCCGTGGCGAGCACCACCACGTGCGCGAAACGGTCCGTCCATATCCCCGTCAGTGGGTCGCGCGTGCGCACACCGATGCAACGCCCGCCATCCACCAGCAGGTCCACCGCCTGTTCATCGATCACGGTGATGCACGGCGAAGCGCGCACACGTTCCTGCAACACCCGCACGATCTCCGCGCCGGTGCGGTCAAGGTGATGCACCACGCGGGCGATGGTGTGCCCGCCCTCGCGTGCCAGCGCGATGCGGCCTGTGGCATCCGCATCGAAGACCGCACCCATGCCCGTCAGCGCGCGGACCATCGCCGGGCCTTCGCGCACCACGCGCCGCACCACGGCCGGATCGTTGCGGCCCTCGCCCACGGTGAGGGTGTCACGCACGTGGCTTGCCGTGGAATCCGCCGGATGGAGCACCGCCGCCATGCCGCCCTGTGCGGCGAAGGAGTTGCTTCCGCTCACCGCTTCCTTCGCGATGATGCGCACCCGCACCGGCCTTGCACTACGCCTTCGCAATGGCTCCGGCCGAGCGAAGCCGGCCTGCTCCACCAGTTGCGTGGCATAGGCCATCCCGGCGATGCCGCCGCCCACCACGATCACGTCAAGCCATTGATCATCCCTGCCCATCATCACAGGTCATCGGTAGCGTAGGTCGACCCGGTGGGATCGACGCTAC
Organism: Flavobacteriales bacterium; assembly: GCA_019638075.1. Classification (GTDB taxonomy): domain Bacteria; phylum Bacteroidota; class Bacteroidia; order Flavobacteriales_F; family PHOS-HE28; genus PHOS-HE28. The sequence goes on along the minus strand of JAHBUM010000115.1, from coordinate 1,072 downwards.
GGGTGCGTTCAACGGAGACCTGTTCTACCATCATCCCAGTTCCAGCATCCGCCGTAACGACCGCTCCGCACCCTGCCGCACATCCTCCGGCAGTTCGATCGCGGGCCATCGGTCGCGGAGGGCCGTGTACATCTTGCGCACCGTGTTGCGCTTCATGTAGGGGCATTCGCTGCACGCGCAGGTGTTGTCGGCATGGGCGGGCGCGGGGATCAGCGTCTTGTGCGGCACGGCCTCGCGCATGCGGTGCAGGATGCCCGCCTCGGTGGCCACGATGAAGGTCTGCGCGGGATCGCGTTGCACGAACTCCAGCAGCGACGCGGTGGAGCCCACGTGATCGGCATCGGCGAGAATGTGCTGCGGGCATTCGGGGTGGGCCACCAGTTTCGCATCGGGATGCTTCCCCATCAGCAGCTTCAGCTTGTCGGCACTGATGTCCACGTGTACCTCGCACACGCCGTCCCACAGCACCAGCTCGCGCCCGGTCATGCGCTGCACGTACGCGCCCAAATGCTTGTCCGGCGCGAAGATCACGGGACGGTCCTTCGGGAGGCTGTTGACCACGCGCACGGCGTTGCTGCTGGTGCAGATGATGTCGCTCATGGCCTTCACCGCCGCGCTGCAGTTGATGTAGCTCACCACGAGGTGATCGGGGTGCGCATCGAGGAAGGCGCGGAACTTGTCGGCCGGGGCGCTGTCGGCCAAGGAACAACCGGCTTCGAGGTCGGGCAGCAATACCGTGCGCGTGGGGTTCAGGATCTTCGCGGTCTCGGCCATGAAATGCACGCCGCAGAACAGGATGGTATCAGCTCCGGTACGGTCGGCGGCCTGCGCCAGCGCGAGGCTGTCGCCCACGAAGTCGGCCAGTTCCTGAATGTCGGGCGTCTGGTAGTAGTGCGCGAGGAACACGGCGTTGCGTTCGGCCTTCAGCGCCTGCAACGCTTCGTGCAGTTCGTGTTCGGAGATCCCGTCCAAGGTGTGGTCGTCGAGGATCATGGCCGCAGGATGCTTTCAACGTGCGTGGTGCGGAAGGACAACAAGGCCTTCGCCGCATGCCATACCAGCAGCGTAAGGC
>JAHBUM010000114.1 GCA_019638075.1 Flavobacteriales bacterium | reverse complement strand
CTCCAGGCGATCATCCAGCCCGAAGGTGCTCAGCTCCACGTGCAGGCGGCCGTTGATGTGGATGGTATCGCGCAGGTCGCGCAAGGCTTTCTCCAGGCCGAAGCGGCTCAATGTCGCTGCGGCCATGTCGTGGCTGATCCGGCGCAGTTCGCCCGCGGCCTGGTCAAGCAGGCGGCTCACCTTCTGGTATTGCTGGTCGTGCTGCATTTCTTCCACGCGGTCTTCCAGCGCGCTCATGTTCGCCTTGATACCGCCGAGCATGCTGCCTATGCGGTCGTGCAGATCCTTCGCCACGCGCTCGCGTTCCGTTTCCTGCCCTTCCAGCATGGCGTTGATGCTTTTGATCTCCTGCTGGCTCAGGAGCTGGTCCACCTGTTGGTGGTGCAGTTCCTTCTCCTTTGTTGCCAGCCTGCGCCGGTTCCAGATGGTGCGGTAGAAGAGCAGGGCGATGATGGCGAGTGCCACGATGGCGCCGATGAGCATGTTCCGCTGCAGGGCATTGCGGCGGTGTTCGGCCTCTGCCAGCCGCAGCGCCTGTTCCTGCTCGGCAATGCGGTGCTCTTTCTTTGCCGTTCCATATAGGGCTTCGGAGCGAGCGAGCTGGTCGCTGAACCTCGCCTTGTTCAGTGGATCGGACAGGCTGACGTGCGCTTGCAGATGCGTCAGGGCTTCGGTGGTGCGGCCGAGGGAGAAGTACCAGTCGTGGAGGACCTGGTGTATCTCGGCACGCACACCGTTCTGCCCGAGGCGATCGGCGATCCTCTGGGCCTCTTCCATGCAGCGGAAAGCATCGGCCGATCGGCCCAGCGCCCAATAGGTGGAGGCCAGATGCCTTGAAAGCACGGACAAGTAGATGGTCTCGGCCACACTGTCGCGCATGAGCAGCACGCGTTCGTATTGCTCCAGCGCCTTTTCATGCTCATTGAGGCCCGCATGTACCACGCCCTTTTCCAGATAGAGGTTGGCGCGCATCTCAGGGGTGCGCGACCCCAGTTCCCTGAGCAGGCTGTCGCACAGGCCCAGTGCCAGTGCGTGCTGGCCATCCATGGTGGCTGCGAGGCTCATGTTGGCCACGGCGTTCTGCATGCCCATTTCGTTCCCTGTCTTCCGGTACAGGCTTAATGCGCCATTGAAGATGTCGTAGGCTTCCTTGAAGCGGCCTTGGTTCAGCCGCACAAGCCCCAGCCCGCTTTCTGCATTCGCTTGGTCGAGCAGGATGCCTGCTTCACGGGCCTGGCCCACGATCATGCTGAATATGTCATGGGCACCCTCCAGGTCGCCCTGCATGAGCATGGCTTCGGCCTGCACGAGCATCAGCCCGAGCCGCTCAGGCACATAGCCTTTGAGCGGGAGCATGCGCACGCCATCCGATGCCACCTGCCCACCACGTGCGGCATCGCCGAGCACGGTCATCGTGCTCGACAACAGTTGCCTGGTCGTTGCCCGCATGACGAACTCCGCGCTGGGCAGGATGTTGTCCAGGCTGTCCAGCAGCACGAGGGCTGCGGGGTAGTCTTCATCACGGAGCGTGGCGGTGGCCATGGCCAGATGGCCCAGATAGCCCTCGCGTGGATTATCCGAAGCGATCCATTCCTTCGCCCGTACACGAAGCTCGGCCGCAGCGTTCCTCTGTGCGATGGCCAGGTATTCATCGAAGGCCGCCCAATGATCCTGGGTGCGAGCCTCGGCGCACAGGAGCGTTGCAGCCATGGACAGCGCGATCGCCCATGCGCGGAGGAGGGGAGAGTGGTGCATGGGTTGAAGATAATGAGGCGGCAAAAGAAGCGGTCTGTTCGGGCGTTGGGGGGAGGAGAGAGAGGTGTGAGTGCGGAGGTGTGAAGTGGTGCATACCACACTGTCTCGAAGGGCAGCTACTCCACCACCGGGCACTCCACGCTCACAGTGGTGCCTTTGCCCATGGTGCTGTCCACCTGCACGGTGGCGCCCAGTGCTGCGGCGCGGCTGCGCACGTTGGCCAGGCCGATGCCTTCGGTGGGCGTGCTGGTGTCGAAACCGGTCCCATCATCGGCCACCACCAGGCTCAGGCGGCCGGGGCTGCGTGTAACGGCGATGGATAGCTCACGCGCCTTCGCGTGCTTCAGCACGTTGGCCACCAGCTCCTGCACCATGCGGTAGATGGCGAGCTCGATGGAGCGTTCCAACCGGTCATCCAGCCCGAAGGTGCTCAGCTCCACATGCAGGCGGCCGTTGATGTGGATGGTGTCGCGCAGGTCCTTCAGCGCTTTCTCCAGGCCGAAGCGGCTCAGTGTGGACGCTGCCATGTCATGACTGATCCGGCGCAGCTCGCCTGCGGTCTGGTCAAGCAGGCGGCTCACCTTCTGGTATTGCTGGTCGTGCTGCATTTCTTCCACGCGATCCTCCAGCGCGCTCATGTTCGCCTTGATGCCGCCGAGCATGCTTCCTATGCGGTCGTGCAGGTCCTTCGCCACGCGGTCGCGTTCCTTTTCCTGCCCATCCAGCATGGCATTGATGCTTTTGATCTCCTGCTGGCTCAGGAGCTGGTCCACCTGCTGGTGGTGCAGTTCCTTCTCCTTGGCGGCAAGGCGCTGTCGGTTGCGCATGGAACGCAGGAGCACGATGGCGATGATGACGAGCAGCGCCGTGGAGCCGATGAGGAAGTTGCGTTGTATGGCTTTGCTGCGGTGTTCTTCTGCGGATAGTTCGAGGGCTTGTTGCTGTTCGGCGATGCGGCGTTCCTTCTCTGCGGTCTCGAAGCGGACCTGTGCTCTGCTTACGCCATCGCTGTATCTGCGCCGCGCCAGACTGTCGTTCAGTTGTGCGTGCTCGGCGAGCATGTCATATGCTTCTTCATGCCTTCCCATGGCCCTGAGATAGTCTGCGGCTTTCCGGGCAGCGCGGGCTTTGAGGTCGGTCTCGGAGGTGCGTGTACGGGCCAGCATCACCTGTTGTAGGGCTTCGTTCCGGTGGCCAAGCTCCCACAGCGCGGTGGCCTTGAACAGGTCGGCACCGGCCATGCTCGCGGTATCGCGTTTTCCCGCGTAGATGGCGAGTGCCTGATCGATCACGCTGTTGGCCCGGCCATGGTCGCCTATATCACTGTACATGCTGGCCAGGTTCGTGAGCAGGTCGGCACGCAGGGAGCCACCCATGCCTGGACCGGCGGTATCCAGCACAGTGCGGTAAAGCGCGATGGCGGCTTCAGGCCCTTCGGTGTAGGTGAGCGCCGCACCGATGTTGTGGATGGCACCGATCATCAAGGCGGGGTCGGCATGTGCCTTGGCGGTGTCCAGCGTGCGTTGGTAGTAGCGCAGGGCGATGGAGTCCTGCTCCTGGTAGTAGTAGGCGTTGCCCATGCCGGTCAAGGCACGGCAGATGCCCTCGGTATGGTGCAGTGCGGCTGACCGCTCCAGGAGTTCCTCGAAGCCTTGCAGGGCGTGTTCGTATTCGTCATCATGCAGATCGATCTCGCTTTCGAGCAGCGCCATTTCCAAGGCCTCGTCCACCATGTTCAGCCCCTCGGCGGCGCGCCCGGCTTGTTGCGCTTTCTGGCGGGCCAGGTCGAAGACCTCCATGCCCTTCAAGGTCTTCGCGTGCTGGTAATGCTGGAGGTAGGCGAGGAACGGATGCTGGACCGCGTCGATACGGATGGTATCGAAGATGTGGTGGGCATCCAGCGCGCGCCCGGTGTGCCGCATCCATCGGGCATGGAGCAGGTCGTGGAGTATCCGGTCCGCTTCCGAACGATCGCGATGGCCGCGCAGGCTGTCCAGGAAGGCGGCCATTGCCGGGGCATCCCTGCGCATAAGCAGTGCTGTGGACCGCTCGTGCGCGTTGTGCTGATCGGTTCCTTGCGCGGCGACCTCTGCTGCAAGAACGCCCAAGAACAGAGTAGACGCCAGACAGCACCTTCGAAAAATAACGCAAAGCCTGCTCTTTCGGGTGAATGCCGAGCACTGGGACGTACGACCGGAAAGGCCTTGTCCGATCAAGGCTGTTCAGACTTCACGTCCCTGACCAACTTCCGGTCCTTGGAGACTACCTTGTTGCCGCACACCGCTATGGCGAGGAGCGAGTGTGCACCATCGCCTTGCGGGTTGGTTGGCGCGGGAAAGGAGCGGGAGCCGGCCTTGCCCTCAGGCGATTCCACGAAGAAGGCGATGTGGAACCTGTTCCATTCGGTATCCGTGTGGTCGTCCACAAGCAGGTAGCCATCGGACCAAGAGTAACGGAGCTCCACCTTCTCCCCGTTCTCGGGGTCATGCACGGTCGCTTTGATGTCCATGTTCGTATGTGTTGATAGGTTCGTTCATGCGCCCCATCCCCGTTCCATGGCGTATTTCACCAGCCCGGCGATGTTGCGGCAGTCAAGTTTATGGAAGATGTTGCGACGGTGCGTCTCCACGGTGGGTACACTGAGGTCGAGAACGGTGGCGATCTCCTGGGTGGTGAGTTCCTGAAGGATGAGCTTCACGATCTCCACCTCGCGCTTGGTGAGTGGGCCGTACTTGGTCTCTCCCTCGCGGTCGGCGTTGCGGTCGGCGCTGGCCGCCAGTGCGCGCAGCTCGCGGGCGATGTACTGCTTCCCCTCGGCCACGGTGCGCAGGGCTTCCATCAGTTCGTCCTTGCCGGCGGTCTTCAGCAGGTAGCCGCCCACGCCGCTGCCCAGCAGCTCCAGCACGAACTCCCGGTGGCCGTACATGCTCAGCACGATGACCCTGGTGTCCGGGCTGGTCTTGCGGATCTGCTTGCTGGCCTCGATGCCGTCCGTACCGGGCATGTTGATGTCCATGAGCACGATGTCCGGCCGCAGCTCGCGCACCAGGCTCACCGCGTCGGCCCCGTTGTTCGCACGGCCCAGCACCTTGGCTTCGGGCATGCGCTCCAACAGGCTCTCGATACCGTCAAGGAAGATGGACTGGTCATCCACCAGCACCAGGGAGAAGCTGTTCGGCATGGTCATCGGTGGCAAAGGTGCCCCGTATGCCACCATCCTCACAATACTGGTAAACCATGATGTGAGGAAGGGGCATGGTGGGTTCTCCTCACAACCACCGTTTCCTCCTGAACCACACCAACATCGCCACGGCGATCGCGGCCATGGCGCCCATCACCAGCGGATAGCCGTAGTGCCATTCCAGCTCGGGCATGTGGCGGAAGTTCATCCCGTACACACCCACCACGAAGGTGAGTGGGATGAAGATGGTGCTGATCACGGTGAGCAGCTTCATCACCTGCGTCATGCGCGCGTTCTGCCCGGCGTGGTAGGTGTTCTCCAGGCTGGTTAGGATCTCGCGGTCGGTGTTGATCGTTTCGGCGATGTACACCGTGTGGTCCTGCAGGTCGTTGATGTAGCGCCGGGTGCTCTTGTCGATCAACTCGCTCTGGATCGTGTTCAGCCGCCCTGCCAGTTCGCGCGTGGGTGTCACGAAGCGGTTCACGCCGATGAGCAGGCTGCGCAGTTCCTGTATGGTGAGCAGATCCTCGTTGCCGGGCCGCAGCATCACCTTGCGTTCGAGGGTTTCGATGCGCTGGCCGATCTCCTCCACGATGAGGAAGTAGTTGTCCACGATCACATCCAGCAGGGAGTAGAGCAGGTAGTCGGCGCCTGCCCTGCGCACGCGGCCGGTGTCGTTGCGCAATCGCTCGCGCACGGGATCCAGCACGTCGCCGGGGCGTTCCTGAAAGGAGAGCACCAGTCCCTTGCGCAGCACGAAGCAGATCTGTTCGCTGTGGATGCCGCCGGTCTCCTCATCAAGCCCGAGCATCTTGGCCACCACGAAGAGCGTGTCCTGATATTCCTCCACCTTGGGCCGGTGGTCGGTGTTCAGCACGTCCTCCATCAGCAACGGGTGCAGGTTGAACCGCTCGCTGATGGAGAGCATCAGCCGGTCGTCGTTCAGGCCGTCGATGTCGATCCATGTGTTCTCGCATCCACCGGCCTTCTCATCGAATTCGCCGATGGAGGTGAGCCGCCGTTCCTCCACGCGGTCGGGGCCGTACGCGAACGATCGGACGACGGTGTCCGTCCCGTGCCTGTGGCCCACGCGCACGAACGAACCCGGCGGCAGACCGGCCTTCCCGGAGCGTTGGCGGACTTTCTTCATCGGCGCTTGCGTGGCTATGAACGTGGATCGGCGTATTCCGCTTCCGCGACAACGAAGGGGTTCTGCTGCACGAAGTGGCGGATCGGCACGGAAACAGGGATCCGTTCGCGGGCGAAACGTTGCAGGATCGTCTCGTTCAGGTCGTAGCGCATCATGCGGGCCGTCACGGGGTCGGGCGCCCACACGTAGGCCCTGAGCATCACCACGCCATCCTTGATCTCCGTCACGCGCACGGCCACTTCGGGTTCGCCCGCTTCCTTCTCCTCGGGGGTGCGCTTGTCGAATTGGGAGGGGTGGGCGCGGGCTTCCTCCTGCATGATGCGCTTCGCCTTGTCCAGATCGGCATCCACCGCCACGGGGATCTCCACGAACTGGCAGGTGGCTTCCTCGCGGATGCTGCTGTTCACGATGCGCTCCTCGCCGATGATGGCGTTGGGGATCACCACGCGGCGGTTCTCGAAGGTGATGATGGTGGTGTGGCGCAGGTTGATGTCCTCCACCACGCCGAAGAGCCCCTGCTGGCCCACTTGGATCACATCGCCCACGCGGAAAGGCTTGAAGGCGACGATGAAGATGCCGCTGATGATGTCGCTGAAGGCTTTCTGCGCCGCGAAGCCGAGGATGGCCACCAGCAGGCCGGCACCGGCGAAGAGGGTGAGGGCGAACGACCGCAGCGAGGGGATGGTGTACACCACCGCGAAGAAGGCGGCCACCACCACCACGGTGCGCACGGCGTTGCGCAGGAAGCGGTACTGGGTGAACTCGTCGCGCCCCTTGGCCTTGCGCTGTGCATAGCCGCGTCGCAGGATCAGGTACATGATGCGCTCCACCAGCCATGCGGCCGCCACCACGGCGATGATCTTCAGCAGGATGAGGAGGTCCATGCCGATGGCGCGCAGGAGACCGGCAATGGCTCCCGGATCTTCGGGTATGGTACCTTGTGCGGGCATTTCACGGGCATCCCATGGCAAGCGGACAGGACGCGGATGCGAAGTTCATGCACCCCGCCTGCGCCCATCCGTTCCGGGCGGATGAGTTGTGAAGGGGCCGGTGTCAGTGGCCGGGCTGCACCGGGTGAAGGTAGTTGGCGGTTGTCAGGGAATGCCTGTCTCCGTGACTTCTGCACGGGGGCTTCCCGCCCAGCAGCCTATCAAGATGTTCAAGCTTCAAGGCACAAGCTCAAAGCTTCAAGCTCAAAAGCCTTGAAGCTTGAAACCTCGAGCTTGGAGTTTTTCCGTCAGGGGGACTGACAACGGACCACTGACAACAGCCGCCTGACAACCGCCAACTACCCCCGAAGATCCATGCGCAACACGCTTCCGGCCGCGATCTCCACGGCCTCGCTTCCCGCGCGGAACAGCTTCATGTCATGGCCGTGCAGTTCCACGCGCCCTTCGCGCACATGCAGCAGCGATCCCTCGCGCAGCCCCACCACCGTCGTGTTCGGGTTCAGCGCAAGGAATTCGGCGATGCGCTGGTCGCGGCTCTCGCCACCGTGGCCGGGAATGGTGGCCTCGGTGTAGTGCGGGTTGATCTGGAAGGGAATGAGGTGCATCGCCTTCAACGAGGGTGGCTCCACGATGGGCATGTCGTTGGTGGTCATGATGGTGGGGCAGGCCACGTTGCTGCCCGCGCTCCAGCCGAGGTAGGGCAGGCCGTCCTTCACGCGGTGCGCGATGGCCTTGACCAGCCCGGTGCGGTACAGGTCGCGCAGCAGCAGGAAACTGTTGCCGCCGCCCACGGCCACGGCGTCCGCGGTCTTCAGGGCTGCGGCGGGATCGCCCTCGGCATGCAGCGGCACAAGTTCCACGCCCAGCGGACCGAACACCTCGTTCATCTTCGCGGCGTAGGCATCACGCTGTGCCTCCGGTGCGGCGTATGCCGCGAAAGCCACGCGCTTTTTTCCGGCGAAGAAGGTGCGGACGTGTTCCAGCGGCCATTGGAAGAACGGTTCGCCGGGCAGTGTGGAATTGGAGAGGAGAAGGAGTTCCATGGTACGATGTTACGCATGCCACAGCGCAAGACCATCCGGGAACGCACAGGGTTCATCGGTTATGCCGATATTCGGGATGCCATGTCCCAGCGTTTCCATCGCCGATCGACCCGGTTGAAGGGGTACGATCACACCCGTTCCGGGGCCTATTTCATCACGGTATGCACGGCGGATCGCAGGCGGTTGTTCGGCGAGGTGGTCAACGGCGTGATGGTACAGAACACGTTCGGTGTGGTGGTTCAACGGTGTTGGGAGGCCATGCCGGAACACATGCCCATGATGGAATTGGATGCGTTCGTGGTGATGCCGAACCATGTGCATGGGATCGTTGTGATAACGGACCAGGCGGCGCCGACGGGCATCGTAGGGGCGGCGAATTCGCCGCCTCTACCGGCGGTCGGCGCACCGCCGCCGCCGTCCGGTGATGCCGGATCCCGTCGTCAGGTCGCCATCATGGTCAAAAATTCGTTGGGCCAAATCATGCAGGTGTTCAAGGCAGCCGTTTCGCGGCAGGTGATCCGCGATGGGTTGATACCGCGTGGCGTACCCATCTGGCAACGCGGGTATCACGATCATATCATCCGCGATCCGCAGGCATACGAACGGATCGCCCGGTACATCGTGAACAACCCCGCGAATTGGGATCGCGATGGCATGAACAGGTGACGCGTATCTATTCGATCACCGTGCCCTGCACGGTCAATTCAAAGGGCGAAGGCGAACCCTCTATTTCCAGTTCCACCACACGCTCCAACGCACCCGGCCGTGTGCGCCCCGAATAGTGTAGATGGATGATCCCCATACCACCCGGCGGTATCGGTGGTGGCGTGGACCGCACCAGCAGGCAATCGCAGGAGGTGCGTCCACGGATGATGTGCAGTGCTGCATCCCCGTTGTTCACCACGGGTATCTCGAAATCCTGCGGCACGCCCTGCCGCACGGTGCCGATGGAATAGCGCATCGTTCGTTCCAATGGCACCATGGCTTCTCCGATGTGGAAGCGCTCCACCTCGATCCGCCGTTCGCGCGCTGCTTCGGCACTGTACACGGATCGTTTGAGGTCCCTGATGTCATCGCTCACACCGGTCGCCGACAGTTCTTCACCGAACGGCAGCACGCGCAGGCGCAGCACACCGCCGTTGGTCGCGGTGCTGTCGAGGTAGGCTTTCATGCGTCCGCCTTCGGCCGCGTACAGGTGATTGCGCAGGCTTTCGATCCGGCGCAGGCTCAGGTGCTGGTTGTAGTCGTTCTTCGCAAGCGGACTGGCATGGCCGCGCACATCCAAGGTGATGCGTGCCCCGCTTTCCAGCGCGGGGATCAGCGCCTGCACCAAGGCATCGAGCTTCGCGCGCCCGGCTTCGGCTTCGTTGGTGAAGAAGGCTTCGATGCCAGCGGGATCATCGTTCTCGGCGCGGTAGGTGGTGAAGATCTTCTTGTACGCCGTGTAGGTGTTGCCGTAGCTCTGCCGCGTGGTCTTTAGGCGTGTGCGTGGCTCCGGTTCGTCGTTGTGGAAGTAGAGCTTCAGTGGGAATTCGTTCTGCAAGTGCAGCAATGCGGCGGTAGGTGTGGATGATGCCGGGAGCATTGAGGATCCGGTATGCTCCACATCGGCCGTGGGCAGTGTGTCCTGCGCCACCGGTTCCAGAACACCATGGAACCGATAGATGTCGTTGCAGCACGTTTCGCCTTTGGCTGCGAAGGAACCTTTGCGGTTGCTGGTGAGCCAGCCTTCGCCACGTTCCGGGTATAGGGCGGGATAGAGGTCGTTGGCGGAACTATTGATCGGTGCCCCGGCATTAACGGGTGTGCTGAATCCTCCGCCATCGCGCCTTGCGTGGAAGATGTCATACCCGCCCAGCCCCGCGTGGAAATCACTGCTGAACCAAAGGGTGCCGGTGGTGGCATCGAACCACGGAGTGGTTTCATTGCCGGGTGTGTTGACCGGCGGTCCGAGGGGCCGGACGTCGATAGCCTTTCCGTCTTTCAGTTCGGCGGTCCAAATGTC
>JAHBUM010000113.1 GCA_019638075.1 Flavobacteriales bacterium | reverse complement strand
GTCCCTGCCCAAGGTGCGTTCGGTGCCGTGTACCTCCGCGTAGAAGTTCAGTTTCGTGATGGAGCGGGGGAGGTAGTCGGTCAGGAGCGGCACCGCCATGTAACCGTACTTGGAGAACTCCCCTTCGGTGGCAGGGACGATGCGTTCCGCGAAGAGGATGTCACTGATGGAGATCCCCGGCGGGAGCGAGCCTACGGCCAGCGGCATGTGGGTCCGCGTGGTGGTGGTGTCTGTCCCGGAGGCATCGCGCGCTTCTATGGTCAGGTCGTACAGCCCCGGTGCCAGATCGAAGGCTTCCTGATGGATCACATCGCGCAGCAGGGTGTCGGGTTCTTCCTGCCCCTGTACCATGCTTTTGCGGAAGGCCACGATGGCACCGTTCTGCTCCACCAGCGTCAGTGCTTCGATGCGGGCCTGCGGAAAGCCCCGGTCGTTGGCGGGTGCGCGGAAGGAACCCGAGAGGAAGGCCATGTTCACCTCCACCAGTGGCCGACCTTCAGCCGTGTGGAAGGTGCGCGGCTCCACGACCAGTTGCACCTGCGCCTTTACTGGACGGTAGGGCCACGCGGCGAGCACGAAGGGAAGCCATGTCAGCATCGCTCTCATGCTCACAAAGTTACACCCATCCCGAAGGTCTGGCCCGCCATTCGTTGGGCGGAAGTGACCGATGGTGCGATGGCCCATGGTCCGTACCTTGTGCTGCGAAGGGTTGCGAGGTGGCAACAAAGAAGCGGTCCGGGTAGGGTGCGAGCGGGAAGGGGGCACGCGAGAAAGCCGCATGCCTCGCACCTTCGCATTCTTTCACCCTTTATCACCGACCCGGTAATTTCGGAACACACGATCCGTTCGCACATGAAAGGCACGTTGCTCGCGATCCTGTTCGCGCTTACGACAACGCTCTCGTTCGCGCAGGGCAACTATCAGGATGTGGTCTACCTGAAGAACGGGAGCATCATCCGGGGTGTGATCATAGAACAGGTGCCGAACAAGTCCATCAAGATCGAGACCGCCGACAGGAACGTGTTCGTGTTCCAGATGGACGAGATCGAAAAGCTGACGAAGGAACCCTATCAAGGCAGGGCGCGGAACGACCGGAACAACACGGGGCCGCGATCCGGGTACAGCGGGATCGTGGAGACCGGCTACCAGCAGGGCGTGGGCTACTACGGTTCCAGCAGGCTGAAATTGAACATCATCAACGGCTACCGCTTCAACCCATACCTCTCCATGGGGCTTGGGGTGGGCATGCGGTATTTCACCGACCCCGGCGATGTGCTCCTTCCACTTTTCGCTGACTTCCGGGTAAGGTTCATGGACAAGACCGTAACGCCCTACTTCTCCACGGGGATCGGCTATTCCTTCGATCTGGGCGATGGGTTCACGGGAGCAGGCTTCTTCCTCAACCCGGCCCTTGGGGTCGCGTTCAAGGTGTCGCCCAAGGTGGCCCTCCACGTGGCCTTGGATCATGAGATGCAACAGGTGACCACTTGGGACTATTCACCGTACTACAACCACCTGTACAACACGTACTACTACAACGCCAATACGCGAAAGAGCAACTCAGGGGCGATAGGTCTTACGACAGGGATCTCGTTCTGATCCGGTTGGTCCGCACCGACGTTCTCGGATGAGCCGCATTGCGCGCTAAAGGCACTGCGGTTCATGAGCGAAGCTCGCCTACGCGCCCCAGCAAGGTTTCTGCGATGGATCGAAGGAATTGCGGATCTCGTCCGCCGAAGCTCGCTGAAGCGTCCCCCGATAGGGGCGCTTCGACGAGCGCAGGCGGAGAGGGAGGGATTCGAACCCCCGTTACCCGTAGGTAAAGCGGTTTTCAAGACCGCCGCATTCGACCGCTCTGCCACCTCTCCGATGATCCGGATCGCCACTGGCGATCGTGGAACGGCGGCGCGAAAGTAGCGCCTTGCTTCCGGTGCAAGAGGGCATCGCTCCACTCCATATCATCGCCGCCCATAGTTCCCGCGTCACTACCCGTGGCCGTCGACTTCGTTCGGGCAGGCTTCACCAACGAAAAAGCCCCGCTTGCGCAGGGCTCTTCCAAGGTCCGTTGGCGTGCTTGCTTACTTCCCCGCCTTGCCGTACGCCGGTGCCACGCCCATCGCGTGGAAGAGGAAGGCATACTTGTCCGCCACCTCCTCGATCACCTTGCTGGTGGGCTTGCCTGCGCCGTGCCCGGCATCCACGGCCACGCGGATCAGCACGGGGGCATCGCCCTGTTGTGCGGGTTGCAGCGCGCTGATGAACTTGAAGCTGTGCGCGGGTACCACGCGGTCGTCGTGGTCGGCGGTCATCACCATGGTGGCGGGGTACTTCGCGGGCTTCACGTTGTGCAACGGCGAATACTTGATCAGGTAGTCGAACTCCTCCTTGCTGTTCTCGGCATTTCCGTATTCCGGCACCCAGCCGAAGCCTGCGGTGAACTTCTGGTAGCGCAGCATGTCCAGTACGCCCACTTCGGGGAAGGCCACCTTGTACAGTTCGGGGCGCTGCGTCATCACCGCGCCCACGAGCAGGCCGCCGTTGCTGCCCCCGTTGATGGCGAGGTGCGCGCTGTCCGTCCATTTCATGGCGATGAGGTATTCCGCAGCGGCGATGAAGTCATCGAACACGTTCTGCTTCTTCTCCTTCATGCCGGCCTGGTGCCATTCCTCGCCGTACTCGCCGCCGCCGCGCAAGCTGGGCTGTGCGTACACGCCGCCTTGTTCCAGCAGCAGCATGCGGCTGGTGCTGAAGCTGGGGCCGAGGTTCACGTTGAAGCCGCCGTAGGCATAGAGCAGGGTGGGGTTCTTCCCGTTCTTCTCAAGCCCCTTCTTGTACACCACGAACATGGGGATCTTCGTGCCGTCCTTGCTGGGGTAGAAGACCTGTTCGGTCGTGTACTGCGAGGGATCGAACTTCAGCTCGGGGCGGTAGAACACCTCGCTCGCGCCCGTGGCGTAGTCGTACTTGTAGATGGTGCCGGGATCGGTGAACGACGTGAAGGTGTAGAAGCTGAAGGTGTCGCTGCGCTCGCCGCCGAAGCCGCCCGCGCTGCCGATGCCGGGCAGTTCCACCTCCTTCATGCCGGAGCCATCGCTGTTGCAGCGGTAGATGCGCGTGGTGGCATCCTTCAGGTATTCGGCGAAGAGCAGGCCGCCGCCGGTGCTCACGCCTTCGAGCAGTTCATCCTTCTGCGCGATCACATCCACCCAGTCGGCCTTGGCGGGCTTCTTCGGGTCCACGGCCACGAGGCGGTAGCGGGGCGCATCCACATCGGTGCGCACCAGCAGTTTGCCGCTCTTCGGCTCGAAGGCGAGGATGCTCGTCTTGTGGTCGAAGCCGGTCTGAAGGGCCGTCCATGCCGTGGAAGGCGTGGGGATGCCGCCCGTGCGCAGGTCGTGGTAGTACTGCTCGAAGCCGTTGGTGCCGGTGCTCACGTACAATGTGGCGAACTCCTCGCCCTCCGTAACGCCCACGCCCACGTACAGGTCGCCGTTCTGTCGGTCCTCCCACACCAATGCGTCCTTTTCCTGCGGATCGCCCAGCTTGTGGTAGTACACCTTCTGGAACTTGCTGGCCGCGCTCAGTTCCGTGCCCTTGGCGGGTGCGGGGTAGCGGCTGTAGAAGAAGCCGTTCTTGTACCACGCGGCACCGCTGAACTTGGCCCACTTCAGCTCGTCGCTGGTCTGCTTCAGGGTGGTGAGGTCGTACACGATGATGTCCTGCCAGTCGCTGCCTGCGCGGTTCACGCCCATGGCAAGGTAGCGGTGGTCCGCGCTGGCGCCGATCGGACTGAAGGTGGTGGTGCCTTTCGGGTCGATGGCGTTGGGGTCGATGAAGATCTCATCGGTACCATCCAGCCCCTTGCGCACGTACATCACGCTCTGGTTCTGCAGGCCGCTGTTCTTCCACAGGAAGTACAGTTCGCCCACGCGCATGGGGCCGCCGAGTTTTGGGAAATCGAAGAGCTCCTCGAAGCGCTTGGCGATGTCCTTGCGGAAGGGGATGGTGGCGAGGTATTCGTCGGTAGTGGCGTTCTGGCGCTTCACCCAATCGGCGGTCTCGGCACTGGTGTCGTTCTCCAGCCAGCGGTAGGGGTCGGCCACGAAGGTGCCGTGCAGGGTGTCTCCGGCGGTGGTGTCCTTGCGGGTCTCGGGGTAGGTCATCCGGTGGGTATGGTGCTCGGTGCTGTTGCCACCGCATGCGGCGCAGTGCGGTACCGGCGGCTGCGAAGATCGCTTTGTTCGTCATCGGGGAGCGGGGTATGATCGGCCCAAAAAGTAGAAGCCCCTCGCACGAAGCGAAGGGCTGGGGTGTGCTGCGGAAGTGATGGGTGGTTGGCGCGGTGGCCGGTGTATGCCGGTCATTGGTCCGGTGGAGCGGGTTCGCAGGTGATGGATGCTTGGATGGGAGGTCTCGTGAGCCAGGATGCGGCACCAATGTCATAAGACCAAGGCGGGAGCTTGTGCTTCGTACCGACGGATCCCGCGACCAAGGCTACAAGCCGGAGTCGCACGAACGCCCTCCGTTCGATCAGTGGCCTTTCATATATTGTGCTCTCTCACTCTCTCGTACGGTCAATACTCTACTCTCCATGTTGCGCACGTGTGTGTCTGTGCTCTCATTCCTCCTTTTGCCTGTGGTGGGCTTGGCCCAAGAGGAGATCTGCAACAACGGGATCGATGATGATGGCAACGGGTCGATCGATCTGAACGATCCGGCGTGCCCGTGTTCCGCCATGTTCTCTTCCGGCGCGCCGTCCTTTATTCCCAACCCATCCTTCGAGGCTCGTGACACCACCTGGCTTTACGTGCCGCAACTGGATACTTCCATTGCCATCGTGTGCTGCCCCTATTACTACAACCGGCCATTCCCCGGATGGACCGATCCATTCACCTGCTTGGTGCATTGGGAGCAGGCCACCACCCCCACCACGGACTATTTCAATAGTTGTGGCCTGTACCCGGATGTGTTCCCCATCCCCCCTCCCGATGGTGTGGGCTTCGTGGGCATGCGCATGGTGGATGACTGGCAGGAGTACGTGGGGGCATGCCTCATGTCTCCCGGTCCACCGAACCCGTTGCTGGCCGGGGTGGAGTACACCTTCACAGCCCAGGTGGCGGGAACCTCCATCTTGAATCCGACAGGTGTCACACAGTCCTTGGGGGCGTATTATTCCGACCCCATCCCACTGGCGCTGTTCGGACGTGGCGATTGTGTCCCATTTCCGGTGAATACGGTCGGCTGTCCTGTGCCGAACGGCTGGGTGGAGCTCGCTTCGATGCAATACCAGGCCAACGGCCAATGGGACCAGGTGTCGTTCACCTTTACACCGGACCAGGAAATACATACGGTGATGTTCGGCACGGGGTGTGTGCTGCCCGCATCCTTCACGGGTGGCGAGGATAGCACGCAATACACGCCGTACCTCTTGCTGGATGATCTGCACCTCACGGCGGCTGTCGACCAAGTGATCCTCCCCGTAACGAGGATGGGCCATGTGTGCATGAACAACGTGGTGGTGACCGCTCATCCGCCTGTTGGTGCCACCAGCTATCAGTGGTACTTGAACGGTGTGGCCCTTGTGGGACGGACGGACCTGGTGTTGAACGTGTCGGCCCTGGGCTTGGGCAGCGGCTTGTATACGCTTGCCAGCACGTACGATGGTGAATGCCTGATGGGGAGCACACATGTGGCCGCTCCTGGTGGCCCCGATCCGGTGGCGCACATTTCACCGGCAACGGGCTGTGTGCCGCTCACCGTGGCGTTCGCCGATATTACCGATCCGGCGTCCGTGGCATCGTCGTGGTCGTTCGGTGATGGAGGCACGGCAACGGGTACCACGGCCACGCATACGTACACCTCACCGGGGAGCTACGATGTCGCATTGTCGATCACCACGGAGCAAGGCTGCGTGCGGGATACCACGTTCGCAGGCGCGGTGGTGGTGCGTCCGGGTCCGGCGGGTTCGATAGCGGCCACGCCGAACCCTGTTGACGTGGATGATCCGGTGGTGGCGTTGAGCGGTTCCGGCAGTACGGGCGACATCCTATCGTGGTGGTGGGACCTGGGCGTTGCGGATCCCTCCACGGCCACGGGGTCTTCGCTCACCGCCATGTTCCCTGCCGAACCCGGGGCTTATCCGGTGATGCTGGTGGTGGTCACGGCGGCGGGTTGCGTAGACACGGTGCGTTCGGTGGTGGTGGTGCGGTCCGACGTGATCGAGATGCCCAATGTGTTCAGCCCGAACGGCGATGGGCACAACGACCGGTTCGTTCCGCTGGAGTACGGCGGCGCGCCCGCCTTGTTGGAGATCTACAACCGTTGGGGGCAGCTGATCTTCAGCACCACTGCGTTGACCACCGGCTGGGATGGCCGTGCCGAAGGGGGCGATGTGCCGGATGGGACGTATTACTATGTGGTCATACCCGATGATGCCGGTGTGGACAGGCTCACCGGGCACATCACGCTTGTGCGATGATGCTTTCGCACGTGGTGCCTTTCCCTGCTGTGGCGTTGCAGCATATCGTGCAGGGGCAGGCCAACAGATCCGGAGGGTCCATCGCTCTGCCATAGAGTGCCGTAGTTCCCACCGCACACGGGTGGCGGTCAGGCGCGCTTGCGCCTCCTTTCCTGCATGCTCACCAGTTCGTACACGGTCCCCGGCCCGGCGGCGAGTTCCACGGTGGTGTCCAGCTGGCCTGCGAGGGTGTGGATCAGGTCCATGCCCAAGCTGTTGGGGCGGTCCCATTTGCTGCGGTCGGGCAGGCCCACGCCATCGTCGCCGATGCGCATGTGCAGGCCGCTCTGTTCATCCCCGTCGATGTGTACGATGATGGTGCCTTCCCTGCGGCCTTTGAAGGCGTACTTCAGGGAGTTGGAGATGATCTCGTTGATGATGAGGCCGAGCGGGATCAACGTGTCCACACCCATGGTGGGCACATTGATGCGGATGTCCATGTGCAGCTTCGTGTCTATCGTGTAGGCGTAGCACAGGTCGCGCGTCAGGTGCGAGAGGTAGCTGTTCACGTCCACGTTCGCGAGGTCCTTGCTCAGGTACGTTTGTTCGTGTACGAGGGCCATGGCGCTCACGCGGTTCACACATTCGTTGAAGAGCTCGGTGGTCTTCGGGTCGCTCACCTGATCCATCTGGAAGCGGATCAGGCTCTTCACGATCTGCAGGTTGTTCTTCACCCGGTGGTGGATCTCCTTCAGCATCACCTCCTTCTCCTCCTTGCTCAGCATGGTCTCGCGCAGCTCCTTGTTGGCCTGTTCCAAGTTCCGTTTGGCGGTGTCGAGCTGCTCGGAACGCGTTCTGCTTTCCCGCAGTAGTTTGTTGCTCACGCCCACCAGCCATGCGAACACGATGGCGAGCAGGCAAGCGGCCAGCAGCAGCAGTTGCGCTTCGTCCCAGCGGTCGCTCAGGGTGGCGGTATGCGTGCCGAGACCTTGCTCATGCACCCTGCGCGTGGTGCGGTCGATGGCCTGCTGGGCGCGTTGCATGATGAAGGAGAACACCACCTCGTTCGGCCGCTGTTCGCTCCATTTGCCCTGGTGGGCCATCGCATTGGCATGCAGCGAATCGGCCTGGTGCATGAGCAGGGCCAGGGCCTGCTGTAGCTCGCTCATCCCTGGCGAGGCGGCATAGGTCTCCCCGGTGCGGGCGATCGTGGCGTTCACCTTCTCCAGTTCGGCGGGCCATAGGTACTGGCGTGTGCCCACGTCCATGCGGTGGGTGAGGGTCACCTGGGTGAGGGATCCGCCGAGCTTGCTCAGGTCGTCGAGCAGATGTACTTCCTTGGTGATCTTGTGCTGCAACTGGCGCGAGCGCGAGATCAGCACCACGCCGTAGACGATGAAGGCGGAGGCCAGCACCACGGCGGCAAGTGGCAGGAAATGGGACGGCGGACGCCTTGCAGGGACCATGGTCGGGAACCCCTTGAACGGTAAGGGTGGGGGAAGGGTTGCGGGGGGCAGTTGTCAGTAGGCAGATGTCAGTTGTCAGCCCGCCTGCCGGACAGGTTCGGTATTTACGGGTGCTGCTGGAAGCCGGTGGCGTTTGCAATACGGGGTAAGAGCAGGGGCAGCTGGCAAGGGCATAGGCATTGCTCCTGCCAACTGCCCCTACCTACTAACTTCATAGGTACTACCTACGGCGCTTCGTCCCAGCAGGACATCATAGACCACCCACTGACAACCGACATCTGCCTACTGACTACGGCTCCACCCCCGCCCTGATACGCGCTTCGAAGGCTTGCAGGAGCGCTTGGATGCGGGCGTCGGCGGCTTCGCGCATTTCGCGATGGACCCGTACAATGTTGGTCCGTCCCATGCCGCCTGCCTTGCGGGCTTGGGCATCATCGCGCATCAGCTGGCCCAAGTGGATACCACCGCGCGCGGTGTTGCGGTTCCCGGTATGCACGATGTCGGTCACGGAGATGCGGCAGCTCCCGGCGTGGGTCTGTATGTGGACGTTGAAGCCGATCGTGCCCATGGTCTCCTCGCGCCCGGTGAGCATGGCCGATCTGAAGTTGATACGAGCGCTGCCCTTGATTGTCCCGGCGGCGCGGTCGGTCAGCAGCACCTTGGCACCCGGCTCGCGCCCGAAGGTCCAGGTCCAGGCCTCGGTGGCGGCATCGTGCAGTTGCAGCGGGTTGAGGGGCACCGTCACCGTGCGCGAATAGCTCAGCGCCACGGCTGAAGGCGGCTCCACGGGTTGGGCGGCAAGGGCGATGGCGCACAGGAGCGTAGGCAGCAGGAGAGCGGTGCGCATGGCGGGGATGCAAGGTAGCGGCTCCGGGCCATCCGCTGGACCTAAATTCGCCCCCACATCAACAGATCCATGCCAAAGATCAGCACATCCAATCAGGCCCTCAAAGTGGGGGTGTTCTATGACGGGAGCTACTACACCCATGTCAGCAACTATTACAACTACGTCCATCCGCACAAGCGCCGGATCCACATCGGCGGACTTCACGACTACGTGAAGCACATGGTGGCCGAGCGGGAGGGCACCAAGCCCAACCTGTGCCACATCATCGATGCGCACTTCTTCCGGGGCCGCTTCAATGCGCGCGAGGCCAACGAGAAGCCCAACCAGCTCTACCACGACCGCGTGTTCGACGATGTGCTGATGTACAACAACGTGCAGACCCATTACCTGCCCCTGAAGGACATGATGGGCCGCAAGAAGGAGAAGGGCATCGACGTGCTGATGGCCTTGGAGACCTACGAGCTGTGCATGCTGAAGCGCTACGACGTGGTGGTGCTTGTGGCCTCCGATGGCGACCACGTGCCACTGGTGCGCAAGCTGCACGCGCTGGGCTGCAAGACCATGCTGCTGGGCTGGGATTTCGAGTTCACCGATGCCGAGACCGGCGAGTTGCAATACACGCGGACCAGCACGGACCTGTGGAACGAGGTGACGTATCCGCTGCCCATGCACGACCTCGTGGACGAGGGGCTGAAGGATGATGACGAGCTGATCCGTGACTTCTTCGTGATGCGCGACGACCGTCCGCGTGAACAGGAGGAACTTCCGGCCGACTTCGATGCAGATTCACGCCACACCAGCACGGTGATGAGCCTGATGAACGGCTATGGCTTCATCCGTTTCCCGGACAACAACCTGTTCTTCCTGCGCGAGGACCTGCTCGATGCGGAGTTCGCCGACCTGCGCGTGGGCGATGCGCTGGAGTTCAACGTGACCATGAACTCACGCGGCCAGCGGGTGGCGAAGCAGATCAAGCGGGTCCACGAGATGGACCATTCGCTAAGCTGAGCACGAGAGGGTAGGGTGCAAGAGCGGTATCGCACTCTCGCACTCTATCTCCCTTGTACCTTAACGAGGAAGCCGTAGGGTGAACGTGCAGCCATGGCCTTCCCCGGCGCTTTCCGCGCTTAGGGATCCGCCGTGGGCATGCGCCCATCCGCTTGCGCGGGCCAGAGTACCGCGACCTTGCGACTCCCCGGTCGTGGGGCGGCTGTTGAGCCACGCGAAGCGCACGAACATCTGCGCAAGGTCGGTGGCGGACAGGCCCACGCCATGATCGCGGATGCGCAACTCCACTTCAGTGGGGGTGCCAATAAGGTCTGCTTCGATGTCCGATCCGGGGTGCGAGAACTTGGATGCGTTGGACAGCAGTGCGTCCATC
>JAHBUM010000112.1 GCA_019638075.1 Flavobacteriales bacterium | reverse complement strand
CCGTCGTCGGTGCCGGCGTGCTGGCGCTGCTGATCGGCGGGCTCGTGGCCTTCCGCCACCTGCCCGTGGACGCCGTGCCCGACATCACCAACAATCAGGTGCAGGTCATCACCCTCGCACCCACGCTCGCCACGCTGGAGGTGGAGCGCTTCGTTAGCTACCCCGTGGAGCAGGCGCTGGCCAGCCTGCCCCGCATGATCGAACTGCGCAGCATCTCGCGCTTCGGCCTCAGTCAGGTCACCGCCGTGTTCGACGATGGCATGGACACCTACCTCGCGCGCCAGTTGGTGAACGAGCGCCTGCAACAGGTGAGCGGCAACATGCCGCCCGGCGTGGATCCGCCCTTCCTCGCGCCCATGAGCACCGGCCTCGGCGAGGTGTTCCAGTACGTGGTGTGGGCGGACAGCGCCCATCAACACCAGTATGATGCCATGGCGTTGCGCGAGCTGCAGGACTGGGTGATCGGCCGCAACCTGCTCGGCGTGCCCGGCGTGGCCGAGATCAACAGCTTCGGCGGCCGGCTGAAACAGTTCGAGGTGGCCGTGGACCCGATCCGCCTGCACGGCATGGGCCTCGGCCTCGGCGATGTGATCGACGCCCTGCAACGCAACAACGCGAACACCGGCGGCGCCTACATCGAGCACGCCAACAACGCCTACTTTATCCGCGGCGTGGGCCTGGCCACGGGGCTGGACGATATCGGCCGCATCGTGGTGGACACCCCCCGCGAGGGTGCGCCGCTGCTGGTGCGCGATGTGGCCACCGTGCGCCTCGGCGCCGCGCCGCGCTATGGCGCCATGACGCGCGATGGCGAGGGCGAAGTGGTGGGCGGCATCGTGATGATGCTCAAGGGCGGCAACGCCAGTGAAGTGGTGGAAGGCGTGAAGGCGAAGCTCGACGAGATCCGCAGGGGACTGCCCGAAGGCGTGATCGTGGAACCCTTCCTGGATCGCGCCGACCTCGTGGGCCGCGCCATGCGCACCGTGCGCAACAACCTCGTGGAAGGCGCGCTGATCGTGATCCTCGTGCTGGTGCTCTTCCTCGGCCAGTTGCGCGCGGGGCTCATCGTGGCCAGCGTGATACCCCTCAGCATGCTCTTCGCCATCATCCTCATGCAGCTCACCGGCGTAAGCGGCAACCTGATGAGCCTCGGCGCCATCGACTTCGGGCTGGTGGTGGACGGCGCGGTGATCATCGTGGAGGCCGTGCTCTTCCGCATGCACCTGCTGCCCAAGCGCGAGGGCCTGCTGCCGCGCAAGGAGATGGATGCCGAGGTGGAGCATGCCGCCGGGCGCATGATGAGCGCGGCCACCTTCGGACAGCTCATCATCCTCATCGTGTACATCCCCATCCTCGCGCTCACCGGCGTGGAAGGCAAGATGTTCCGCCCCATGGCGCTCACGGTGGTCTACGCGATCATCGGCGCCATCGTGCTCAGCCTCACCTACGTGCCGGTGATGAGCGCCTTGTTCGTCCCCCGCAAGACCGGACCCACCGTGACTTTCAGCGATAGGATGATGGACCGCTTCACACGCGCCTACCGGCCGCTGCTGGATCGCGCCCTGCGCCACACCAAACTGGTGATCGGTACGGCCATCGCCCTGCTGGCGGCGGCGGTGTTCGCCTTCACGCGCATGGGCGGCGAATTCATCCCGCAGTTGGAGGAAGGGGACTTCACCTTCCACAGCATCCTGCCCATGGGCGCATCGCTGAGCGCGAGCATCGCCAACAACGCCAACGTGGAACGCATCGTGAAACAGTTCCCCGAGGTGAGGTCCGTGGTGAGCAAGACCGGCACGGCCGAGGTGCCCATGGACATCATGAGCCCCGAGATGACCGACGTGCTGATCCTCCTGCACGACAAGCACGACTGGACCACCGGACGCAGTTACTGGCAGCTCGCCGATACGATCTACAAGGCGCTGCACCGCATCCCCGGCGTGTTCTTCGAGATCAACCAGCCGATCCAGATGCGCAGCAACGAACTGATGACCGGCGTGCGGCAGGACATCGCGGTGAAGCTCTTCGGGCCGGACATTGATACGCTGCTGCACTACGCCAAGGAAGTGGCCGAGGTGGTGGGCACGGTACCCGGTGCTGGCGTACCGGCGATCGAGCGCGTGGAAGGCACACCGCAGATCACCATCACCTACGATCGTGAACGGTTGGCCGCGTTGGGCGCCGACGTGGACGAGCTGAACCGCACGGTGCGCGCGGCGTTCGCTGGAGAACCCGCAGGATCCGTGTATGAGGGTGAACGCCGCTTCGATGTGGTGGTGCGCGCCGACAGTGCGCATCGTGCCAGCCTTGCCGATGTGGCTTCGTTGTACGTGCGCACCCGTGATGGTCAGCAGGTGCCGCTGGACCAACTGGCGGAAGTGGCCTTCGTGCCCACGCCCGCGCAGATCACGCACGAGAACGCGCAACGCCGCATCTACGTGGGGGTGAACGCGCACGGCCGCGACGTGGAAGGACTTGTCACGGACATGCAGGCGAAGGTGCAGGAGCGGATCAAACTGCCGCCCGGCTATTTCCTCGAATTCGGCGGCCAATTCCAGAACCTGCGGGAGGCGAAGGCACGCCTATCGATCGCCCTGCCGGTGGCGCTGCTGCTGATCCTCGCCTTGCTGTGGACCACCTTCCGTTCGCTGCCCGATGCGCTGCTGATCTACACGGCCGTGCCCCTGAGCGCGATCGGTGGCGTGGCGGCCTTGCTGCTGCGCGGCATGCCCTTCAGCATCTCGGCCGGTGTGGGTTTCATCGCGCTGTTCGGTGTGGCGGTGCTGAATGGTATGGTGTTGATCGGCACATTCCGCGATCTGGCCGCGCACGGCGTGAGCGATGTGGTGGAACGGGTGCGCCAAGGCACGGCCTCGCGCCTGCGACCCGTGCTGATGACCGCTTCCGTGGCCTCGCTCGGTTTCCTGCCCATGGCCTTGAGCAACGGCGCCGGGGCCGAAGTGCAACGCCCGCTGGCCACCGTGGTGATCGGCGGATTGATCACGGCCACCGCGCTCACCTTGTTGGTATTGCCGGTGATGTACGTGCTGTACCACGGCCGAAAACATGGAAAGAAAGCCAAGGTGCTTCCTGCGGCGATCCTGTTGGTGATGGGTCTCTCCACCCTGCCGGCGAAAGCACAGGTGCAACGCTTCTCGTTGGATGAAGCCCTGCGCACGGCGCAGGCCAACGCACCGATGGTGTTGGCCGCACGCGCCGAGGCCGAACGCATGGAAGCCCTGCGTGGCGCGGCCAGCGACATGCCGAAGGCGGAAGTGCTCTACATGCGCGGGCAGTACAATGCGTACGTGAAGGAGGACAACAACATCACGGCCACGCAGACCATCCCGTTCCCCACCTTGATCGCCGCGCGTTCGTCGGCCGCGAAGGCGGAAGCGAACGTGGCACAGGCACAACGGCAGCTCACGGAGAAGGATGTGGCGTGGCAGGTACGATCGGCATGGCACCGGCTGCAATACCTGCATGCCGTGGAACGCCTGTTGCGCGAGCAGGACAGCACGTGGGCCGAACTGGCACGGACCAATGCCTTGCGTGCAGAGACCGGCGATGTATCCCCGCTGGAACGCACCACGGCGCAGGTCCGCGCGGGGCAGTCGCAGGATGAACTGCGCCGCCACCGTAACCTGCTCGATGCCGAACGCATCGCCTTCGGGTCCTTGCTCGGGTTGAAGAACGCGGCCGACGTGGATGCTTCGCCGTTGCTGTCCCTCGCCGATGCCTTGCCCGATACCAGCGTGCATCAAGGCCCCGAGCTGCGCCTGCTGAACGAGCGCCTGCAAGCGGCCGGACAGCAGCACCGCGTGGAGCGCAACGCCTTCCTGCCCGACATCACGGTGGGCTACTTCAACCAGACGCTGATCGGCACCGCGATGGATGCACGAAGCAGCAGGCTCGCCACGCGCAGCGATCGTTTCCAAGGCTTCCAATTGGGCGTGTCGCTTCCACTTTGGGCAAAGCCGCAAGCCGCCCGCAGCAAAGCCGCAGCGTGGCAGGAAGAAGCCGCGCAACACGCGCTCGCCGAAGGGGAACGCCGCTGGCGCACCGAGATCACCGCCGCGTTGCAACGGATCGCCAGCGATCGTGCAACGTTGGTCTGGTACACCGAGGAAGCCCTGCCCAACGCGGACCGCATCCTCAGCACCAGCCGCACGGCCTTCGCGGCCGGGGCCATCTCGCACGCCGAGCATGTGCTCAACCTGCAACAGGCACTCGCCATCCGGCGCGGCCACCTCGACCTCATCGACGCCCACAACGCCAACGTCCTTCTTGTCCAACGCCTCACCGCAGGCCAATGATCCTTTCCATGCGAACCCTCACATACCTCGCATTCCTGTTGTTGCTTTCTTCTCTGCTGTTCTCCTGTGGCGGTGCCGCAGCCGAAGAGCATGACCACGACCATGCGCCTTCCCCCTCCACCGACACCACCACGCGCGCCGTGTCGGAAGAAGCGGCCGCGCTCACCCTCTCCGCCGACCAAGTGGCCGCGCTGGACATCCGCACCGCCGCGCCCACGGAGCGCACCATGGAAGGCAACCTGCGCCTCACGGGCCGGGTGCTGTCATCGCCGGTGAGCAAGGCGCGCGTGACCAGTCCGCTCGGCGCGAAGGTGATGGAGGTGCTCGTGGACGAAGGCACGCACGTGCGCAAAGGCCAGCCCCTTGTTGCCCTCAGCGACATCGCCTTCTTCCGCATGCAGGAGGAATACCTCACCGCGCGTGCTGAACGCACCCTCGCCGCCAGCGAACTGCAACGCCAGCGCACCTTGGTGGAAGGCAACGCCACAGCGGGAAAGACCTTGCAGCAGGCCGAGGCGCAGGCCGCCAGCAGCGAGGCCCGCATGCGTTCGCTCGCCAACCAATTGCGCTTGTTGGGTGTGGAAGCCGAGCACCTCACCCCCGATGCCCAGCAACAGCGCTTCGTGCTGCGCAGTCCGGTGGATGGGCGCGTGAACGGCATAGCGATCCACCTTGATGAGCGCGTGGAGCCCACCACCGTGCTGCTGGAGGTGATCGACCTGCACCACTTCCACGTACACCTGAACGCCTACGAGCGCGACCTTGCGGCACTGAAGGAAGGCGTGGCCTTCGATTTCAACGTGATCAACCTGCCGGGCCAGCGGTTCAAGGGCGAAGTGTTCAGCATCGGCCGCACCTTCGACGCCGACGGCCGCACGATCCCCGTGCATGCCCACGTGGAGGAAGGCAGCGAGAAGTTGGTGGAGGGCATGTCGGTGAGCGCCACGATCCCCACCACATCGGCCACGATGCTGGCGGTGCCCGAAGCCGCGATCGCCCGATCCGGGAACGATGCCTTCATATACGTGGATGCGGGTAGCGATGGCACGGGTGGGCGGCGCTTCATGGAAGTGGCGGTGGCCACCGGTCCGGGGGAAGGCGGCTACACGGCGATCACACCGCTGGCACCGCTACCACCCAACGTTCAGGTGGCGATCACCGGCGTGTTCCATCTGCGCAGCATGCGCAGCGCCAGCGATGGGCACGAGCATTGAGCGGGAGCCCGCGTGAGCGGGTGGAGCGGCAGCTCCGGCACCGGATGGCCTTGCGGATGCCGCAGCGCGGAGGCGACGGAGGAGCCACCACAGCGCGAGCAGCCGCTGGCCAACGGTACCGGACCACAGCGCAACACGCGACCCGTGCGATGGACCGCGCGCGGCAAGGGGCACGCCCACCGAATTGACAAAAGTCACCCCGCCCAATTGACATCCGTCAGTCCGCACACTATGGCGCTCCGGCACTTTCGCACCGCGATAGCGCTGTCACATGAGCGTCATTTTTCTCCTGATCACGGTAAGTACGCTGGTAGCGGGGCTGTTCCTCGCGGCGTTCATCTGGGCCGTGCGCAAGGGGCAGTACGATGATGACCGCTCGCCCGCCGTGCGCATCCTGTTGGATGATGGGGTGCGTGGGGAGGGGCTCAAAGCGAATGGTGAATGGTCAGCGGTGAATGGAGGAACACCCCATTCGCCAGTCGCCATTGACCATTCATCCGCATCCGCATCCGCACCACCGCCATCGCCCGCCACCAGAACGACCCATCACCCTGCACAACCTGTTGCACCATGACCGAGCGTTTCCAGTACGATAACCGGATCGTCAAGAACTTCCTGTTCATCACCATCCTGTGGGGTGTGGTGGGCATGCTGGTGGGGCTGATCGCCGCGCTACAGCTGGTGGTGCCCGCGCTGAACTTCAGCGAGTGGACCACCTTCGGGCGCATCCGGCCGCTGCACACCAACGCGGTGATCTTCGCCTTCGTGGGCAACGCCATCTTCGCGGGCGCCTATTACAGCCTGCAACGCCTGCTGAAGGCGCGCATGTTCAGCGATCTGTTGAGCAAGATCCACTTCTGGGGCTGGCAGCTGATCATCGTGGCGGCCGCCATCACCCTGCCGCTGGGGATGACGCAGGGCAAGGAGTACGCCGAGCTGGAGTGGCCCATCGACATCGCGATCACATTGATCTGGGTGGTGTTCGGCATCAACATGTTCGGCACCATCCTGAAGCGGCGCGAGCGGCACCTGTACGTCGCCATCTGGTTCTACATCGCCACGTGGGTCACGGTGGCCATGCTGCACATCGTGAACAGCATCAGCATTCCGGTGACGTTGGGCAAGAGCTACAGCTGGTACGCGGGCGTGCAGGATGCGCTGGTGCAGTGGTGGTACGGCCACAACGCGGTGGCCTTCTTCCTCACCACGCCCTTCCTCGGTCTCATGTACTACTTCCTGCCGAAGGCCGCGAACCGCCCGGTATACAGCTACAAGCTCTCGATCATCCACTTCTGGTCGCTGATCTTCATCTACATCTGGGCCGGTCCGCACCACCTGTTGTACAGCGCGCTGCCCGAGTGGGCGCAATCGCTGGGCGTGGTGTTCAGCGTGATGCTGATCGCGCCGAGCTGGGGCGGTATGCTGAACGGCCTGCTCACGTTGCGCGGCGCGTGGGACCGCGTGCGCGAGGATCCCGTGCTGAAGTTCTTCGTGGTGGCTGTGACCTGCTACGGCATGGCCACGCTGGAAGGGCCGCTGCTCAGCATCAAGAGCATCAACGCCATCGCGCACTACACCGATTGGATCGTGGCGCACGTGCATATCGGTGGCATCGGCTGGAACGGCTTCCTCACGTTCGGCATGATCTACTGGCTGGTGCCGCGCCTGTTCGGAACGAAGCTGTACAGCACCAAGCTGGCGAACACGCACTTCTGGCTGGGCACCTTGGGCATCGCGTTCTACGCCATCCCGCTGTACTTCGCCGGTTTCTTCCAAAGCCTGATGTGGAAGCAGTTCACGCCCGACGGCTTCCTCGTGTACAAGAACTTCCTCGATACGCTGCTGGAGATCAAGTATGCCTACTGGCTGCGCGCGGTGGGCGGTTCCATCTACCTGATCGGCGTGTTCATCATGGTGTACAACGTGGTGAAGACCGTGAAGAGCGGCAGGCTGATCGCCAACGAGGATGCCGAAGCACCCGCGCTGGAGAAGCTGACGAAGGAGCCCGGCGGCCACTGGCACACGTGGATCGAGCGGCGCCCCATCCAGATGCTGGTGTGGAGCTT
This sequence comes from Flavobacteriales bacterium, assembly GCA_019638075.1. Taxonomy (GTDB): domain Bacteria; phylum Bacteroidota; class Bacteroidia; order Flavobacteriales_F; family PHOS-HE28; genus PHOS-HE28. The sequence continues at coordinate 2,560 of JAHBUM010000112.1, read as the reverse complement.
GGTGGCGGTGGCGATCGGCGGCATCTTCGAGATGGTGCCCACCTTCCTCGTGAAGAGCAACGTGCCCACCATCACCAGCGTGAAGCCCTACACGCCGCTGGAACTGCACGGTCGCGACATCTACGTGATGGAGGGCTGCTACACCTGCCACAGCCAGATGATCCGTCCCTTCCGCAGCGAGACGGAACGCTACGGCGAATACAGCAAGGCCGGTGAGTTCGTGTACGACCACCCGTTCCAGTGGGGCAGCAAGCGCACCGGTCCCGACCTGCACCGCGTGGGCGGCAAGTACCCCGACAGCTGGCACTACTACCACATGTGGGATCCCACCAGCATGAGCCCCGGATCGCTGATGCCCGCCTATCCGCACCTCTTCGAGAACGTGCTGGACACCACCACCACAAGGCGGAAGATCGAAGCGATGATCACGCTGGGCGTACCGTACGACAAGGAGTTCCCCATGCTGGCGAACGCCGACCTGATGAAGCAGAGCGATGCGGTGGTGGCCGAGCTGAAGAAGGCCGGTATCGACACCCCGGCCGACCGCCAGATCATCGCATTGATCGCGTACCTGCAACGCGTGGGGACGGATATACGATCAGACAATTAGAGGATCAGATAATCAGACGATCAGAAAATGGAAATGCGCCCCCATACACTGCACTGTGCGTCCGCACGATCGCTCCATGGGTCCGGCCTGTCCAGATCGGGAACTGGCGGATCATCGGCATACCGGCGGCCGCGATCATCTGATCTTCTAATCATCTGATCTTCTGATCTGGATCAACGATGCTGAAATTCATCAAACACCACATGGACACGATCGCCGGTATCGGGATCTACCCGGTGCTGTCGTTCGTGATCTTCTTCAGCATCTTCTGCATCGCCCTGCTCTATGTGTGGAAGGCCACACGCGGGCATATCGACCACATGGCGGCCCTTCCGCTCACCGAAGGGGACAGTACGAACGAACCCATCCACCATGCACAGCCGTAGCATGCTCCAGCGCATCCTTTCCACCACCATCCTGTCCACCACGGCCCTGTTCGCCGTTGCGCAGGACGCCGCTCAGGCGCCGAAGGAACCGTTCTTCCAAGTGGACAACAACCTGCTCTATGCCATGCTCGCGCTGGCGGTGGTGCAGGTGATCTTCATCGTCTCGCTCGCGGGCATCATGCGCACCATGGGCGGCACCGGCGGCTGGGTGAAGCGCCTCGTGGAGAAAGGTGGCCGCGGGGCTTCCGCAGTGGCCCTGCTGCTGCTGGCGGGCGAGGCCAGCGCCCAGGCCTACAAGGGCGGCGATACCAGCATGTCGCCGACCACCACGTTCTGGTTGCTCTTCGGCATCAACCTGTTCCTCTTCATCATCCTGCTGGTGCAGATGAACATCCTGCGGGCGCTGACACGCGCCGTGGTGGGTGCCACGGATGATGAGCGGAAAGCCCCTGCAACGGGTCCGTCATGGGCCGACCGCCTGCTGAAGAAGATGACCCGTCAGGCGGCGATCGAGGAGGAGAAGGACATCGTGCTGCACCACGACTACGACGGGATCCGTGAGCTGGACAACGTGCTGCCGCCGTGGTGGCTGTGGCTGTTCTACGGCACCATCCTGTGGGGCGTGGTGTACTTGGTGAACGTGCATGTGATCCGGATCTGGCCCGATTCCGTGGGCGAGTACAAGGCCGAGATGGTGCAGGCGCAGGCCGACGTGGACGCCTACCTCGCCACCCTGACCAGCACGGTGGACGAGAACACCGTGACCTTCACCGACAATGCCGGTACGCTGGCCACGGGTCGCGAATTGTTCAACACCTTCTGCGTGGCCTGCCACGGCGCGGACGGCAGCGGCTCCGAATCGAGCGTGGGTCCCAACCTCACCGATGCCTACTGGCTGCATGGCGGCGGTATCAAGAACATCTTCAAGACGATCAAGTACGGTGTGCCGGAAAAGGGCATGATCGCGTGGAAGGCACAACTGCAGCCTGCCGAGATCAGTGCGATCGCCAGCTACATCGTGACATTGGAAGGCAAAGGCGGCGCCACGCAGAAAGCCCCGCAGGGCGAGTTGTGGAAGGAAGAGGGAAGTGCACCAGCCGATTCCAACACGACGGCTCCCGTGGATACGGTACGGGTGGCGATGCGGTGATCCGCCAGTACGGAACATGAGCCTTTCCGGTGTGTGATGAAAGTCACTCCGGCCGGTAGGCAGCCCTTCTTCCTGACGGATGTCAGTTCCAATGACTGACATCCGTCAGCCTACCCCGATCGTGGTACCGGACATTTGCATCCGCAGATAATAGCGCCTTTCCTCCGCAGCGCAATGGCCCCACAGCCCGCACACATCAAACGCGACAACACCGCCCACAATGAGAGCTTCCGCGATGCGATAAGCACCGTGGACAAGCAGGGCAAGCGTGTGTGGGTGTATCCGAAGAAGCCCAGCGGCAAGTTCACACGGTGGCGTCAGTGGGTGGCGTACTCGCTGGTGGTGCTGCTGTTCGCGGGTCCGTTCATCCGCATCGGTGGCGAACCGCTGCTGATGATCAACTTGGTGGAGCGC
>JAHBUM010000111.1 GCA_019638075.1 Flavobacteriales bacterium | reverse complement strand
CCTAAAACAGGCTCTTAGGCCAGATAGACCGTGTCCTTCTTCCCGAATTCCACGCTGATGTGCTCCTGTAACGTGGTGCTGAGCGTGAGGCCCACGATGTCCGCGCGGATGGGGTAGGCGCGATGGCGGCGGTCCACCAACACCACGGTGGTCAGCTTCTTCAACGGCACTTGGACGAGGTAGCTGGCGGCGTGCATCAGGGTCCGACCGCTCATCAGCACATCGTCCACGAGAACCACCACGCGGTCGCGCAGCAAGGCCGGATCCGCGGAGAGCTTCACCGGCCGTTCCAGTGGTGCGTCCTTGTCCAAGGTCAGCTCCACGAGTTCCGCCTTCAGGTCCGTGGCTTCGGCGAGCGCGCGCTGCAACCGCTTGGCCAGCGTATGCCCACGCGGTGCCACTCCCACGAGGACGATGCCTGCTTCTTCGTGGTATTCTTCGTGCAATTGGTGTACGATGCGCGTGATCTTGCGCTGAACGCGATCGTGGTCGAGGACGATGGTCTTGCCTGACATGCGCCGAAAAGTACGCAGTGCGCGCTTCAACCCGCCACGCGCGAGGGCTGACGGCGTGTGCGCACCTCGGGCAGGTCGCTTTCGTGCATCTGGCTGCCGGTGTACTTGATGACGCGGCTGAAGAGGTCCAGCGTCTCTTCTTCGAGATGTCTGAAGCGCAGGCACGAGCGGCCGTAGCGGTGGATCAGCAGGTCTTTCTTGAACGCTTCCAGCAGGTCGTGCGGGATGATGTACAGCGTCATGAAATCCTTCTGGTTCGCGAAGGAGCACAGCGTACGGCCTTTGAGGTGGTAGGTGGGCATCTCGCGGTCCATGTCCTCCACGATGCCGGGCCAGATGCTGAGGATGGCCTTGCGCAACCGCAACAACGGCTCCCGGCGCTCCGGTGGGAGCTGGCTGAAATACTCGTCTGCGGTGCGTGCAAGGGACCTCATGCGTGAACGGGCGGCTGAAGATGCGAGATCTCCGGCCATGTACATCGCTCGTGTCGATGCAAAGGCTCCATGGGCCGATGAACGCAGGTCAGGTGGAGAGCTTGCTGGCATGCAGCCATGCTTCGCTGCCCGCTCGCGGCTTGATCGAGTTGTGGCATGGTTCGATGGATACCGCTGGAAAGTGCCTGCGGAAGAGCGGCAGGTAGGCATCACGGCTTCCGCCGAAGGGCGGGCGGTCCGTGTTCAGGGGCGCATCGAACAGCACACCGACCAATGCACCACCGGGTTTGAGCAGGGCATAGGTGTGCGCCACATAGCGTTCGCGCAAGGCCGGGTCCAAGGCGCAGAAGAAGGTCTGCTCGATGATACGGTCGTACGCGCCTTCGTGTGTGAAGAAGTCACCGGTGATCAGATGCTCTTGCGGAAGATCGGGACAACGCGCGAGCAGATCCTTGAAAGGTGCATCGGTAAGGTCGATCACGAACACGTTGCGGAAGCCTTGTCGGTGCGCATATTCCGCCTCATAGGCCCGGCCCGCACCGGGGATCAGGATCCGCAGGTCCTTGTCGGTGAGCTGGTCGATGTATTCCTTCAGCGGGGTGGTGGGGCCTCCGGTATCCCAGCCTGTTTCACCGGCGTGGTAGCGGCTTTCCCAATAGGTGCGGTCGAGTGGCATGCAGCAAAGGTCAGTGCAAGGGGAATGCGGAACACGTAACCCGCCGCCTCGCTCACGGATCCCTCCGCTTCATCTCCGTCCAGCTTTGGTCTTGGAACACGGCCGCCGGATCGAAGCCGGGCTTGTTGCTCATGATGTAGGTGCCATCGCCCCGGCTCCACGCCTGGTCGTAGCCGCTGCTCAGTTCCACCGCACCACCGCTGCCCTGCCACGTCTCCACCTCGCGGATGGCCTGCACGAAGCGCGTATGCTGGCGGTCCTGTGCGGTCTGCTGTTGCTCCCAGCTGCGCATGCTGTTGTCCATGGCGGCCATGCGCTCGTTGTGGCGGGCGGTGTTGGCCGCGCCCTGGGCCTGTATGTCGGCCATGCGCTGGTTGTGGGCGGCGGTCATGGCGCGCGTGTTCTGGTCTATCGCGGCCATGGCGATGTGGTGTTGGCGATCCTGCTGGCGGCTCAACTCGGCGAAGTATCCGTCCACGGCCTGCTTCCAAGCGGGGTTGGTGCGGATGCTGCTCTTCAGGTTGGCCAGGAAGGCTTCGGCCTCTGTGCGGCGCGCGGCGGGGAAACGCACCCACGAGCGCTCGCTTGCCGTGCTCATGCTGATCTGCTGCACGACACCGGTATACGGGTTCTGCCAGTAGTTCATCAGGTTGTTCACCGAGAGCAGCACGATGCCCTCGGTGCCATCGCCCCACTTCACCCGCACCGTGATCGCGCTGGGCATCAGTTCGGCCCGGCCACCGTTGCGTTGTGCCTCGGCTTGGTAGCGTCCGGCTTGGGCGGACATCTCCTGTTCGGCTCCGGGGTTCCGCTCCACCTCCGTTACGGTGGCGCCGCGCAATTCGTTGGGAAGGAACACCTGCCGCAGGTATTCCTCGGCGCTCATGGTGCCGCCCACCGCGCATCCGCCCTGTGCCGCCTGCATCTGCAGGTTCTGCATCATCATCGGGTCCGACGCGGCGCTCCAGCTATGCGGTTGCAGGCCTTGGAACACGATCGCGCCATCGGGCGACGTGATCCGCACCTTGGTGCCCACCATCTCCGACCGGCATTCCTGCAGGCTTTTCCACACTACGCCGCCCTCGTACTTCCAGCCTTTGGGGATCAATACGCTGAACGCCTCGGCCGGTTGTTGGAAGCCCATGTTGTCCATGATGCGCACCCGTTCCAGCACGGTGTAGTCCCGGCCTTCCTGCCAGTTCTGCGCGGCTTTGGTGCCACCGGCCGTCTGGGCATTGGCCAGCTTGCCACCCTGATCGGTACAGGCGGTCAGGAGCAGAAGGGAAAGAAGAGGAAGGTGGCTGATGGCACGCATGGAGGGCTTGTTTTGCCCTTCATCGGGGAAGGTGTGCCGATGTGAACAGATGCCTACCGTTTCACCAACCTCACCACGTTCTCCACGTGGTACGTGTGCGGGAACATGTCCACCGGCTGCACGAAGTCGATGGCGTAGCGATCGTTGAGGATCGCGAGGTCGCGGGCCTGTGTAGCGGGGTTGCAGCTCACGTACACGATGCGCGGCGGGGCCAGTTCCAGCAGGTGGCGCACCACGGGCTCGTCCATACCAGCGCGAGGCGGATCGGTCACCACCACATCGGGCCTGCCGTTGCGTTGCACGAAGGCGGCGTCCATCACCTTCTTCATGTCGCCGCTGGTGAAGCTCACGTTCGTGATCCCGTTCAGATCGGCGTTCACGCGGGCGTCGGCCACGCTTTCGGGCACGAGTTCCACACCGGCCACGTGTTTCGCCTTGGCCGCGAGATACAGCGTGATGCTGCCCGCGCCGCAGTAGAGGTCGTACACGTTCTCTTCGCCTGTGAGGCCCGCCAGATCGCGCGTGAGGCGGTACATGGCGATGGTCTGCTGTGGGTTGGTCTGGAAGAAGGTCTTCGGCCCGATGCGGAACTTCAGCGGGCGGCCACCGGGGCCATCGGGCAGTTCCTCGATGATGTGGTCGCGACCGTGGAACACGTGGATGTCCAGATCGTAGATCGTATCATTCTTCTTCGGGTTCACCGTCCACAGCACGCTGGTGAGTTGTGGGAAGCGTTCCAGCAATGCACCGAGCAGCCGTTCGCGGGCATCCACATCCTCGTGCCCCACGGCCAGCAGCACCATGCACTCGCCGGTGGTGGTGGTGCGGATCAACAGCGTGCGCAGGAAGCCCACGTGCTCGCGCTGGTCGTAGAACGTGAGGCCGTGCGTGCGGGCATGTTCGCGGAAGAAATTGCGGATGCTGTTGCTGGGCTCGGGTTGCAGGTGGCAGGTGTGGATGTCCAGCACCCGGTCGAAGCGGCGCGGGATGTGGAAGCCCAGCGCATTGCGGTCCGGGTCATCGCCGAGCGTGCCGATCTCCTCCCGCGTGAACCACCGGCTGTTGCTGAAGGTGAACTCCAACTTGTTGCGGTAGTGCGTAAGGCCCGAAGAGGGGAGGATGGGCGTTACCTCGGGCAGTGTCAATCCGCCGAGGCGTTGGAGGTTATCCACCACCTGCTGCTGCTTGTACTGCGTCTGCTTGGCGTAGTCGAGATGCTGCCATTTGCAGCCGCCGCAGGTGCCGAAGTGGTCGCAGAACGGCTGCACACGGTCCGGCGAAGGCGATACGATCCGCGTGGCGACCGCCTCCATGAAGTTGCTCTTCTTCTTCACCACCTGCACGTCGGCCACATCGCCGGGCACGGCACCGGTCACGAACACCACCATGCCATCGTGCCGGGCAATGGACTTGCCTTCGGCCCCCGCGCTGGTGATGGCGAGATCGGGGATGATGAGCGGCTCGGTGCGTTTGGCGCGGCGGGGCATGGGTAGTGGCCGAAAAAGGCCCGCGAAGATACCCGTAGTTTTGCGGCTCATTCACGCGACATCATCATGCAAGTAACCACGGCTACTTCCCGCACCCAACGCGCCATCGCCCTCGAGGACAAGTACGGCGCGCACAACTACCACCCGCTGCCGGTGGTGCTGGACCGTGGGCAGGGCGTGTTCGTGTGGGACGTGGAGGGCAAGCGCTACTACGACTTCCTCAGCGCGTACAGCGCCGTGAACCAAGGCCACTGCCACCCGCGCCTTGTGAAGGCCATGCAGGAGCAGGCGGCGGAGATCACGCTGACCTCCCGCGCTTTCTACAACAGCAAACTGGGCAGCTACGCCGAATACGTCTGCACCACCTTCGGCTACGACAAGATGCTGCCCATGAACACCGGTGCCGAAGCGGTGGAGACCGCGATCAAGATGGCGCGGCGCTGGGGCTACGAGAAGAAGGGCATCGCCAAGGGCCAGGCGAAGGTGATCGTCTGCGCGGGCAACTTCCACGGGCGCACCATCACCATCATCAGTGCCAGTACCGACCCGGACAGCAACACCGGCTTCGGGCCGTACACGCCGGGCTTCGTGGTGATCCCCTACAACGACATCCCCGCGCTGGAGCAGGCGCTGGCCGATCCCACGGTATGCGCCTTCCTTGTGGAGCCGATCCAAGGTGAGGCGGGCGTATTCGTGCCGGACGAGGACTACCTCGCCAAGGCCATCCGCGCCTGCCGGGCGAAGAACGTGCTCTTCATGGCCGATGAGGTGCAGACCGGTATCGCGCGCACGGGCCGTATGCTGTGCAGCGAACACAGCGGCGAACGCCCCGATGTGGTGATCCTGGGCAAGGCCGTGAGCGGCGGCATGTACCCCGTGAGCATGGTGCTGGCCGACAACGCGGTGATGGACGTATTCACGCCCGGTAGCCACGGTAGCACCTTCGGCGGCAACCCCATGGCTGCGCGGCTGGCTATGGAGGCGCTGGAGATCGTGAAGGATGAGAAGCTGACCGAGAACGCTGACCGTCTCGGGCAACTCTTCCGCAGCGAAATGCAGAAGCTGGTGGACGAGTTCGCCTACGTGAAGCTGGTGCGTGGAAAAGGTCTGCTGAACGCTGTGATCATTGAGCCGAGGAAAGCTGCTGATGGTTCACCGAAGACCGCTTGGGAGTTGTGCCTGCTGCTGCGCGACAATGGCCTGCTGGCGAAACCCACGCACGGCGACATCATCCGTTTCGCGCCACCCTTGGTGATCACCGAGGAGCAGTTGATGGAGTGCTGCCGGATCATCGGGCTGAGCGTGCGGCAGTTCGCGTAGTGCGGGACTTACTCCTTCACGAAACGCTGCACGCTGCTACCGGCGGAGGTGTGAAGGTGGATGCTGTACACTCCGGGCGTTGTCCCGTGCAGATCCAGTTCGATCCGCCCGGCATGCACGGAGGCTGTATGCACCACCCGCCCAAGTGCATCGTATACGGTGATCGAGCCACTTCCGATCCCGGCCTCCCAACGGATCGACACATGCTCATCAGCCGGGTTCGGGTATAGCTGCATCGTTGGTGCCTGCATTCCCGCAACACCGGTCCCGCTGCACAACACATCATTCAGCTTCTCCCAGATCGCATCGTTGAACAGAAAGGGCACCATGGCACCATCGCCGGGGGCGTTGCCCATGCGTACCAGCACCAGCCCTTGCTGCGGCACCACGTTGATGAACTGTCCGTTCTTGCCCATTGCGTTGTAGCTGCCCAGCGGTGCGTGCGGCATGAAGCTGCCGGGGAAGAGGAACTGCACGCCGGGCACCATGAAGCCGTCATCGCCATTGAGCCACCAGAGGTAGCCGTAGGCTGGGTTCAGGGCTTGCGAGGGCGTGGTCATCGCTGCGAAATAGGCCGGGTCGCCAAGGATGGGCGTGGTGTTCCAAGTGCCGCCGTTCATGGCCAGCAGGCCGAAGCGCGCGGCGCTGCGTGCCTTGCTTACGAACACGTTGTTGTAGCCCGCCTGCACATACAGCCCGGTGATGCCCGTCCGTAGCGTGAGGTTGCTGAAGAGGTAGTTGTTCAGGTCTTGTCCCGTGGCACCTTCGATCACGCCATCGAGCAGGGTGTAGGGGGCGTTGTGGTAGCTCCAGCGCGTGCCGGGCGTGGCGAGGTAGGTGAGGCATTCCGGCGTGGTGCAGTCCGGGTCGTTGCTGTCGTCCAGTCCGGTGGTCATGGTCAGTTGGTGGCGCACGGTGATGGCCTCTTCCTGTGCGGGTGTGAGGCTGGTCCAGCCGGTGCCGAGGTAATCGCTGCTGGGCGTGTTGATGTCGATAAGCCCATCTTCCTGCGCCATGCCCACGAGGAAGGCCGTGAGCGATTTCCCTGCGCTGGCCCAGTACCAACTGCTGTCCTGCGTGAAGGTGCCGAAGTAGTGCTCCATGGCGATGCGGCCGTCCTTCAGCAGGATGAAGGCCTTGGTGCCGTTGTCATCAAGCAGTTCCAGCAGGGGCGGGATGCTGTAGGTACACCAGCCGAGCGAGGCGGGATCCACCGTTTCCCATGTGTTGCCCACCAATGGGGGGAAGTAGGGCTCTTGGGCGCACACCGCGAACGGACTCAGGAGCAGGCCGATGAAGAACCCTCGTTCCATGGTATTCTGGTCGGGCACTTCCACGTCGGGCGCGACCCTGACGGTATCACTTCTTCGTACGGTCCACCTCTTTCACGAGCTTGCCTTTCTCGTAGTGCAGTTCGCGATACACCTGCCCATCGGGGGAATAGTCCAGGTGGATGCCATGCTCCACACCGTTCTCCCACGTCTCGCGATATTTCTTCGTGCCGCTCTCGTAGTAGTACAGCCATTCGCCGTTCTCCACCCCGTTGGCGAAACGTCCCACATATTCCAACTGGCCGTTGGGGTAGTACACCTTCTCCATCACCTTCTGTGCCTCGTCGCCCTTGCCTTTCAGGTAGATCACCACTTCGGACTTGCCGTTGGGGTGCGTGCTGGCCACGAACTTGTGGGTGGAGCAGGACAGCAGCAGGAGGGGGAGGAGCGCAAGTGCGGCGCGGAGCTTCATGGTTCGGCTAAATTAGGGGAAAGCATCCTTGCGTGGTGGCCGGGCATCGTTCTTCGGCCCAAGGACGTCCTACCTTCATCCGATAATACCCTTTCGCAATAGGGGGAAGGGTAAGGGCAGGACAAATGGAGCAATGGAGCAAAGGCTGGTACCAGCGAGCTTGTCAAGCATAGCGCGGGCGTTCTTCGGAGGCACCTTTGCTTCATTCCTCCATTGCTATCCCTCCATTGCTCCATTTGTCCTGCTCCTGCCTTACCTCATTCACTTCTTCGCCCGGCCCGTATGCGAACAGGCTCTAAGATGAGATACCTCCTGCCTTTCCTCCTGCTTCCGCTCACGTTGGAGCTCTCCGCCCAGCGCCAATGGGGCGTGAACGATAGCACCACCTACGCCATCGGTGGCGATACGGTGCTCATCGCCTCGCGGAAGGCGCTCCATCGGGCATTGCCAGGGGATACCGTGCTCCTGCGCGACTTCAGCGTTGCGGAGGACGAGGACCTGTACATCCGCGACGTGGACCATTGGTCCGCCAGCGATTGGTATGTGCTCGTCGGCAGCCGCTACATCGGTTCCCAGACCACATTGTGGCGCACGACGGATGCCGGTGTCACCTGGTCCATCGACGAGAGCTTTCTGCCCGCGACGGAGATCGTCAGTGTGAACCAGATGGCCATCACGCCTGATGGCACGGCCTACCTGTTCAACGGCTATTACCAGTCGGAGATCCTGCGCAGTTCCGATCGCGGTGTCACGTGGTCGCGCTGGCTCCACAGCCTCATCGCGCACTACTACGGCATCATTCCGTGCGGGAACACGGCCTTCATCTATGGCATGGTGGGCGATGGGTTCCGGCCTGCGCTCTGGCAGGTGCCCGATACCCTGTGGGCACTAACGGACATCCAGTTCTGGAGCGGCTGCCACAACAGCGGCGCCCCCGGTTGCCACAACCCGCCTTTCCCAATTCAAGACTACCCTGATGTGGTGAGCTATTTCGAGGAATTTGCTGCGGGACTGTGCCTCGCATTGCCGGTGGAGGAGGGGCGTGATGACTTTGCCGCGATCTCGCTGGTGCTGGATCCGGAGGGCGCAGCGTTCAGGCTGACCGGGCTTGCGGCGGGCGACCATGTGGCGGTGTTCGATGCCTCCGGGCGATCCGTACAGGTGGGGCGAAGCGGTGACCGGTTCACCCTGCCGGGCTTGGCTATGGGGATCTATTCGGTGGCCGTACGTACCGGTGATGAGATCCGCCACGTGCGCTTCTTCAAGCCGTGATGGGAGTAGGCGGTTATCAGTTGTCGGTTCTCAGTTGTCAGGAAATGCCTGTCTCCGTGGCTTCTGCACGGGGGGCTTTCTGCCCAGTAGCCTATCAAGATGTTCAAGCTTCAAGGCACAAGCTCAAAGCTTCAAGCTCAAAAGCCTTGAAGCTTGAAACTTCGAGCTTGAAGCTTTCCCGTCAAAGGGTGTCACCAAGGAGCCTGACAACTGACCACTGGCAACTGACAACTCCCTCCGCCTGCGGTTCCAAGGGAATGCGAACAGTTTCTCAGAACCACGCGATCAACTTCAGGTTGTACCGCCGTGGCGTGAGGTAGTCCGGCACGGAGTACTGCCGTCCATCCACGCTTTGGATCCACGTGTGCGTGATGGTGTTGTTGATGTTGAGCAGATTGAACACCTCCAAGCTCACCCACATGTTGTTGATCTTGCCGAGGAAGCCCTGCTTCTCCTGACCTTTCGCGCCCAGCAGCTGCTTGCTGAAGCCGATGTCCACACGGCGGTACAGGGTGGTGCGCAGCGTATCGGTATAGCGTGTGGCGCTGGGCGGGCCGAAGGGTACGCCGGTGCCGAAGTTCACGTTGAGGTGGACCTTCAGCGTGGGGATGTTCGGCATCTCGTCCTGGAAGAAGAAGGCCACGTTCACGCGCTGGTCGGTGGGGCGGGGGATCCAGCCTGGCTTCACCACGGTGCTGTCCACGGCCACCTGATCGAAGGTGTAGCCGGGCACGATGAGGTCGCCCGCCGCGTTGTAGCGCTTGGTGTAGCTGTCGTTGTACAGGTCTTCCTGTATGCTCATCACGCTGGCACCGATCCAGCTTTCCACGCCGTCTATGAACTCGCCGTTCAGCTTCAGGTCAAGGCCGGTGGCATAGCCCTTGGCGAGGTTGGCGCCGTAGTAGCGGATGCGCACGTTGTCCAGCTCGTACGGGATCAGGTCGTCCATCTGCTTGTAGTACGCCTCGGCCGTGAACTTGAACGGGCGTTTCCAGATGGTGAAGCGGCGGTCCATCCCCAGCACGTAGTGGATGCTGCGCTGCGCCTTGATGTCGGGGTTCAGCTCGCCCTCGAAGTTGCGCACCTCGCGGTAGAAGGGCGGCTGGTAGTAGAGGCCAGCCGCCGCCCAGAAGCTGTAGTCCATGTCCAGCGTATCGCCCTTCTCATCCAGCTTTTTCCAGCCGGGGTGGTAGGTGAAGCGGATGCGCGGACTGCCCACCGTCTGCCCGTTGTACGTCCAGTGCTGCGCGCGCGCGCCGGCTATGAGCGTGTACCACTTGCCGTTGCCACGGTCCCAGCGCCAGGTGTTCTGCAGGTAGGCGCTGGCACGGATGCTCTCCATGTTCAGGCGGCTCTTCAGCACGTGGTTCAGCGTCAGGTCCTCGCCTTGGTTCAGCGGTATGCTGAAGTCGGCGCTGTCGATCACGGTCCACTCGCTCAGCTTGTCGTTGATCACCTCGCTGCGCACGTCGGCGCCCCATTGCAGGTACCTTTTCCCGTACTGGCAGTAGCCTTTGTGCGCGAAGGTGAGCACCGTGGCATCCAGTTCGTTGCGCGCGTGCTTCAGCGAGCGGCCT
>JAHBUM010000110.1 GCA_019638075.1 Flavobacteriales bacterium | reverse complement strand
ATCCGCAAGCTGGAGACCACGGGCCACGAGATCATCAAGACCGTACACCCGCACCCGACGATGAGCGAGGCCATCATGGAGGCGGCGGCAGCGGCGTATGGGGAGGTGATCCATTTGTAGAACGCTGAACGAGGAACGCTGAACGGGAAATGCCGAACGCGAAGCACCTTCAGCGTTCAGCGTTCCTCGTTCAGCGTTCTACCTTCCTCCCATGTGCGGCATCGCCGGATCATACCAGATCGACCCATCACGCCCTGTAACTGGGGATCGCATCCACGCCGCCTTGCGGTGCATCGCGCATCGCGGCCCGGATGATGAGGGCATCTACACCAACGGCAGTGCCGTGCTCGGCCACCGGCGGCTGAGCATCATAGACACCAGCAGCAACGGGCACCAGCCTTTCACCGACAACGGCGGGCGCTACACCATCGCCTTCAACGGCGAGGTCTTCAACTTCCAAACGCTTCGCGCGGATCTTGAAGCACAGGGCCACACCTTCCGCAGCACCAGCGATACGGAGGTGATCCTGCGGCTGTACACCCTGAAAGGCCCGGCCTTCCTGCACGACCTCAACGGTTTCTTCGCTTTGGCGATACACGATGCGGAGACCGACACACTCTTCCTTGCCCGCGACCGCTTCGGGGTGAAGCCCCTGCTGTGGAGCGAGGTGGATGGCCGCTTCCTGTTCGCCAGCGAACTGCGCAGCCTGATCGCCCTTGGCGCCGAGTGTGTGCAGGACCCGGTGAGCGCGCGCCAATACTTCGCCTACCACTACATCCCCGCGCCGCGCACGGTGTTCACCGGATCGCACAAGCTGCTGCCCGGCCACAGCATCAGCGTGGACCGCACCGGCGTGATGGTGGAGCGCTGGTACGATGTGGTGGCCGAAAGCAAAAAGGTACCGAAGGCCAGCGACCCGAAGAGGACGCTCTTCGACCTGATGGACGATGCCGTGCGGCTGCGCCTGATCGCCGACGTGCCCGTGGGCGCCTTCCTGAGCGGCGGCGTGGACAGCAGCATCGTGAGCGCACTGGCCGCAAGGCATCACAAGCACCTGCACACCTTCAGCATCGGCTATGCCGACGATCCGTTCTTCGACGAGAGCCGCTACGCCGAGGAGGTGGCCCGGCACATCAAGAGCGAGCACAGCACCTTCAAGCTGACGCGCGAAGAGCTTGCTGCGGATTACACCCGCCTGCTGGCCGCCACCGACGAGCCTTTCGCCGACAGCAGCGCCCTCCCCTCCTTCATGCTCTGCGAACGCACCCGCAGGCAGGTCACTGTGGCCGTGAGCGGCGATGGTGCCGATGAAGTGTTCGGCGGCTACACGAAGCACCAGGCCGAGCTGCGCTGGCGTTCGCCGGGCGCAGCGGAACAGGCCGTGCGGCTGCTGGCCCCCTTGTGGCGCACCCTGCCCCGCTCACGCAACGGCAAGTGGCCCAACCGCTTCCGGCAATACGATCGCTTCGCGCGGCTGGCGAACACCCCGGAGGACCGCCGCTTTCAGGAGCTGGCCGCCTTCACCACCCACGAAGAGGCCGGGGCGCTCATGGCCGGCAGGATCGACCCGCAGGAATTGGCCCGGCGCGAGGGCGTGTTCTCCGAAGCCTTCCGCCGCATGCCCGGCATGAACGGCGCCCTGCTGGCCGATGTGATGAGCACCCTGCCCAACGACATGCTGCACAAGGTGGACCTTACCAGCATGGCCCACGCGCTGGAGGTGCGCACGCCCTTCCTCGACAAGCGCGTGGTGGAGTTCGCCTTCAGCCTGCCTGCCGAGGCCAAGTTGATCCGGGGCAGCGGCAAGCACATCCTGCGCGAGACCTTCGGCCATTTGCTGCCGCCCGTTGTGATGACGCGGAGCAAGAAGGGTTTCGAGGTGCCGCTGCTCGATCTGCTGCGCGGGCCGATGGCCGCTTTCGTGGATGCCACGTGCAGCAAGGAACTGGTACACAGCGCCGGGCTGGAGTGGGACGCGGTGCAGGCACAGGTGAAGCAGCTACGTTCCCCGAACCCCGGCACTTCGCAGGCAACTGTACACGCTTTGCTCGTCTACTTATCGTGGTGGAAAACCCACGGCAAGTAAGGCCCCGGGCGATCGCCCTGCCGGTATTTTCGCGCCCCTGACATGCCCCGCGTACTGCGCATCATCAACCGGTTCAACCTCGGCGGCCCCACGCACAACGCGGCCTACCTGACCCGGTACCTGCCCGGCGAGTACGAGACCATGCTCGTGGGCGGCAGTCAGGAAGCCACCGAGGAGGGCAGCCACCACATCCTGCACAACCTCGGCATCGAGCCCGTGATATTGCCTGAGCTTCAGCGCGAAGTGGCACCGTGGCGCGACCGGGGCGCCTATACGCGGATCAAGAAGCTGATCAAGGAGTTCAAGCCGGATATCGTGCATACCCATGCGGCCAAGGCCGGTGCGGTGGGGCGCATGGCGGCCGCCGATCTGGGCGTGAAGGCGATCGTACACACCTTCCACGGGCATGTGTTCCACAGCTACTTCGGCCCGGTGCGCACGGCGCTGTACAAGAACATCGAGCGATTCCTCGCCCGCCGCTCGTCCAGCATCATCGCCATCAGTGACAAGCAGAAGAGCGAGCTGGTGGACGAGCACCGGATCACCAACGCGGACAAGGTGAGCGTGATCCCCTTGGGTTTCGACCTGAGCCGGTTCCAGACCGATCAGGAGGCGAAGCGCGCCCTCTTCCGCAAGGTGTACGGCGTGGCCGATGATGAGATCGCGATCGGCATCGTGGGGCGCTTGGTGCCGATCAAGAACCACGACCTGTTCCTTGATGTGCTGGCCCGGGTGAGCCGCCGCACGGGCCGGAAGTTGCGGGCCTTCATCGTGGGCGATGGCGAGGAGCGCGAACGGTTGCAGGCAAGGGTGAACGAACTGGGCCTCAGCCAAGTGATGGGGCCTTACTTCAATGGGCACGGCTTCGGGCACGGGGTAAATGGGAAGCCCATGGTGGAACCGGCTTTGGTCACCTTCACCAGTTGGATCAAGGAGGTGGATATCGTGAACGCCGGGGTGGACATCGTGATGCTGACCAGCCTGAACGAGGGCACCCCGGTGAGCCTGATCGAGGCGCAGGCGGCCAACAAGCCCATCGTGAGCACCCGGGTGGGCGGCATCGAGAACGTGGTGGTGCCGGGAAGCACCGCATTCCTGAGCGAGAGCGGCGATGCGCAGGGCTTGGAGGAGCAGCTATTGCGTTTGGTGGAGAGCGACGCGCTGCGCCATACCATGGGGCAAGGCGGCTGGGCACACGTGGGCGAACGGTTCCATTACACCCGCCTGGTACACGACATGGACCGGCTGTACCGGACACTGCTGAACTGAAGCAAGCCCCGAACCGTTGGTTACTTTTGCCCGGATATGATGCGGACATCCCTTCGGCCCCTGCTCCCCTTCGTGGTGGTGGCAGCCCTGCTCAGCAGTTGCACCATCAACCGGGACATCATGTTCCGCACTCCGATGGGCTACGAGTTCGACACGTACAACGACTCCACGCAAGGCAGCCTGATCCTACAGCCGAACGACATGATCCAATTCAGGCTGTTCGCCAACGACGGGTTCAAGATGATCGATCTCGTTTCGGATGGCGCCAGCCGGGAAGTGTCCTTCCTGCAACGGACCATGTTCAGCTATTTCATCGAGAGCGACGGCCAGATCAAGCTTCCGGTCATCGGGCGTGTCCACGTGGCCGGACGTACGTTGCGCGGAGCGGAGGCGTACCTTGAGGAACTCTACTCCACCTACTACAACAAGCCCTTCGTGCAAGTGCTTGTGGCGAACCGAAGGGTGGTGGTATTCCCGGGGGGAGGAGGCGATGCCCGCAGCGTGGTGCTTGAGAACAACAATACCACCCTGCTTGAAGTGCTGGGTGCGGCCGGAGGGCTCAGTTCCCGGGGCAATGCGCACAAGGTGAAGGTGTTCCGCTACGGACCCGAACGCCAGCGGCTGGTGTACCAGTTCGACCTGAGCGACATCAGCGGCCTGAGATACGCGGATATGGTGATGCAGGGCGACGACGTGGTGTATGTGCAGCCCAACCCGGAACTTGCCCGGGAGGTACTTTCCGACCTTACCCCTTTGATCACCCTGATGTCGAGCATCCTTCTCGTACTGGCGGTGACGCGCAATCTCTGACCGGGGGCATGCTCAACGAGGACCTCAACAGCTCCCGGAACGTCAACATCGAGAGCTACAAGGAGCGTATCACGAACTTCAGCCAGGAGTTCGACCTTGGGCTGTTCATCTTCATCGTCAATCGGAGCCTGATCTGGATCGCGCTGTGCATGCTCACGGCCCTGGCCTCAGCGTTCATCTATCTCCGCTACACCGCCCCCACCTACCAGGCCCGGTCCGTCATCCAGCTCCGCTCCTCCAACACGGCGAAGCAGATCCTGAACACGAGCATCAATGCCATGGGCGATGAGTCCCAGCCGATAGAGGCGGAGGTGGAGTTGATGCGATCGATGTACTTCCTGGGGCGTGTGATCGAGAAGCTTCCCATGGAGGTGAGCTACTATAACCGGGGCCAGATCCTGACCGAAGAGTACTACACCTCGTCCTTCTTCAAGGTCGCGGACCTGCAGATCGTGGACTCGGGCATCGTGGACGTGCCGGTGAACCTCTCCTTCTCCGGTGATGGGCGCTTCAAGCTGTGGTATGTCGTCTATGGCGCACCCTTCGAGGGCACGTACCGGCTTGATGAAATGGTGCGCACACGCCACTTCAACTGCAGGCTGCAGGTGGATGACCACCCGGCACTGAAGGATCCGGACCCGAAGCAGAACCTCTACTTCCGCATCAACTCCAACGCAAGCCTGCTGCGGCAATATGCCCCGAAGTTCACCGTGGATGTGGTGGATTATATCGCGAAGACGGTGAGCCTGAGCTTCCGCGACGAGAACCCGAAGATCGCACACGACCTGACCGCGGCGGCGGCCCGTGAATTCATCGCCCTTGATGTGGAACGGCGCAGCGAGAGCGCCAAGAGCATCATCCATTTCATCCGCTCCCAGAAGGACACCGTGGCCGCCGCACTGCGCGATTCGGAGTACCGCCTGCAGAACTTCAGGATCGACAACAACGTGGCGGACCTCTCGCAGCTCACACCCATCTTCATGGAGCGGTCCGAGCGGTACGAGGATCAGCGCACGCAGCTCACCCTCGAGATCGAACTGCTGAAGGCGATGACCAAGGCCACGGACAAGCCGATGCCGGAGATCAATTCGTACGACCTGTTGCCCATGCTTACGGGCACATCGTACGAACAGGTGCTGTCCAAGTCCATAACCGAACTGCTCAGCCTGCTGAACGAACGCGAGAAGCTGTACATGGAGGCCACCGCGAACAACATGGCGATCGTGTCCCTGGAGCATCGCATCGGCATACAGAAGCAGGTGGTGCTGGAAAGCCTGCGCGAGCTGCTGAAGCGCGCCGAAGAGCGTCGGCAGAACCTGGACCGGATACAGGACGACTTCGCAGGGCGTTACCGTACACTGCCCGAGAAGGAGCTCGAGTTCGCCCGCATCGAAAGGGTGTTCGCCATCAACGAGAAGTACTACACCCTGCTGCTCGAGAAGGACATCGAGTACAACATCAGCAAGGCCGGGTTCGTCCCGGAGAACAAAGTGCTGGAGACCGCCGTGGTCCCAAGCGCGCCCATCTTCCCAAAGCGCAACCTGATCCTGACCTACTACCTCGCCACGGGGCTCATCATCAGCTTCCTCATCGTGCTCGTGCGATATGTGCTGCATGACAACATCACTTCGCTGCATGACATCTCGAAGTTGTCCAACGCCAGCATCTCCATCCTGGGCATGGTGCCGAAGTACAAGAAGGACATCCCCATCTCCCAGCTCCTCATCGACAAGAACCCCAAGTCGCTCATCGCCGAAGCCTTCCGCACCATACGCACCAACCTCCAGTTCGTGGACAACACGGAGGGCGCCAAGACCATCGCCATCACCAGCACCATCTCCGGCGAAGGCAAGACCTTCGTGGCCATCAACCTGGCGGGCATCATCTCCTTCAGCGGCAAGCGCGTTATCATCCTCGACCTTGACATGCGCAAGCCCAAGATCCACCTGGGCTTCGGCGTGGAGAACATCCGGGGCATGAGCACCCTGCTCATCAACAGGGACCAGCTGGGCGATTGCATCCAGCACAGCGCCCTGCCCGGCCTGGACTTCATCACGGCAGGTCCCATCCCACCCAATCCCTCGGAACTCATCATCAGCGCGCGCATGACCACGCTCCTCAGCGAATTGAAGGGCATGTACGACATCATCCTGATCGACAACCCGCCCGTGGGCCTCGTCACGGACGGCATCCCCATCATCCAGCGCGCCGACTACCCCATCTACATCTTCCGATCCGACTACAGCAAGAAGCAGTTCGTGCAGAACGTGGACCGCCTGATCAACGAGAACAACATCCGCCACATGAGCACCGTCCTCAATGGCGTGGACATAGACCGCAACAAGTACGGTTACAACTACGGTTACGGCTATGGCTACGGCTATGGCTACGGCCAGGGCTACGGCGGCGGCTACTACGAAGAACGCACACACACGAAGACCGGCCTGCTCAGCTGGCTGTTCGGCCGATCATGATGGTAACAGCCACCACACCGCTGAGCGGCCTGCTGATCCTGAAGCCCAAGGTCTTCACCGATGGCCGGGGCCACTTCCTGGAGACCTTCAACCAGGACCGGTTCGCGGAGGCCACCGGAACGAACGTACCCTTCGTGCAGGACAACGAAAGCCTTTCGGGCTCGCGTGTGCTGCGCGGGCTGCACTTCCAGGTGGCACCGCATGCGCAGGGCAAGCTCGTGCATGTGGTGCGCGGCGCGGTGCTGGATGTATGCGTGGACATCAGGCCCCGCAGCGCCACATTCGGGCAGCACTTCAAGATCCGCCTGGACGACAAGGCCAAGGAGATGCTGTGGATACCGCCGGGCTTCGCGCACGGCTTCGTGGTGCTCGAGCCCGACGCCGTGTTCGCCTACAAATGCACGGCCTTCTACCACCCCGCCTCGGAACGCACCCTGCGCTGGAACGACCCCGATCTCGCCATCGACTGGGGCACACAGGACCCCGTGGTGAGCGACAAGGACGCCGCCGGCATGAGCTTCGCGGAATTCGCGGCCGCCACACAAGCCGCACGTTAGTACATGTACAGCCCCACCCAGTACTTCCTCATCTATTCGGGGCTCTTCTTCGCAGCGCTTGTCTTCAGCCTGCTCATCAACTCGGTGTTCATGCGCTTCGCACGCACCTTGGGCATGCGCGACGAAGAGCAGACCCTGATCCGCTGGAGCAGCACCGTGAAGCCTTCATTGGGCGGCATCTGCTTCTACATCCTGTTCCTGGCCTGCTTCGCCCTGCACGGCGTGCTGTTCCCCGGTCTTAGCGCCGATGCCTTGCGCCCCGACCTGCTGGGCCTGCTCGCCGCCACCTCGCTCGGTTTCCTCATGGGCCTGGCCGACGATGCCTACAACACACGCCCCCTGCTGAAGTTCCTTGTGCAACTGGCCTGCGGCGGCATCCTCATCGCATCCGGCTCGTGCATCGATGTGTTCGAGGCCCACTGGATGAACGTGGCCCTCACCCTCTTCTGGGTCGTAGGTATGATGAACTCCATCAACATGCTGGACAACATGGATGGCATCACCACCTCGGTCGCCATCGCCATCCTCATCGCAGGCGTGATGTCGATCCTCGTGATAGGCCCGATGGATCCGGTGTACATGGTGCTGCTCATCGGCACCATGGCCTCCCTCACCGGCTTCCTCTTCTTCAACTGGAACCCTTCGCGCATGTTCATGGGCGATACCGGAAGCCAGTTCCTCGGCGTGTTCCTCGCCTTCGTGGGTATCCGTTTCTTCTGGAACGCCCCCAGCATCGAAGGCCACTGGGAGCCCGCCCGCCAGGCCCTCAGCGCGGTCATCGTGTTCCTGCTCCCCATCGTGGACACCACCGTGGTCACCATATCGCGCATGGCGAAGGGGCGCTCCCCCTTCGTGGGCGGCCGCGACCACACCACCCACCACCTGAGCTACGCCGGATACAGCGACGGCCAGGTCGCCCTCATCTTCATCGGCCTATCACTCCTGCATGTGTTCCTTACCTTCGTGATGTGCAGGTACATCCCGGTGTGGACCAACCTGCACACCACGGTCTTCGTTTCGTACGCGCTCGCGCTCTTCCTCACGCTGTTCATCCTCACCCGCCGGACACATCCGCCCCCGAAGCCATGAACAAGATGCCCAACCTCCTCCGCATCGCCCTGCGCACCACGTTGTGGGCACTGCTGCTCCTCGGCGGTTCGTTGGTGCTGCACCTGTTCACCTACGGCACCTTCGTGGAAGACAACGACCTGGACCACCAGCGGGACTTCAACGACGGGTACAAGGTCTTCTCCCTCACCCTGCCCAATGAGCTCACCTTCTGCGGCGAGCCGGTGCCGCTGGACCGCCTCGATGTGCGCGAACGGCTGGACCGCGAGCTGCTGGTGAACACCTACTGGCAGAGCAACACCCTGCTGGCACACAAACGCGCTGCGCGCTGGTTCCCCATGATCGAGGAGACCCTGAAGCGCGAAGGCATCCCCGACGACCTGAAGTACATCGCTGTGATCGAGAGCGGGCTTACCAACGTGGTGTCGCCCGCCGGAGCCACCGGCTACTGGCAGTTCATGAAGGAGACCGGCATGAGCCACGGCCTTGAAGTGAACGCCGAGGTGGACGAGCGCTACCACGTGCAGAAGAGCACCGTGGCCGCCTGTAAGTATCTGCGCAACGCATACAAGAAATACGGCAACTGGGCCTTGGCCGCCGCCTCGTACAACCTGGGGCAGGGCGGCGTGGACAAGCAGTTGGGCCGCCAGAAGCGCGACAACTACTTCGATCTGCTGCTGAACGAGGAAACGGGCCGCTACGTGTACCGCATCCTCGCCATGAAGGAGATCCTGCGCGACCCCGAACGGTACGGCTTCCACCTGCGGAAGAAGGACCTGTACGCACCCTACCGCACCCGCACCACCACCATCAAAGGCCCCGTGGCCGATCTGGCCGACTGGGCCATCGCCAACGGCACCGATTACAAGACAGTGAAACTGCTCAATCCGTGGTTGCGCGACAGCCAGCTGACCAACCGCGAGAGCCGCGCCTACACCGTGCTGCTCCCTGCGGAAGGCTTCGACTCCGCACCGGCGGAGGACTGAGCCAGCCCCGACGACAGACCTTGAAGAAGGACACCACGAAGAAGGGGAAGACGGCCGCGAAGGCCGCCCCGGAGAACATACCGCTGATGGATGAGGACCACATCGAGGTGCTCGGTGCGCGCGTCCACAACCTGAAGAACATCGACGTGCGAATACCGCGCGACAAGCTGGTGGTGATCACCGGGCTAAGTGGCAGCGGCAAGAGCTCCCTCGCCTTCGACACCATCCACGCCGAAGGGCAGCGCCGCTACATCGAGACCTTCAACGCCTACGCACGCCAGTTCCTCGGCGGCATCGAGCGGCCCGACGTGGACCTGATCACCGGCCTCAGCCCCGTGATCGCCATCGAGCAGAAGACCATCAGCCGCAACCCGCGCAGCACGGTGGGCACCATCACCGAGATCTACGACCTCCTGCGCCTGCTCTACGCCCGCGTGGCCGATGCCTTCAGCCATGTGACCGGCGAGCCGATGGTGCGGTACACCGAGAAGCAGATCGTGGACCTCGTGATCGGCGACTACGACGGCAAGGACGTGCTGATCCTCGCGCCCATCATACGCGGACGCAAGGGCCATTACCGCGAACTGTTCGAGCAGTTCATCCGCCAAGGTTTTCTGCGCGCGCGGGTGGATGGGAAGGTGGTGGAACTGGCTACACGCCCACGTCTGGACCGCTACAAGGTGCATGACATCGAGCTGGTGATCGACAGGCTGAAGGTGAAGGAGGGCGACCGCAAGCGCCTCACCGAGACGTGCGCCACCGCCATGAAGTACGGCAAGGGCAACCTGATGGTGGTGGACGCGAAGACCGAGCAGGGCCGCTACCTCAGCCGCAACCTGATGTGCCCCACCAGCGGCATCGCCTACGAGGAACCCGAGCCGAACCTCTTCAGCTTCAACTCGCCCTACGGCGCATGCCCGCGATGCAGCGGCCTTGGTCAGGTCACGGAAGTGGCGCTGGACCGGATCATCCCCGACCGCAGCAAGAGCGTGAAGCGCGGCGCCATCGTGCCGTTGGGCACATACAAAGGCTCATGGGTGTTCAAGCAGGTGGAAGCGGTGCTGCACCTGCACGGCCACGACCTGAACACCCCGATAGACGAGATCGACGAGGCGGTGCTGATGATCCTGCTCAACGGCATGGACGATCCGCTGAAGGTATCCAGCGGCGTGGGCCTCAGCGACCGCTACGTACAGTTCGAGGGCATCATCCCCTTCGTGCTGGGGCAGACCGAGGAAGGGCCGAAGACCGCGCAGAAATGGGCCGCCAGCTTCACCCAGATGGTGGCCTAGATCGGAAGAGCGTCGTGGAG
>JAHBUM010000011.1 GCA_019638075.1 Flavobacteriales bacterium | reverse complement strand
GCTGAAGACCTCCACGCTGTGCGTGCCGGTCGCGATCACACTGATGGTGGAGGTGGTGGCACCGTTGCTCCACAGGTAGGTGGCGCCGGGCGTGGTGGCATCAAGTATCGCCGCCTCGCCGTCGCAGATCGTGGCGTCAGGCCCGATGTTCACTGCGGTGGCCGAGAGCACGGTCACGTCGATCGCATCCGAAGCCGTGCAGCCGTTCATCGTCACATCCACGCCATAGGTGCCTGTGGCATCCACGGTGATCGAGGGTGTGGTGGCTCCATTGCTCCACATGTAGGAGGCACCGGGCCATGTGGCATCGAGGGTGATGCCCTCACCGGCACATAGCGTCACATCGGCACCAAGATCGACCTGCGGAAGCGGATGGATCACCACATCCACGGCATCGCCCACCGTGCAGTTGCCTTGCGTTACCACGACGGAATAGGTGCCAGCCGTGTTCACCGTGATCGTGGGCGTGGTGGCACTGTTGCTCCACGCGTACGTGGCACCCGGCAATGTGGCATCCAGCGTGATGCTCTCTCCGGCGCAAAGGGCGATGTCCGGGCCGAGGTCCACCGCGCCGGGTGCGGCGTAGGTGATGGTGACGGCATCGGTGGCGGTGCAATTGGCCGCGTTGGTGACGGTAACGGAATAGGTGCCGTTCGCCGTAACGGTGATGGTGGGCGTGGTGGCTCCGGTGCTCCAGTCGTAGCTCAGTCCCGGGCCGGTTGCATCCAGCACGATCGTCTCGCTGGGGCAGAGCGTGGCATCATCGCCGATGTCCACCGTGGGCCTCGCTTCCACCTGTACGTTGATGGCATCATACACGGTGCAGTTCCCTTGTGTGACCACCACGGAGTAGATGTCGGCGGCATTCACCGTGATCGTGGGCGTGGTGGCGCCGGTGCTCCACAGATAGTTGGCACCAGCCACGGTCGCATCCAAGGTCAGGTCTTCACCCTGACAGAGCACGGCATCGGCGCCGAGGTCGATCGGTGCGGGCGCATCGTAGCTCACGGTGATCGCATCGCTGCTGATGCAGCCGTTGGCATCGGTGCGTGTCACGGAATAGGTTCCGTTGCCAATGATCGTGAGTGTTGCGTTGGTCGATCCATCCTGCCATACGTAGGTAGCACCGGCCAGCGTGGCATCCAGCGTGAGCGGTGTGCCGGGGCAGAGGGTCACATCGGGCCCAAGATCCACTGCGGGTGCAGGCCATGCGTTGATGGTGATGGCATCGGTGCGGCTGCAATTGTCGGCGGTCACTGTTACCGTATAGCTGCCGGGACCTTCGTTGATGGTAGGCGTGGTGGCGCTGGTGCTCCACACATAGGTGCCGCCGGATACGGTCGCATCGAGCAGGGTGGTGGTGCCGGGGCAGATCGTGCGGTCCATACCGAGGTCGAAGGCGGGCAACGGTGTCACGAACACCTCCACTTCATCGCGCACCACGCAGCCGTTCAGCGTCACATCGAGCCAATACGTGCCGGCCATGGATACGCCGATGGTGTTGCTGGTGGCGCCAGTGCTCCACGCATACGTGGCCCCGGGCACCGTGGCGCCGATGGTGATGCCTTGTCCCTGACAGATCGTGAGGTCCGGCCCCAGATCGACCGTCTGCAAGGTGAAGTTGCTGAGCACGAAGGCATCGGTCGTCGTGCAGTTGTTCACCGTTACCTCCACGGTGTATGTGCCGGGTGCGGCGGCAGAGAAGGTGGGCGCCGTGGATCCATCGGGCCACAGGTAGGTGGCGCCGGGCGTGGTGGCATCCAGCAGCACGGCCGTTCCCGGACAGACGGTCCGGTCAGGCCCAAGATCCACCACGGGCATCGGGTCGAAGCTCACGTTCACGGCATCGGATGCGGAACAGCCATCCACCGTCACCTGCACTGACCGGCTCGCATCGCTCGTCACATCCAAGGTGGCCATGCCGCTGCCATCGGACCACGCATAGGAGGCGCCCGGGGTGGTGGCGTCGAGCGTCACGGTCTCGCCCTCGCACGCCACGATGTCCGGCCCAAGGTCCACCACCGGGTTCGGGTTGTACGTTACGTCCACGGCATCGTAGGCGGGGCAGTTGTTCACCCGCACCTGTACCGAATGCGTGCCCGGCCCGGACACCGTGAAGGATGGATCCGTGCTTCCATCGTGCCACGTATACGTGCCACCCGGTACGGCTGCGTTCAGCACAGTGGTCTCACCATCGCACAAGGTGAGGTCCGGCCCGAGATCCACCACGGGAAGCGGGTTGTAGTTCACGGTGATGGCATCGGTGGCCGAGCAATTGTTCGCCGTAACGGTCACACTGTACACGCCCGGCCCGCTCACCACGTAGCCAGGTGAGGTGTTGCCATCGTGCCACACGTAGCTGCCGCCCACCACGGCCGCGTCCAGCACAAGGTTCTGGCCATCGCACAAGGTCGCGCCCGGTCCCAAGTCGAAGTCCGGGAGCGGGGTCACGCTAACATCCACCTCGTCGCGCAGGACCATGGTGCCGGAAATGCTCACATCATCGATGCCCACGTCGTTGCCCACGCCATGCCCGCTGAGGAGCACCAGACAGATCGAAGCACTGGTCTGGGTTGGTCCTGTGGTCCAGGTCTGAGAGAACGTCGTCCACACTCCTTGTGTACCGGTCTGCATCACCAACCCTTGATGCACCCCATCTACTGACCAGTCCAGAAGCGGAGGTCCCGATGCAGCAAGGCTCATGAGCCGTACGCTGAGGGTGTACGTCTGTCCGGGACAAAGGTCCAGTGTCTGGCACCAAGGAGTCCACCAGGAGTTCATCCACCCGGCATTGACGATCAGGAAAGAGCCGTTGCCGGTGCCCTGCCATTGCGAATGATAGCTGTTGGCGTTCGTCCCGATCCAGTAGTTCCCATCGGTCGTCAGATCGCTGTTGTAGTTGAACGACGTGCTGAAACCGGTGTTCCCCGCGTTGAAGTCGCCGTTCGTGACGAGTTCGCCCGAAGGGTAGCTCGCCTGTCCCCAGTAGGTCCCTGCTGCACCAACAACGATGGAAGGGGTTGTTTCCCCCGTGCTCCAGAGGTAGTCAGGGAATCCCGCCGGTGCGCTCAATGTCACGGACTGTCCCTCGCAGATCGTGGTATCGTTGCCGATGGTGATGGCACACGGCTGCCCGTGGAGCAGGGCGCTCCCCAGCAACAGGCTCAGTATCAGACTATGTGGGCGCGTGCTCACCGATCCTTTCCGGGCACAATAGCCCACGGACCAAAGTTCGGGCCATTCATCGGAAGGATGGGATGCGGTTGGCGAATGTTGCTCACGATAGGATGAACACACGGTTCAATTCCTCCAAGCGCAGTTCATCCACCCGGCCGAACACGGCAAGCGCATGGTCATGGACGGCCTGGCACCTGCGGTCACTTTCCTCATCGTACGCCACGGTATTGAAGCACACCGTTCCACCCTCGCCGCAGCGGTCGCGCAGGCCGTGCAGGAAGGCGCGGGAGTCCACTCCCCGGGCCAGGTCAAGATCGGCGAAGAGGTCCACCAGCACCAGGTCGAAGCGTTGGCGCAGGGCATGCACCTGGATCGTGGCATCGCCCATGATCACCTCCAAGCCTTGGTGACTGTCCAGTCCGAAATGTCTGCGGGCCAGCTTCACCATCGCCGGGTCCAGTTCGATGGCGGTGATGGGCGCACCGATGCCGAGTTCCGTGCGCAGGATCGCCGGTACGCTGCCACCTCCCAAGCCCAGCAACAGCACACTGCGCGGCGGTGCCTTGTGCAGGGCCAAGTGGGTGAACACATCCTGCCATACGCGGTGCAGCGCCCCGAAGCTCTGGTTGCCCTGTGCGGAATTGAGCACCTTCCGGCCGGCCTCCCAGCGCACGGCGAGTTCACCGTGGAGGCCATCGGCATGGGCTTCATTTACCGGCCAGAGGTGGCTGAGCAAGCGGCGGAACATGCGTGCAAAGGTGGTCATGGCGGGTGTTCCCAAGGGCTTTCCGAGATCACGAACGCACGATCACCACGATCCGGGCACACCGCCGCGATCAAGGCCGGATCATGGATATTCTTCGCGATCCACACGCCCATCACTCACATGCACCGCTATTTTTGGGACGCGCTTCCTTGAAGCACCACCGCGCAGTTCCACCAATGACCTTCAAACATCCGCGCCACATCCTCGTCACCGGCGGGGCGGGCTTCATAGGCAGCCACGTATGCGATGCGCTGCTTGCGGAAGGCCATACCGTGCGCTGCATGGATAGCCTCGCCACGAGCAGGCAGGACAATATCGCCCACCTCGAAGGGCTGCCTGAGTTCGAGTTCGTGGAAAGCGATATCCGATCCGCCGCCGATTGTGCCAGAGCCGCAGAGGGTGTAGAAGCGGTCGTGCATCTGGCCGCGCTGGGCTCTGTTCCGCGCTCCATCAGGGATCCGCTGGCCTCGCATGCCACCAACCTCACGGGCTTCCTCAATATGCTGGAAGCCGCGCGCTTCGAGGGCATCACACGGTTCATCTACGCATCAAGCTCCAGCGTGTATGGCGATTCCAAGGAACTGCCGAAACGCGAAGCACACATCGGCCGCCCGCTTTCGCCCTATGCGGTGACGAAGGTGACCAACGAGGTGTATGCGCAACTGTACACCCGCCTGCACGGCCTCGACACCATGGGGCTGCGTTTCTTCAACGTGTTCGGCGAGCGGCAGGATCCTGAAGGGCCGTATGCCGCAGCCATCCCGAAGTTCATCCAGGCGTTCCTGAAGCACAAGGCCCCGCAGATCCACGGCGACGGCCTGCAGTCGCGCGATTTCACCTACGTGGGTAACGTGGCGCGTGTGATCGCACAGGCATTGGATGTGCGCGATCCGCGCTGCGTGGGCGAAGTGTTCAACGTGGCCTACGGGGCGCGCACCACTTTGATGGAACTCGTGGATGTATTGCGCAGCGAGCTTTCGGCCATCGAACCGGCCATCGCGCAGGTGGGCGTGGATTTCGTTGCTGAACGCGCAGGCGACATCCGCGATTCGCTTGCCGACATCAGCAAGGCGAGGGAATTGCTGGGCTACGCACCGACCATCGACCTGCGCGCCGGGCTTCGGAAGGCCGTGCCTTGGTATGTGAAGCATTGGGGCTGATCGTTCGGCCCTCCTTGATCACACCGGCATCCGCCAGCTTCGGATCGAACGGTCGTCGCTGGCGGTGATCAGCGACCCTTCACACCAGATCGCGGCGTTCACCGAGTGGGTATGTCCCGAACGGTCGCGTGCCGACCGTGCCACAGGGTCAAGCGTCGCCGCTTCCCACACTTTCACCAAGGCATCACGACCCGCCGTCACCAGCCACCGTTCCGAGGGATCGACCGTCACCACATACACCGAGCCTTTGTGGGCCGCTGCGGCATGCAGGAGCGAGCCATCGGACCGCCAGATGCGCAGTTCGCCGTCCTTTCCGCCGCTCAACAGCACGGGCTTCGCGGGGTGGTAGTGTACGGCGTTGGTGCCGCTCCCATGGCCTTCGATCCTTGCCACCTCGTTCAGCGTGCCCGGCGCCAGTTCGCGCACGGAGCCATCGCCACAGGCAACGGCGATCCGCTGTGTGCCCGGCACGATGTCGCGCAGCTTCTCATCGCAGAGCGGGATCCGTCGCAGTGGGGCCAACGGCGAGGTGCGTTCATGCGGAACGTGCCATGTGCTCAAGGCTCCATCACCGCCCGCGCAGGCCACGGTGTTGGCATCTATCGGGCAGATGCGGAAGATGCCCTTGGTATGCGCCTCGATCGCCTGCACCGCTTTCCCGCTGCGCAGGTCGATCGCCAGCAGGCGGCCGCTGCCGGTGCCGATCAGCAGACGTTCTTGTTCTGCGAGGAGGTGAAGGCTGAACACCGCTTCGCCCGCGTTCACGATGGCTTCACCTTGTTCGGGCCGGTCCAGTTGCCATCGCACCACGATGCCCTCGCCACCGGCACTTAGGAAGGTGCCCGGCGCATGGCCCGCGCCCAGCGCGTATACCGCCGCCTTATGGCCTTGGAACGAATGCGAGGTGCGGAACTCCTGTGCGTACATGGGGCATAAAGGTCGCGTACATCCGGCAGGTATCACACCTCGAACTGCAGCCGTTTCAGCAGCCGCGATCCATCCACGAAGAACTGGATGGTGTACGTGCCCTTGGCCCAGCCTTGCACGGTAAGGTCGATCTCCATGTCATATGCGCCGGGGCCGAGGTGGCGTTCCTTACCGATGGTCCGCATCAGCTGGCCTTGGGCATTGTGGACAAGCACGGTCACCACGCCATGGGTGTTCAGGCGGAAGTCGATCTCGCCATGGACGGTGGTGGGCACATCGGAGAACACACGTCCTTCCTCCGTGGGTGGCGCGTAGTTCTTGGCGTACCACGGCACTTCACGCCCGGTCAGCTCCGCCACGAACTTCCGCAGGCTGGTGTTGGAGGCACCGATGGCGGCGATGTCGTGCCCGTTCGCCACGGCCCACACGGCGGCTTGCGCATCATCGGCGGTCGCATCGTTCTTCAACAGGTGTTCCGCCAGCTTCACCCACGTGGCGCGGGCCATGCCCATGGAACGCAAAGCCGTGCCAGCCGTGGGCGATCGGTCGGTGCTTTCCACGCAATAGGCTTTGCACGCCACGCTCCGGCTTCCATGCGGCGGCAGGTCCACCGGCAGGAGATCCACGATCATCAGGTCCTGCGCCTCGGGATCGCTGTTCTGCATCAGCCATCCGGCGGGTACCGTGGTGCGCACCGGGTGATCGGTATGGTTCACCAGTTCCACCATAAGGCACTTGTCGCTGTGGCCGCCGGTGCTCTGTGCGCTCACGGAGATCATCCCAGCCTTCACGGCATGGTCCAACGCAGTCTCTTCTTCGGCCGCATGAATGGGCAGCAGCAACGGCAGCAGGAGCGGGGGAAGCAACGCGGTCTGCATGGTGCGTGGTGTTTCCCGGACAACGCGGGCCACGCCACGATCCGTACGTCACCAACGTTTCCGGTCGCTCCATGCGAAGGTCCACTCGGGCGTTCGTAGCCGGTCGCCATCGCCTTCGATGTACCATGCACCCATGTCGGGGCGTTGCATGTTCTTCAGCACGTGGATCTGCTGTGCGGGCATGTAGCTCTGTGCGAGCAGGAAGGCACGTCGGCCATCCTTCAGTTCGGCCACATCGAGCACGATCACCGCGTGCCCCGGACTTCCGCCTTGGATGAAAACATCGCCAGCCTCGATCGGCGCGGTGCCAGTGGGCTTCAGTTCCTTGCTCAGGCTCAACGTGCCCGCGTAGGTGAATACCACGTCCAGATAGGCGAGGAGGGAGGCGTGCGAACTGTCCGGCTTCGCACCTCCATACCAGCGTGTGCCATGCGATCCTTCGATCTGGATCCGTTGCCCGTTGATCCAGCGGCGGAAGTCCGCCCGGAAGCCGTTCGTGAAGTTGAAGTGGATCTCATCGGATCGCCCACGGCTGTACAGGTGCTCGGCGCGCAACCGTATCACGGCATCGGCGCACTGCTGAAGATCCTTGCGGCCCACGCTGATGTCCAGCACGGCGGCATGCACATCCTGACGCGACTTGTGCCCGCCGGTGTGCAGCAGCACCGGAGCACCTGTCGGCAGCAAGGGAACATTGCGCAACCACGCGGCGAAGGAGTTGGGGGCTGCGACGGATCTTCGGGCGCCGGAAGGGGCGGGGAAGCGTTCTGCAAGGTCTTGGGCATGCAGCATCGGCAGCGCCGCCATGCCCAGCGCAAGGAAAGATGTTCGCAGGAGTTTCGGCATGAACGCTCAATGCCGGTACGTCGGTCGGGTAACGCTCACGCCTGCGCCATCCCGGCGCCTTTGGTCGTGGGCTTGTACCCGAACAGCTTGTTGTCCTTGATCATGTTGTCCACGTAAGGCGGCACCAGATCCTCCCAGCCCGGCCTGCCTTGGCGGATCAGTTCCAGCACGTGCTTGCTGAAAATGTGCAGCACATCGGGATCGAAGGAGTTGATGTCCACGATCCGCTTGTTGAACAGCAGGTAGTCGTAGAGGGGCTTCAGGCGCGGGTGTACCGGCATGTTGGCCGTGGTCATGATCTCCTCGTTCTCCTTCTCGCGGCTGGGGTACACGTAGATCTTCAGGTCGCGGGTGAAGAGGATGCCGAACGCTTCGAGCATGCCGCCGTTGAGGTGGCGGTAGTACTTCTCGTCGAACACGTCGATCAGGTTGTTCACCCCGAGGATCACGCCCATGCGGGCCTTGGTGTAGCGGCTGAAATACTCCACCAGCTTGTAGTACTCCTGATAGTTGCTGATGAGCACGGTCTGGCCCAGCGAGCACAGGATGTCGGCACGGTCGATGAAGTCCTTCTCGTCCACATCGCCGGTGTCGGCGCGCAGGTTGTTCAAGGTGATCTCGAAGAGCACCTGCAGGTTTTGACGGTCCACACGCTGTTCCTTGATGAACATGTTGTAGCCGTTCATGATCATGTCGATGTTCACCTTCGTCACCGGGCGGAAGCTGCCGCGGATGGCGAGGATGTTCTTCTTGTACAGCGCCTCGCTGGCTTGGAGGTTCTGCCCATCGGGGCCGAAGAGCACGGCATCGGTGTAGCCGCGTTTCACCAGCTGCAGGCTCAACAGGCGGTTGTCCACATGGGCGAACACCGGCCCGTTCATCTGGATCATGTCCACCTCCACCACGTGCCTGCTCACGTTGTCGTACAACGCGGTCATGATGGTCTGCGGGTCCTGATGGTGCATGAGGCAGCCATGGAGCAGGTTCACGCCCATCACGCCGATGCTCTCCTGCTGCAGGCTGATGTCCGGATCGTGCAGGCGCACGTGGATGATGACGTCGTTCGTGGGCGCGTCGGGCGCCGTCTGGAAGCGCACGCCGATCCAGCCGTGGCCGCTGTGTGGGCGCTCGAAGGTGCTGCCTGCCACGGTGTTGGCGAAGGTGAAGAACTTCTTCGTGGGGTGGTCGGCGCGGGAGAGGCGTTCGGTGATCAGCCGGTACTCATGCTGCAGCATGTTGGTGAGGCGGCTCTCACATACGAACCGGTTGCCGGGCTCGCTGCCGTAGATCGCATTGCTGAAATCCTTGTCGTATGCGCTCATCGCTTTCGCGATGGTCTGCGAGGCGCCGCCTGCGCGGAAGAAGTGGCGCACCGTTTCCTGCCCCACACCGATCTCGGCGAAGGTGCCGTACAGGTCGCGGTCCATGTTGATCCGGCGCGCTTTCTGTGCCGGGCTCAGGGGGACGTGGGAGGGGTCCTGTACGATCATGCGGCTGTGCGGCGGACTGGTGGGTGCTAAGTTAACCCCATCCGGCCCGGCTGTTCGCAAAAGGAGAGGGAGGCTGGTACCATGAGGGGGATAGTTGTCGGTTGTCAGGGGGCAGTTGTCAGGAAATGCCTGCTTCCGTAGACCTCTCCAGCAGTCTCATCAAGGAGACTGACAACTGCCCCCTGACAACCGACAACTACTTTGACCTTCTTCCGGTCCGTGACCCCGTCTGCGGTTCCAAGGGAACTGCAAACGGTTATTCAGCGCATGTCGTTCACCTCCACGCCGGGGAACTTGCTCTTGTCGAAGGTGAAGAGCGCATCGGCCAGCTCGGGGTTGGCCATGAACTTCTTCAGCGTATAGGTCACTTGGTTGCCATCCTTGTAGAGCACCTGTATGCTCTTCGGCTCCACTTTCGCCTTGTCCACGGCGATGATGACGGTATGGTAGGCCTTCTTGCTCGGGTCGATGGGGAAGAGCTTCACGGTCTGCACCACCACGCCAGCAGCATCGGCCTTCTCGTCCACGAAGGCGCTCTTGAAACCCTTTTCGTACTGGGTGAACAATTTGGAGGGGTCGAGCTCCTGATCCATGTCGGCGGGGTCGCTCAGGTTCACTTCGTTGGCCTCCTTGTTATAGGTGTACAGCGTGGTGCCATCGTTGATGATGGTGTTCTTGTCCAGCGCCAGACGGAATTTCTTCCCCTTCACCTTCATGTTGCCCTCCTGCTTCACATCCAATTTGTCCTTGGCGTTCTGCAGGCGGCTGCTGAAGTCGGCCTCGAAGCTGGTCCACGTCTTGGCCTTGGCGAGCAGCTTGTCCATCACGGCCTTGCTGCGGGCATCGTCCTGGGCATGCACACCCAGCGCCAACGCGACGGAACAAACGGCGAGGAGAATGGTCCTTTTCATGAGCGTAAAGCTAATTCGGTGCGAGAAGGCAAAGGGTGTGCCAACTGCTCCTGCATTCTACTTGTTCCACCCCGGATTCGCCTTCACGAAAGCCTTGTACTTCTTGCCGTTCAGCATGGTGCCCCGGCATTTCTTCGAGCCGCAGTGGCAGGCCCATGTCTTCAGCAATTTGGCCGTGTACGGCACCTCGAACTCGAAGCCGTAGTCGTAGGTGATCTCCTCACCGGGCTTGATGGCACGCAGGGCCTCGATGATCACCGTGTCCTTCTTCGGGTCGGGGTTCTTCTTCTTCTCGCTGTGGATGTACGCGATGGCGTTGGGCTCGCAGCTGGTGTTGATCCACCGGGCCACGTTGCCGCGCACGTTCGCGTCGAGGATCCAGTCGTCGTTGAGCGTGAACAGGAAGGTGTGGCCACTGCTCACATCGCCGTGGTACTGTTCGTCGGCTTGGTCGTGGGTCAGCAGGCGACCCTTGTATTGAATGATGGCCTCACCCTTGCGGATGGGGGCCGTGGCTACGACACCGTTGCCGTGGATGGGCGAACGGAGCTTCTTGATCTTGAGCGTGGTCGGAAGTTTAGGCATGGCGTTGAAGGCCGCGAAGATCGCTCTTCCGGTGGTGCGCCCGACATGCTGGGGAAATGGAGAAGCAATGAAGCAATGGAGGAAATGGAACAATGGAGCAATTGGGCAATGGAGCAAAAGTGCCTCCGAATAGCGCCCGCGCTATGCTTGATAAGCTTGCTGGTACCACCCTTTGCTTCATCCAGACCTGCGCAGAGGGTCTCTCGAAGAGGACCCTGCGCTCTTCGTCACGAAGCGCAGGGTCCCTTTCAGGAGACCCCGCGCAGGTTTGAAGGAAATGGGAGCAATGGAACAATGGGAGGAATGGAGCAATGGAAGCACTGTGCAGAAGCCGGAGGTGGGCATTGCCTGACAACTGGTCCCTGACAACTGACAACTATCCCTTACCCCTTCCGAAACTCAGAAATACAGCTTCACCACGAACACCGCCGTGATCACACAGGCGAGGTCGGCGAGGAGCATGATGCCGAGCGTGTACCGGCTGTCCTTCACGTTCACGCTGCCGAAGTACAGGGCCACCACGTAGAAGGTGGTCTCGGCCGCGCCTTGGAACAGGCAGCTCAACTGCCCGGTGATGCTGTCGGCGCCGTAGGTCTTCATGGCATCCAGCATGAAACCGCGCGAGCCACCGGCGCTGAAGGGACGCATGAGGGCTACGGGGATGGCATCGATCACCTGTTTGTCCACGCCCACGAAGGCGAGGGTCCACGAGAGGCCGTCCATCACGATACCCATGAGGCCGCTGTTGCGGAAGATGCTGAGGGCCGCGAGCATGGCCAGCATGTAGGGCAGCACACGCAGGCCTGTGGTGAACCCGTCCTTGGCACCATGCACGAAGCTGTCGAACATGTTGGTGCCCTTCTCCGTGAAGTAGCGTTCCACGAGGAAGGCATAACCCACGATCAGGCCGATGATCACCAGCAGCATGCCGTTGCTGAGGTTGTCGGTGAAATGGAACTTGGCTGCACCGGCCAGCCCGCTGATGTACGCCATCAGCCCACCGATGACCACGCTCACACCAAGCACGCCGAGCATCACCGGCAGGTTGAAGAGGTTGATGCGCTGTTTCGCGGCCACGAGGAAGAGCGCCACCAAGGTGCCCACGAAGCTGGTGATGATGCAGGGGATCATGATGTCCGCCGGATTGGCCGCACCCTGCGCCGCGCGGTAGCCGATGATGCTGGTGGGCAGCAGGGTGAGGCCCGCCGCATGCAGGCACAGGAACATGATCTGGCTGTTGGTGGCGCGGTCCTTCTGCGGATTGTCCTCCTGCATGCTCTCCATGGCCTTCAGGCCGAAGGGCGTGGCGGCGCTGTCCAGCCCGAGGAAGTTGGCGGCGAAGTTCAAGGTCATGAACCCATAGGCCGGGTGGTCCTTGCGCAGCTCGGGGAACACGCGGTGGAAGACGGGGGAGAGGAAGCGGGCCACCTTCTCCATGGCGCGCGAATCGATCAACAGGTTCAGCAGGCCGCAGAAGAAGGTGAGGTAGCCGATCAGCGGCAGCCACAGGTCGGTGATGGTGTTGCGGCACGTGGCGAAAAGGCCGTCGGCGGGCTGGGTGCCCACGCTCGTCACCAAGGTGCCGCTCTTGCTGATGCTGTACGTGGTATCGCCCTGCTGCACCGGGCCTTCCGACCGGATACTCGCGAGCAACGCGGTGTTCGCGAAGGCGACCGTATCCGTTTCACCCACCACCAGCGGCTCGCCCTGTTTGCCGTTGATCAAGCTGCCCAAACTGTACTGCCTGCCGGTGCCCAGCATGATGAGCACGTAACCGATGCTGAGCAGCAGGATGAAGGTCCAGAAGCGGCTGAGGGCCATGTGTGCAAAGGACCGGGCGCGGGGGGCGGGGCTGGTGGCTCAGGCTGCGAAAAGGCGAACAGGATGCTGTGGAAGGAGGGGCGTTCCAGAACAGGTCCAGTGCCCTATCGCTTTTGTATCACAACGCGAACCGTACACCTAAGTCCACGGTGCCGCTGAAGACATGTGCGGTGATCGGCGTGTCGATGATCCGCATGGCGCCATACCGCACCGAAGGTTGCAGCCGCCATTCCCAGCGTCCGCCCGGATGGAAGGCTACCCCGGTGCCGAAGTAGGGGAAAAGGTTGAAGGTGTTGAACGTATCCACCGGCTCACGGCTGTCGTGCGTGCGCCGCCCATCGCTGTATTCGTTGCGCGTGTGGATACGTGTTGCGATCAAGAGCGCGGGGGCCACGCCCAAGGCCGATACCGAACGCCAGCGCCCGTTGCCCAAGGTCAAGGTCGCGCCCAGCCGCAGATCGAGGTAGTGGAAGATGGTGCTGGATGTGAACCGTTCCGGGATCGCGACATCATCGGTCTGGTAGATGAAGCCACGACGCGGGTCGATCATATCGCCGAAGCTGAGGCCGCTGATGGTGACCTGATATTGCCAGCCGAGTTGCATGTAGCCGATGCCTGCCTCTATCCCAATGCGGCGCGATAGCTGGCGACCCACACCTACGTGCCCACCAAAGGCGATGCGTGGCTCTTCCTGCTCATCGCGCGAGCGGATGACGACATCGGCCATCGTGGACGGTGCCGTGCGTGAAAGGGTCCGGTAGCCCAACCCGGCGCCTCCGCCCACCCCGATGGTCCAGCGCCGCGTGTTGTCGGCTTGGCCTTGGGAAATGCTCACCAGAACGATGAGCGGCAGAAGGAGCGAGAAGCGTAATGCGGACATGGCTCTTCGGGTCAGCGATTGAACAACGGGGACATTGAGGCTAAAGTACATCGCGAGGGCCTTGTTCAGCGCGCGTATATCAAAGGCTTTCACCCCTCCTTCACCGCCACCAATCCATACACCATGGGGATGCGCCCTTCCATGCCCTTGATGCGGAACAGGCCGTCTTCGCCCTGCACCGTATTGTTGAAGCAATCGTGCGGTGAGCCATCCAGTTCAACGAACCGTTCCAGCCGCAACCCGGCACCGAGCAACGCGGTGAGCACTTCGGCCAGATCGTGGTTCCACGTGTAGGAGGCCAGCTTCACCGATGCGTCGCGGTCGGCGTAGGAGCCTTGTTCCTCTTCCACGATCAGCTCGCGGTTGAAGTAGGAGTAGGCCACGCGGGAGAAGTCGTTATCGAACATCCACACCACAGGATGGAACTCCACGAAGACGAGCCTGCCACCGGGCCTCAGGTAACACGCGATGTTGGCCGCCCAAGGTTTGAGGTCGGGAAGCCAGCCGATGGTGCCGTAGCTGGTGAAGACCACATCGAAGCGCCCATCCAATTCCGGGCGATGGTCCAGCACGTTGCCCACCACCCATTGCGCGTTCAGCCCGCAGCGTGCGGCCAGCTTCTCCGCTTCCGCGATGGCTGCATCAGAAAGGTCCAGTCCGGTGACGTGCGCACCCAGCCGGGCGAGCGAGAGCGTGTCCTGCCCGAAGTGGCATTGCAGGTGAAGCACATCGGCCCCGGCCACCGCACCGGCAAGTTCCAGTTCAAGGGCGGTGAGCGAGTTCCGCCCCGCCACGAAGCCTTCCACATCGTAGAACTTTGAGCCTACGTGCAGCTTGGTGCGCTCGTTCCACGCAAGGCGGTTGGCCTCGAAGGCTGCGCTATGATCCGTCATGCTGCGAAATTTAGACCTCTGTTGTAGTTCGTCCGCCATGCGGCGGACTCTCATTTTTTGAACCACAGATGGCGCAGATGTCACAGATAGCCTCATCTGTGAGATCTGTGTATTTCTATGGTTGGCCCCGAACTGCGACAAGTTCTGCTACTCGTGAGCTCCTGTCGCCGGGAAGCGGCCCGCTACTTTTGGGCGCCCATGCCACGCAACCGCCCCCAGCCCGATGCCCGGTAGGAGAGGACCGGTCCTCCTGTGGCTTGTGGTGCTGCTGGGTCCGGCGGTACTGAAGCTTTTCCTCCTGCGCGCGGACCAAGTGTTCGAAACGCATACGATGGCCTTGGAGTGGATCGCCTCCGGGGAGTTCCGCCACTATTACCTCGGCTCGTGGGACCATGCCTTCCAGATGCCGGTGCATACCGCCATCCTCGCCATCTTCCGGCTGGCCGGGCTGGGCCTTACGGCGATGCTCGTGTTCCAAGTGCTCTGCGGCACGCTCACGGCGTTGCTGATCCAGCGCACGGCAGCGAACATCCTGCGGGGCAGCCGCCATGCCGACCGCGTGGCATGGGACACGGCACTGCTCACCGGACTAAGCCCGTTCCTTGCCTACTATCAGGTGCGCATGGTGCATCCGTTCGCGTGGGACATGCTGCTGGCCACGGCCCTTCTCCATGCGTCCTTCACGGCCGATCCGGCGCGCCGGGTATCGCTCGTTGCGCTCTTCGCGCTGGCTGGGCTGGCGGTGTTGGACCGGCCTACGCTCGGGGTGTTCCTGCTTCCCTTCGTGCTGCGGCATGGGCGCTCCCTGCTCAGGTGGGACAGGCTCGCGCTGAACGCCCTGCTGCTGCTTCTGCTCTTCGGTCCGGTGGGCAGCTGGGTGCTGCGCAACCACGCGGCCACGGGTCGGTACCAGCTCACATCGGTAACCGATCAGATGATCTGGATGGGCCTGCAGGAGGAGACCGAAGGATCGGGCCACCTTGCCGATGGCACGGATTACCGGATACTGCTATCCCCACCGGAATGCGAGCGTATCCTGCGGATGGATGCTGCGGAGCGGTCGGCGTTCTTCAAGGCCAAGTGGGAGGCCGAGGTGCGTGAAGAGCCGGGGCTGTGGTGGCGCATGCTGGGTATCAAGCTGCGGAACTTCTGGCTTTTCCGGTCGCACCCGGGCCTGGGGCATGGAGCCGAGATGGGCTGGGCCATGGCGGTGTACAAGATGTACGCGGTCCTGCTGTTCGTGTTGCTGCTGGTGCAGGTGGCGGTGTTCAGGCATCGCAGCCTGATGGCGATCTTCCTCGCTGTGGCCGCCCTTTCCCTGCTGCAATGCGCGTTCTACTTCGAGACGCGGCACCGGCTGTTGGCCGAACCCATGCTGTTGCTCGTGGGCATCGCCACCATCGCGATGGGAGTGGAGCGGCTGCGGCGCGGCACCGTGGCTGGTGGCTGAGAGGGAGGCAGGGGCAGGAGCAAGAGCAGGAGGCATTGCCCCTGCCCTGCTCCTGCTCCTGCGCCTGCCCCTGCCAACTGCCCCTGCGGTTGCCCCTGCAACCGCTTCTGAAGACTACTTTCGCTGCCTCCATCCGAACATTCCCATGAAACGTACCATCCTTCTTTCGCTCGGCGTCATGCTCCTGCTGGGCTCCTGTGTCTCGAAGAAGAAGTACACGGCTATCCAGGCTTCCAACGAAACGTTGAAGAACAAGCTGGAGGAGGCCAACCGCAACCTGAGCGACTGCAACAGCCAGAAGTCCATACTCGATGCCCGCCTGGCCGAGGTGGAGAACAAGAACCAGCACCTGAAGGACCAGGTGAACCAGTTGAACAACACCAACGCCGCCCTGCTGAACAACGTGAGCCAGATGGCCACGCTCTCGGCGAAGGAGGCGCAGAACCTGGAAAAATCGCTGGAGCAGATCAAGGAACAGGACCTGCGCATCCGCAGCCTGCACGATGCGCTGTCCAAGAAGGACTCGGTGACGCTGGCCTTGGTGGTGAACCTGAAGAGCGCGCTGGGCAACCTGAACGATACCGATGTGGTGGTGAACGTGGAGAAGAGCGTGGTGTTCATCTCGCTCAGCGACAAGATGGTGTTCACCAGCGGCAGCACCAACATATCGCCACGCGCCAAGGAAGTGCTTTCCAAGGTGGCCACGGTGGTGAATGCCAAGCCGGAGATGGAAGTGCTCATCGAGGGCCATACGGACAATGTCCCCATCAGCCGCGACTGCTTCAAGGACAACTGGGATCTGAGCGTGCTGCGCGCCACGGCCATCACCCGCGTGCTTCAGAAGGATTTCGGCGTGGATCCCGCGCGTATCACGGCCGGTGGGCGCAGCGAGTACGTACCCTTGGTGCCCAACGACACGCCCGATAACAAGAGCACCAACCGCCGCACGCGCATCGTGATCCTGCCGAAGATGGATCAGTTCTACGGCATGATCGAGCAGGGCTTGAAGCAGGCCAGCGAGATGGACAACAGGTAGGTCCTGACCGGTACCTGGAGCGAAGGCCGTGCATGCGCACGGCCTTCGCTTTTTAACGGGGCGCTCAGGAACGAAGCAGCCGTTCGATCTGCAGGAAGTGCCGCTCCTGATGGGCCACCGGGAAGCGGAAGGCATCGCCTGCCTTGAACCGGATGACCGGCCCGAGGCTGCTCACCACGCGGAGCTTGTTCAGGTCGGTGGTGCGCGCCTGTTCCAGCAGTTTCAGGAAACGGTCGCACATCTCGATGAACCGGCCGATGCTGGCCTGCGAAGCGCCCTGCTGACGGCCGGGGTCGAACATCTTCATGGTGCGCATCTTCCATCCGATGGCGCCATCGGCCTTCGGCTTCATGCCGTTGGTGAACCAGTTGCCCAGTAGGCCGGGCGTGAAATGGCTGTTCGCACGGTATCGCGCCGCCTCCCGGGCGAACACATCCTCCAACCCACGGACATAGATGCCGCTGCTCAGGTTCAGGTGCTCGAACACTTCAAGCACGCTCCACGCCCCGCCCGAAGGCCTGCGAAGCAACTGCTCTGCGGGCAACTGCAGGATCTCCCGGGCACGGGCCTGTTGTTCCCGCAGGGTGGCTCCCAGTTCATCGATCAGTCGGTCCACTTTCATGCTGCAAAGGAACCAGGAGGCCGCATCAGCGCCACTTGATGCAGGTCAAGAACGATCACCGCCGACGGCGCAACCGGCTGAAGGTCTCCGGTGTCATGCGCAGGTAGCTGGCGATATCCTTCTGTGCCACCAGTTGCAGCAGCTGCGGGCTGCGCTTCACCAAGCGGTCATAGCGTTCCTCCGCGCTCAGGCTGAGCTGCTCGATCTCCCGCAAGGCCCGGCCAACCAGCAGCTCCTCCAGGATCAGGCGTCCGAAACGCTCCATCACCTTCAACTCCTGGTACAACCGCTGGAGGTCTTCGTACGCGATGCCCACGAGCACACTGTCGGTCACGGCCACGACATCGAAACGGGCCGGCGTGCGCGTGACGAACGAGGCGTACTCACCGCACCAGCTGCCATCATAGGCGAAGCCGACACAGATATCCGACCCATCATGCGGAAAGGAGAGGCGCTGCACACCGCTCCTGACGATGTAGAACCACTGTTCCACCTGACCAGCGGAACAGACCGACGTGCCCCGGCTGAAGGCATGCTCCTGCCAGCAGGGTGCGATCAGTTCCCACTCTGCCTCTGTTGGTTGCACATAA
Organism: Flavobacteriales bacterium; assembly: GCA_019638075.1. Classification (GTDB taxonomy): domain Bacteria; phylum Bacteroidota; class Bacteroidia; order Flavobacteriales_F; family PHOS-HE28; genus PHOS-HE28. The sequence goes on along the minus strand of JAHBUM010000011.1, from coordinate 8,069 downwards.
CGCTCCAGTGTGCGCCGTACGATGTCCACACGGCAAAGGTCCGGATCCTCGGTGATCCGGTCCATCAATGCCTGCGGATACCTTCCGCTCACGCCTCCATCCTGCGCCGTGCCTCCATCGCCCAGCCGAGGTCATTGAGAAATACGCTCGTTCGGCGCTCCCAGCCCTCCTGGTCCATCAACACCGCGCCACCTTCGCCGAACTGCTCCTGTACTTTGGGTACCTGCATGCTGCTGGGCACCACCCATGCCTTGATCTTCCACAGCGGGAACAGCAGTTCGACCATCACTTGTGTTCCCGCGAACGCACCACCCGATGCCGTGCAAAGTGAGACCGGCTTGCCCTTCCAATCCTCGGTGAGCAGGTCGATCACGTTCTTCAAGCTGGCGGGGAAGCTGCCGTTGTACTCCGGTGTCACGATGATCATGCCGTCCGCCTTGCGGATGCGTTCGGCGAACTCGAGGACCTTCGCTGGTGGTTCCTTCATGAACTTCAGCCGCTCGTGGAAGAGCGGGAAGTCGAACTCCAGCAGGTCCAGCAGGTCCACGGTGTTGCTCGTGGCCTTCAGTGTGCGTTCGATATGCAGCGCTACGTTGTGGCTTTTGCGGCCTTCGCGCACGCTGGCGGAGATGATGGCGATGTGGGGCATGTTTGATTAGCTGATGTAATGCCGTTGGGCGTGTGCGAAGTTCGTCATGGGGTGAATTCCGGCCATCAAGCAGCATCAGCTAATTACCACATCAGCTGATCGATCATCCGATCCGTACGCTGGTCATCGCGATGGAACCCATCACCAGCCGGTCGTTGAAGAGCGAAACGGGTTCCTTGTCCTGCTTCAGCGCCAGTGTATACAACAGCGGCAGGTAGTGTTCCGGCGTGGGGATGGACAGTTGGAAGGCCTTTCCGTTGGCGGCATAATTCACCAAGGCGCTGTGGTCGCCGCTGGTGATCAGCTGTTTCATGCGTGTGCCGGCCTCCAGCGCCCAGTCGAAGCCGCCATCCGGGTTGTGCCAGTCGATCACACCCAGGTTGTGTACCATGTTGCCGCTGCCGATGATCAGGATGCCCTTCTTCCGCAGGGAGCTGAGCTCACGGGCCAGTGCATAGTGCTGTTCGGGCTTCAGGTTGCGGTCCAGGCTCAGTTGCACCACAGGGATGTCGGCCTTGGGGAACAGGTGGATGATGACGCTCCAGGCACCATGGTCCAAGCCCCAGGCATGGTCGATGCCTACATGGGCGGTGGTCATGGCCTCCTGGCTCAGGCGCGCCAGTTCGGGGCTGCCGGGTGCGGGGTACTGCACATCGAAGAGCGCCTGCGGGAAGCCGCCGAAGTCGTGGATGGTACGCGGCCTGTCCATGCCCGTGACGTAGGTGCCGCGGGTTTCCCAATGCGCGCTGATGCACAGGATGGCGTTGGGGTGGGGGAGGTCCTTGCCCATACGCTGCCAGCCTTGGGTGAAGGGATTGTCCTCGATGGCGTTCATCGGGCTGCCGTGCCCTAAGAAGAGCACCGGCATGGTGGGGGTGGGAGCGAAGCCGTCAGCAGCTTTCGCTAATTCGCGCAGTGTCATGGCTGCCACAGGTGTCAGGGCGAGAAGTCGGAGGGCGTTCCGGCGTTGCACGGCGCAAAGATAGATCATTTATTTTCCATGGAGAATAAATGAGTGGGCGAGTCTGCCTCTGTCTCTCCGAGCGAAGCCGAGGAGACGGCAGACTCGCCACTCGCAGACTCGCCACTCGTATACTCGCTACTCGCCACTCGTTACTCTCCCACTCCCCCTGAAATGCTTCCTTTGCACGCCCCGCCAACGGGGATACCCGCATGAACCGTACCCTCAACCTCTTCGTGGTCGCCGCCCTCGGCGCATCGCTTTCGTTCCAAGCCACTGCACAGGACGACCTGATCCGGAAGATCAGCATCAACAGCGCCGATTCCACGGGCTTCCGTTTCACCCAAGTGCTTACCACGCCCGGCACACCGGTGGAGGACCAAGGCTCGTCGGGCACCTGCTGGAGCTACAGCACCGGCTCGTTCCTGGAATCGGAGATGATCCGCAAGGGCGGGCCGGCCGTGCCGCTCAGCAAGATCTACATCGCCCGCCGCAGCTACGAGGAGAAGGCCCGCAGCTACGTACGCATGCACGGCTCGCTCAACTACGGTGACGGTGGCATCGCGCACGACGTGGTGAACATGTACGCGAAACATGGCATCGTGCCCTACGAAGCTTACACCGGCCTCAACTTCGGCAATGCCAAGAACCAGAGCGGCGAGATGCAGGAGGTGATCAAGGCCATGCTCGATGCCATCATCAAGGCACCGAACAAGGGCACCCTCACGCCCGTGTGGCCGCAGGCGGTGAGCGCCGTGCTGGACACCTACCTCGGCGCCGTGCCGGAGACCTTCACCTACAATGGCAAGAGCTACACCCCGCAGAGCTTCGCGAAGGACGTGGTGAAGCTGGATGCTTCGGACTACCTCGAATTCCAAAGCGTGACCGATGTGCCCTACTACACGCAAAGCACCCTGATGGTGCCCGACAACTGGGCGCTGGCGCAGGCATGGAACATCCCGGTGGGGGACATCACCGCCATCATCGACAATGCGCTGAAGAACGGCTACTCCGTTTCGTGGGGCGGCGATGTGAGCGAGCCTTCCTTCAGCTGGCGCAACGGCGTGGCCTTCGTGACCATGACACCCGCCGCCGAGCTTACCAAGGAGCAGAAGGCAACGCTCTTCAACGGCCCGCAGCCGGAGCCGGTGATCACGCAGGAGATGCGTCAGGCCGCCTTCGACAACTTCAGCACCACGGACGACCACGGCATGCACATCACCGGCATCGCCAAGGACCAGAACGGCGCGGAGTGGTACATCCTGAAGAACAGTTGGGGCACCACCAACGAACACAAGGGCTACCTGTACATGAGCAAGGCCTACGCGGCGTTCAAGATGACGGCCTTCATGGTACACAAGAAGGCGGTGCCGGGGGCGATCGGGAAGAAGATGGGGCTCTGACGCTGCGAACGTGTGTGAACATCAACGCCCGGCGACCATCGCCGGGCGTTGATGTTCAGGGGGCTGCGGCTGCATGTCGCGCCTAACGTACAGGATGCCCGGATCACGGCCGTTGTTGGCCCCACAGAAGACGGCGATGTTCGTTGCTATGGGAGGAACGCTTCTTCGGGGTGATCCGGTAGAGCCAGAAGGCGATCAGCAAACCCAAGGCAACGAGTATCCATGCTACGCCGACCGGGATCCCATGAGCCGAATTGTCAGGGGCCATCCCCAGTTCATTCTCACTGGGATTGTTCCCGAAGCGGGGTTCTATGGAAAGGACCAGTGGCATAATGCTCACATGCTCGCCACCGTCTCCGCCTTGTACGCCCCGGCCTCCAGTTTCTTCTTCACCTCGGTGAAGCTGGTGATCGTACGCGCGACATCCTCCAGCGAATGCACCGCCGTGGGGATCAGGCGCAGCAGGATCGTATCCTTCGGCACCACGGGATATACCACGATGCTGCAGAAGATGCCGTGGTTCTCGCGCAGGTCCAGCACCACGTTGGTGGCCTCGGGGATGCTGCCGTGCATCATCACCGGCGTCACGGCGCTGTTGGTCACACCGATGTCCAGTCCGGCCGCCTTCAGCCCGGTTTGCAGGGCTTGGGTGATGTCCCACAGCTTCCGGCTCAGCTCGGGCATGGTGCGGATCATCTCCAACCGCTTCAGCGCACCGATCACGATGGGCATGGGCAGGCTCTTCGCGAAGGTCTGGCTGCGCATGTTGTAGCGCAGGTACATCATCACATCCTCCGGGCCGCTCACGAACGCGCCGATGCTGGCCATGGCCTTGGCGAAGGTGCCGAAGTAGACATCGATCCGATCCATCACGCCTTGGGCATCGGCGGTGCCACGGCCATCGCGGCCCATCATGCCGAAGCCGTGCGCGTCATCCACGAACAGGCGGAAGTTGTACTTCGCCTTGTAGCTCACGATCTCCTTCAGCTTCCCTTGGTCGCCGGCCATGCCAAAGACGCCTTCGGTCATCACCATGATGCCGCCGCCGGTCTGTTCGGTGATCTTCCGTGCATGTTCGAGCTGCTTCTCGAAGCTCTCCATGTCGTTGTGCTTGAACACGAAACGCTTGCCGTGGTGCAGGCGCGCGCCGTCGATCATGCAGGCGTGGCACTCGCTGTCGTACACCAGCACGTCGTGGCGGGAGAGGAGGGCTTCGATGGCGCTCATGCAGCCTTGGTAGCCGTAGTTCAGCAGGAAGGTATCCTCCTTGCCGAGGAAGTCGCTGAGGGCATCCTCCAACTGCTCGTGGTACTTGGTCTGTCCGCTCATCATGCGGGCGCCCATGGGGTAGGCCATGCCCCAATCCTTCGCGGCTTGGGCGTCCACCGCGCGCACGTCGGGGTGGTTGGCCAGGCCGAGGTAGTTGTTCAGGCTCCACACCAGCACTTCCTTCCCTCGGAAGGTCATGTGCGCGCCCAGTTCACCTTCCAGCTTGGGGAAGCTGAAATAGCCGTGGCTGTTCTTGGCGTGGCGGCCGATGGGGCCGAGGTCTTTGCGGATCTTGTCGAAGATGTCGTTCATGGCATATCGCCGAAGCCTCGGCGAAGGCGCTTGGTTAGTTGTGTACCGGATCGGTCCGTGGTGGGGCCGCGGAGCAGGGTTTTCCCCTTGGCTGCGGCCGGCCAAAGGTAACCGGCAGGAAATACGTGCTACATACTGGGAATGAACAGCCGGGCGTTGATGAAGCCATCCGCCCGTACCCATGGGGAGCCTACCTTTGCCGCCCTTCGGCCCGAACGCCACCATGTCCGCTGTGCGCAAGTACCTTTTGCTGTTGCTGCTGCCCGTGCTCCTGAGCGCGTGCAGCGAGTTCAACAAGGCGCTGAAGAGCACCGATGCCAACTACAAGCTGGAGGTGGCCGAGAAGATGATGGCGAAGGAGAGCTGGGACAGGGCCATCCCGCTGTTGGAAGAATTGATCGTCCTCACCCGTGGCACCCAGCAGAGCGAGAAGGTGAACTACCTGCATGCCAAGAGCACCTACGGCATGAAGGACTACACGCTGGCCTCGTACTACCTGGCCAACTTCACCCGCACGTTCCCCACCAGCCGGTATGCCGAGGAATGCGCCTTCCTGAGCGCCTATTGCCAGTACATGAACAGCCCGAACTACGAGCTGGACCAGACCGAGACGCGCAATGCGATGAACCAGATGCAGCTCTTTCTGGTGCGTTTCCCGCAAAGCACCCTCAAGGACAGCTGCAATACGCTCATCGACGCCATGCGCATGAAGCTGGAAGTGAAGGACTTCCACGCGGCCAACCAGTACTACCACATGCGGAACTATCAGGCGGCCGGGGTGGCCTTCCGCAACTTCACGCGCCAATGGCCCAACAGCAAGTACCGTGAGGATGCCATGTACTTCACCCTGCAGAGCGATCATCAACTGGCGGTGAACAGCGTGGAATCCAAGAAGTTGGAGCGGTTGCAGGAAGCTGTGCGCTCTTATCATAACTTCGCCGACGCTTTTCCGCAAAGCGCCCTGTTGGAGGACGCTGGCAAACTGCACAAGATCTTGGAGGCCGCCCTGGCCGCCACCCCTACGAGCAAACCATGACCATGAAGATTTCGAACGCCGCCAAGACCACCGTGACCCGCGATGTATCCAAGCTGGATCGGGAGATCGGCAACGTGTACGAGACCGTTGCCATGCTCGGCAAACGTGCCAACCAGATCAGCGTGGCCATCAAGGAGGAACTGGCCGCCAAGCTCGAAGAGTTCGCCGTGAACGGGGAGAACATCGAGGAGGTGTACGAGAACCGCGAGCAGATCGAAGTGAGCAAGCAGTACGAGCGCATGCCCAAGCCCGGTGCCTTGGCCATCCAAGAGCTGCAGGACGGCAAGCTGTACTTCCGCCGCGCGGGCGAGGCCGAGGGCAACACCCCGGTCGGCAAGGTCTGATCCACATCACGCAATCCCCTTCCCGGTGGAACGCAGGCTTAATCGCAAGGTGCTGCTCGGTGTCTCGGGCAGCATCGCTGCTTTCAAGGTGGCCGCGTTGGTGCGCGATCTGGTGAAGGCCGGTGCCGAGGTGCAGGTGGTGATGACCCGCGCCGCACACGACTTCGTGGCACCGTTGACGCTGGCTACCCTGAGCGGGCGCCCCGTCCTTACCGAACTGATCTCCGGTGAAGGCACGTGGAACGATCACGTACACCTGGCCCGCTGGGCGGATGTGATGCTGATAGCGCCGTTGAGCGCCAACACGCTGAGCAAACTGGCCCATGGGCAGTGCGATAACCTGCTCATCGCCACCTACCTCAGCGCCACATGCCCGGTGTACGTGGCCCCCGCGATGGACCTTGAGATGTACCGCGATGCCAGCACCCATGCCAACCTTGATCTGCTGAAGGCGCGGGGCGTGCGGCAGATAGGCCCGGAGAGCGGTGAACTCGCCAGCGGCCTGAGCGGGGAGGGGCGCATGAGCGAACCGGAGGCCATCGTGGCCCGCCTGCATGCCGACCTGATCGGGAACAGCAAGCTGAACGGCAAGCGCATCCTCGTGAGCGCCGGTGGCACACAGGAAGCCATCGACCCGGTGCGGTACATCGGCAACCGTTCCTCGGGGAAGATGGGCTTCGCGATAGCCGAAGAGGCGGCCCTGCGCGGGGCTTTCGTGGAACTGGTGACCGCGCCGACCAACCTGACCTCCACGGCCGCCGGGATCCAACGCGCCGATGTGGTGAGCGCCGCACAGATGGCCGATGCCTGCAAGCAACGCGCCGCCACCAGCGACGTGGTGATCATGAGCGCTGCCGTGGCCGACTACCGGCCCAAGCACGCCGCCACCGGCAAGATCAAGAAGAAGGATGCCGCCCTCAGCGTGGAACTGGAACCCACGGAGGACATCCTCGCCTGGATGGGGGCGCACAAGCCTGCGGGACAGGTGCTGGTCGGTTTCGCCTTGGAGACCGACAACGCAGAAGCCCACGCCCAAGGCAAGCTCGAACGCAAGAACCTCGACCTCATCGTGCTGAACTCGTTGCAGGATGCGGGTGCCGGTTTCGGCCACGACACCAACAAGGTGACGCTGATCGGGCGGGATACCAAGGCCGAACACCTTGCGTTGATGTCGAAAGCCGGGGTGGCCCGTGCTATCTTGGACCGCATCGAAACATTGCTCTGAACTCATGCGCTTCCGCCTTCCTGCGCTCCTGCTCGTGCTCCTGTCCCTGCTCCCTTCCCTAAGAGCGCAGGAGTTCAACTGTCAGGCCAGCGTCATCGCGCCGCAGATCGCCACGGCCCAGCCGCGCGTGTTCCAGTCCTTGGAAACGGCCATCAAGGAATTCTACCAGAACCGGCGATTCACCAACCTCAACTACGCCCCGGCGGAACGCATCGACATCAACCTGTTGCTCACCATCACCAGCCAGCCCGCGCCGGACCGCTTCGAGGGCAACCTGCAGGTGATCTATGCGCGCCCGGTCTACGGCACCGATTACAACACCCCCATCCTCGACCTCGTGGACAACCAGGTGCAGTTCAACTTCCTGGAGAACACGCAGATCGAGTTCACGCCCGAGCGTCACCTGAACAACCTGTCGTCCCTCCTCGGTTTCTACGCCTATCACATCCTGGGCCTGGATGGCGACAGCTTCAGTTCCATGGGCGGCTCGCAGTTCTACACCCTGGCGCAACAGGTGGTGAACAATGCACAGAGCGCCTCGGAGACCGGCTGGAAGGCCTACGAGGACCAGCGCAACCGCTACTGGCTCATCGACAATCAGGTGCAGGCCGTGTTCCGCCCGTACCGCGAACTGCTGTACAGCTACCACCGCACCGGCATGGACAACATGAGCACCGATGCCGCCGCCAGCCGCCGCACCATCGCACAAGGCATCGAGAAGCTCAAAAGCGTACACCAAGCCAAGCCCGCCAGCTACAACCTGCAGGTGTTCTTCAACGCCAAGTTCAACGAGATCGTCGAGATCTTCAAACAGGCCGATCCCGCCGACAAGACCAAGCTCTTCAACACCCTGCAGATCATCGACCCCGG
>JAHBUM010000109.1 GCA_019638075.1 Flavobacteriales bacterium | reverse complement strand
CACAGTTTCGTCCACTGCTGCGGCCACATCGCCCGCAGAACACACGGGCAACACACAGGAGGCCCGCAGCACCGAACCCACAACAAGTCCAACAGCACAGGATCGACCGGCAACAGCGCATATCCCGGCACGGCCGAGCAGTGATGCAGCGATGCAAGAACGCGCAGCATCCGCAGTTGATGTGGATGGCACGAACGCAACGCAGAAAGATCCGGTATCTCTTCCTCCTGTGACCAACGCACACGATAGCTCGCAACCCGGCGTGATCGTCCACGCTGAAGAGCCTGCTGCACGGGTCGCATCAACCATCACGGACACCATCGTTCCAAGCACGGATGGCGAACCCATGGCTGTCGCAGACCCGGCACAGGCCGATACGGCACAGGCTTCTCATCTGCCTGCAACGATCGCAACGGATACGAGCAACACGGATCTTGCCGAGAACCGTGGTACCGTGCAATACCGGGTCACGGCCGATACCGCCACTGCTCCACCTGCCCCCCTATCGCCTGCCCTGTCTCCACGCAGGCTCGAACTGAGCGCATGGGGTGGCCCGTTCATGACACGCACGCACTACAGCGGCGATCGCACGACGGATTGGGCAAGCACCGTGAGCGGCGGCCGCGCATTCGCATTCGGTGCCGAACTGATGCGTCAGGGCGAACACTTCGGCCTCGGTACCGGCCTGCATTACATGACGTATGCGGAGCGGATCGAAGCGCAGGGCCTCCAGGATGAGACAAGGACCACGGTGACCAGCTACCACCTGAGCGGGATCGACACCACGGTGCTCATCGTGAACGGGACGGTGTGGATCAACGGCCAGCAGTACCACGCGACACAGATGCTCGATACCACCATCTACGTGCTGGTGGGCACCGATAGCGAGGTGGTTTCCACCAACGTGCGGCGCAACGCGCTCACACGCAGCAACCGCACGAGCTATTTGGAGATACCACTGTTGTTCGATGCGCATCTACGCCGTGGTGTGTGGAGCTTCGCCGTGCGCGGCGGTCCCACACTGGGCCTGCTCCAAGGTCGCCGCGGGGCGCTTCCCACCACATCGGGCTACACCGATCTCGGCGACGAAGCCTTCAGCGAACTGGTGCTCGGCTACACCATACAGGGCCATGTGCGCTACCACCTCGGCGAGCTTTGGTCGGTAGGCGTGGGTCCGGCACTGCGTGGTCAGTTGACGAACGGCTTCCAAGGTGAAGGGCTGCACCGCCGCGCATCGGCGGCTGGAGCGGTCATCAGCGTGGGTTATCGCTTGCCGTGAGCGGAGATCGCGAAATTCTCCACACTACCCCCGCACCTCCGCCCCCACCCCTTCGATCGCCTTGCGGATGCGGCCCATGGCCTTCTCCACCTGCTCGTCGGTCAGGGTCTTCTCATCATCCTGCAAGGTGAAGCTGAGGGCGTAGCTCTTCTTCCCGGACGGGAGCTTGTCGCCTTGGTACACGTCGAACAGGTCCACATCGCGCAGCAATTTGCGTTCGGCAGCGAACGCCGCCTTGCGCAGCTTGTCGAAACGAAGATCGTCCCCCAGCAGCAGGCTCAGGTCGCGGCGCACACTGGGGAAGCGGCCCACTTCGGCGTAACCGGCCTTGATGGCGCGGCAGGCATCCAGCAGCACCTGTTCCTCCACCTCGGCGAAGAACACGGGTTGCGCCACGTCGAACGACTTCAACTGTGCGGGCGCCACTTCACCGAGCCAACCGGCGTGGCGACCCTTGATGGAAAGGGCATGGGCATTGGTCAGCAGCGCATGCTCCTTCGGCTCCCACGCCGATGCACCATCAAGCCCAAGGCGACCCAGCAACGCTTCAAGCTCCTCCTTCACGTCCATCAGTTCCGTGCGGCGATCATCGGCACGCCAGCGTTCCACGAAGCGGCGGCCCGTGATGGCGAGGGCGAGCACATCGGTCTCCACCATGCCCTTTTCCGTGGAGCGATAGATACGGCCGCGCTCGAAGGAACGCAGATCGCGCTTCTGGCGGTTGATGTTGTGCGCGATGGCACCCAGCGCACCGAAGAGCATCGTGGGCCGCAGCACGTCAAGCTCCGCGCTCAGGGGATTCTTCAGGCGCACGAGATCGCCATCGGCCGCGATGCCAGAGGCCACGCTCTTCACGCCGTTCACCAGCGATGGCGTCATGATCTCGCGCAGGCCGCGTGCGACAAGATGCGCGGAAAGCTGTGCAGCAAGCGATCCTGCGTTGAGCGCATCGTGCAGCACGGGCGGTGCCATCAACCGTTCGGGCAGGGGCACATGATCATAACCGTGGATGCGCAGGATCTCCTCGATCACATCGGCCGGGCGGTACACATCCACACGGTACGAAGGCACCTCCACCACGAGGCCGTGCGTGTCGCGCTTCACCACTTTGAAGTCCAGCAGATCCAGCACGCGCACCACGTCATCATGCGGGATGTGCATGCCCGTGAGGCGATCGCATTGGGCGAAGGTGAGCGCGATGGTGCGCACATGCTTCAGGCTTTGGTCGATGTCGGTGATCTCCGATGCGATCCGTGCACCGGCCAATTCCTTCAGGAGCAATGCGGCGCGCTTCAATGCGTACACGGTGATGCGCGGATCCACGCCGCGCTCGAAGCGGAACGAGGCATCGGTGTTGAGGCCATGGCGGCGTGCCGTGCGCCGGATGGTGCCCGCCTCGAAGCAGGCGCTCTCCAAGAACACGGTCGTTGTCTTCTCCGAAACACCGCTCTCCAGGCCGCCGAACACACCTGCGATGCAGGCCGGGCGCTCCGCATCGGCGATCACCAGATCCTGCGCATCCAGCTTGCGTTCCTTTCCGTCCAGCGTGGTGAAGGCTTCATCGGCTGCGGCCATGCGCACCACGATGCGGCGGCCGCGCAGCGTATCGGCATCGAAGGCGTGCAGGGGTTGCGCCAGTTCGTGCTGCACGTAATTGGTCACATCCACCACGTTGTTGATGGGCTTCAGGCCGATGGCGAGCAAGCGATCCTGCAACCATTTCGGCGAAGGCCCCACACGCACATCAACGAGCGTGACACCGGCGTAACGCGGGCATGCGAAGGCGTCCTTCACTTCGACTGTCACCGGCTCCGCATGTTCTTCAACTGCGAAGGCATCCACGGAAGGCAGCTTCAGTTCCAACGCCGAGCCACGGCGGTGCACCAGCGCCGCGCGCAGGTCGCGGGCCACGCCCACATGGCCCATGGCATCGGTGCGGTTGGGCGTAAGGCCGATCTCCAGCACGTGATCGCTGTTCAGGCCGAGGTGGGTTGATGCAGCCTCTCCCACCTTCGCATCGGCATCCAGCACCATGATCCCCGCATGGCCCTGGCCCAGGCCGAGCTCATCCTCGGCGCAGATCATCCCGCTGCTCTCCTGTCCCCGGATCTTGCTCTTCTTGATCTGGAAGCTCGTCCCGTCCGGCAGGTGGATGGTGGTACCGATGGTGGCGACCAGCACTTTCTGCCCTTGCGCCACGTTCGGCGCGCCGCACACGATCTGTTGCAGCGCGCCGGTACCAAGATCCACCTGACACACGCTGAGGCGGTCGGCATCGGGATGCTTCGCGCATTCCACCACATGGCCCACCACCACCCCGGCGAGCATGCCTTTCACGGGCTCGAAAAGCTCCACGCCCTCGGTCTCGAGGCCGGTGCTGGTGAGCACGTCCGCAGCCTGTTGTGGCGTAAGATCGGTGTCGATGTACTGGCTGAGCCAGTTCCAAGAGATGCGCATGGGTCGTCGGCTTTCGGCGAAAGATCGGCGAAGATACCAGTGCATCCGTGTTACTTTGGCCCGCATCCGATCTCCCATGGGCATCACCAAGAACACGGCATTGAACATCGGGCTGTACGGCGCAGCCTGCCTTGGCACCATCACCGGCGAGATGATCGGTTCGCACGCGCTCGTGTACGTGTGCAAGCCGCTGATGCTGATCGTGCTTTCGAGCTGGTTCTTCTTCAACAGCCGCCGCGTGGGCGACCGCTTCACGCTGCTGATCCAAGCCGGGCTGTTCTTTTCCCTCGTGGGCGATGTGGCGCTCATGTTCCAGCACATCGACCAGTTCAACTTCCTGATCGGACTTGCGGCGTTCCTTGTGGCGCAGCTGTGTTACAGCATCGGCTTCATCCACAACATCGTGGACGGCGGCCCTTCGCGCAGCGACCTCATCTCCGCCATCATCGCCGTGGGCCTGGCTGCGTACGGCTATTTCTTCGCGGACATGCTGCTCCCCAAGGTGGGCGATGGCATCGCGATCCCCATCGGCGTGTATGCCGGGGCCATCTGCCTCATGGGTGCCGCTGCGGCTTTCCGGCTGGGCAGAACGTACATGCGGAGCTACATCATGGTGCTTGTCGGCGCGCTCCTCTTCATCACCAGTGATAGCCTGCTCGCCATCAACCGCTTCCTTGAGCCCATGGAAAGTGCGCGGTGGACGGTGACGCTCACCTACGGCGCCGCCCAACTACTGATCGCGTGGGGAGCGCTGGTGCATGTGCTGGATCCCGACGAGATCCGCCGCCGCGCCGCGTTGAGCACATGACGGGCCGGTGAGGAAGTGAAGGAGGTAATGGAGGAGCAGTTGGCAGGGTAAGGGGCAACGCTCCTGCCAACCACCCCTGCGAACAGCCTCTCAGACCGCCTCCATCCCATTGCGCAGATCCTCCACGGTGCGGTCGGGCAGCTTCGTGAGGTCCAGCACCATCAGGCCATCGAGCGCATCGTTGAAGCGCGGGTCGCGGTTGAAGCCGATGATGCGCGCATTGAGCAGCAGGTACTTCTTCAGCAGCACGGGCATGGCCGTCTCGTTCGGGTCCACCTCGGCGATCAGGCGGTCCATCCGCTTGAAGTCCGCCATGGAGGCCTGGAGCAGCGCTTCGCGGTCCACCTTGTCGGGCTTGATGCGGAACCTGTTGCGGGGGCGCACCGAGGCGGCCATGTCCTTGTCGTAGTGGTGCTGCTGCACGAATTCCATGATGAGCGTGCGCGAGATGCGGCTGTAGCTGCCGCTGATGCTCACCGGCCCGATGAGGTACTGGTGATCGGGGTTGGCCGTGATGTGCAGCAGCAGGCCGCGCCACAGCATGTACAGCGGCAGGCGCTGGCGCTGGTATTCCACCGCGATGAACGAGCGGCCCAGCTCGAAGCTGCGGCGCAGCACACGGTCCATCGGGCGGTCCATGCGGAACAGCGTGTAGGTGTAGAACCCACGCTTGCCGTAACGCGACATGATGCGCCTTCCATCGCCGATCCGGTATGCCCCGGCAAGCCTGCGCTGTTCGCGATCCCACAGGAAGAGGTGGTCGTAGTACAGGTCGAACTCGTCAAGGTCGATGCTCTTGTTGGTGCCCTCACCCACCACGCGGAAGGTGGCCTCGCGAAGCCGCCCGATCTCGCGCAGGATCTCCGGTATGCGCCCGGTGGGTGCCAGGTAGAGGTCGAACTCGCCCTGGCTGTTCAGCTTCAGGTCGGCGATGCCTTCGATCTCCTTCGCCAGCCGGTCCGCGGGAACGGGCTCCACCAGTTCCTTCGGACGCTGCGGAAAGCGGAGCGGCGTGAACAGCTCGCGCTTCACCTGTACACCGCTGCCGAGCGCGTAGGTCTTGGCCCGCAGGAAACGGCCCAGCTGCTCGGTGGAGGAGAACGCCGCGATGTCCTTCAGGGCGATGGGCTTGCCGATGCGCATCCGCACCGAACGCCCACGCATGCGCAGCATCTCGTTGGGCAGGGCCAGCGTGCGCAGGTTGGGATGGATCATGCCCAGCACGTGGAACAGCACGCTGTTGGCGCCATCGAACCACACCGGCACCACCGGGGCGCCCACATGCTGCGCCAGCTTGATCGCGGGTGTTTTCCAGCGGGGATCGGCCACCCCCTTCAGTTCGGTGCGCCAGCTGCTCACCTCCCCCGCCGGGAAGACGGCCAGCGCGTGTCCCTCCTTCACATGGGCCATGGCCTGCCGCATGCCTTGGAAGCTGCTCAGCGAGGTGAGCTGCTCGAACGGGTTCACGCCGATGAACCGCTCGCGCAGCGGCTCCAACTGCCGCAGCAGGAAATTGGCCATCACCTTGAGGTCGGGCCGCACCCTGCCCAGCACATGCACCAGTGCGAGCCCGTCGATGGCGCCGTACGGGTGGTTGGACACGAACATCAGCGGCCCCTCCTTCGGCACGTTGGCGAGGTCGGCCGGTTCCACGTCGATCTCCAGTTCGAGGTTCCTGAACACGGCAGCCACGAATTCCAGATCATGCAGATCCTCGATGGCGTTGTAGAAACGTTCGAGCTTCTTCAGCCCGCTCACCTCCGTAAGCAGGTTGATCCGCGGATCACCGGGGCGCATGTGGCTGGCCTTGGCCAGTTCAGCCGGTTGCACGAGCTTCTTCATGGGTGGGCCGCGCGAAAGTACCCACGGGAGCGTTCGCCGGTACTCGGGATCTCAGAGGCTGTTCGCAATACGGGCCGGGCAGTGATGAGGAAGGTAGTTGTCGGTTGTCGGTCGTCCGTGGCCAGTTGTCAGGAAATGCCTGCCTCCGTAGCTTCTGCATAGGTGCCAGTAGTCCGTTGTCGGTTGTCAGGGAATGCCTGCCTCCGTAGCTTCTGTACGGGACGCCCCCTGCAGCAGCCCACCAAGGAGCCTGACAACTGATAGCTGGCAACCGACAACCACCTCCCTTACCTCCCGATCCGTAGCCCCGCCTGCGGTCCCAAGGGAATTGCGAACACCGCCTCAGACATCGAGCATGCCGATGATGCGCTCGTTCATCAGCTCGCCACCCGGATAGTTCCGCGTGTAGTCCAGGTTGATCCAGTGGCGCCCATCCGCATCGGTGTGGTGGTACAACGGGGCGCTGCCCACCTCCTTGGTGAACAGCTGCTTGCGGATGAGGTAACCGGCGCGCTCCAACTGTGCCTCGGTGCCGATGAGCAGTTCGGGATAGACGTGGCCTTCGGTGCGGACCAGACGCACCTGCCCGCCAATGGCCGTGATGCACGCCGCCATCAGCAGCGCATGGTCGTCGCAATCGCCCGCCATCAGGTCGAGGCTTTCCGCAGGCGTGGCGAAATACTCGCCGCCCTTCACATCGGACACATAACGCCACTTGGAGTTGATCTCCTTGAAGATGGAGAAGGCCTGCACCATGGTGAACTCATCGCCCTGCACCTTCACATCGGTGAAATTGGCGGTGGCCATGCGCACGGCCTCCCGCCGCACGGTGCCATCGGCATCGCGCAGGATGCTCCTGAGCTTGTCCGCATCGTGGAAGGGCGCCAGCTTGCGCGCGGCCAGCGGCGCCTCGGACGATGTATCGCGCAACGAGGCAAGGAGGTCCGCGTAATCCTTATAGAGGGCAGAAAAGCCGTAACGCCCGGTAAGGCTGGTGATGGTGATGGAGACCAGCCCCACCATGAGCGCCGCATACACCACGGTCTGGAACCGGCGCACCAGCACGATGAAGGCGACCAGCACGCAGGCGAAGGTGACGAAGTGCTCCGCACGGACGCCATCACCGATGGGCAGCACGAGCTGCGGCACGAAGGGGATGAGGATGATGTAGAGCGGAAGGGCGAGCAACACCGCGACGAGGTACACGACCACTACATGCGCCATGCGGTCACCGGCCTTCACGACCGGCTTTTCGGATGGTTGCTCCTGTTCCATGGCCTCGTTACGCGCGTTCACCACGGGATGTTGTCCCTGCACGCCATCTATCCCCACAAAGGTCGTGCGGGGCAGGCCCGCCCATTCCACTTAACACTCTTTAACGGCCCGCCCAGATACCCGAACACCGCGACCGGCGCGGCATTCCGGCCAGAGGAACTTATCCACGGCATCCCTTGGGGGAAAAAATCCCGATTAGGCCTTGGCCCTTTCGGATAGCCGGATAGTTTTGCCCGCCGACGATGAAAAAAGTCCATCACCTCCTACTGGCCGCCGCGCTCATCCATGGTGCCGTGTGTGCCCGTGCGCAGGAGGAAAGCCACGACATCGGTGGCCCTGAAGGGTTGGACATCTTCGAGGAACTGAACGAAGGGGAGAGTACCGATGTGCTGCCCTCCACGGTGTGGGACGTGAACGACTCGCTCACCTTCATACCAGGCTACGACGTGTATTGCCACTGGAACACCGATGTGCTCTTCGACCGGGCCAACGCCTCCAGGCGCTTCGATCATGACACGCTGAAGCTGTTCCTGGGCCAGCACGACTGCGACCTGAGCATGCCCTGCACGGGCGGCCTTACATCGGGCTATGGCATGCGGCGTGGCCGGATGCACTACGGCGTGGACCTGGACCTGGAGACCGGCGACCCGGTGATGGTGGCCTTCCCCGGCATGGTGCGGGTGTCCAAATTCAACAAGACCTTCGGCAACGTGGTGGTGGTACGCCACTACAACGGGCTGGAGACGGTGTATGCCCACCTGAGCAAACGGCTGGTGGAGCCGGGCACGCTGGTGGAGTCCGGTGATACGCTCGGCTTGGGTGGCAATACGGGCCGCAGCTACGGCAGCCACCTTCATTTCGAGGTGCGCTTCCTCGATCAGCCCATCGATCCGGCACTGATCTTCGACCTGAAGAACGGCTCGCTCAAGGCGCTGGAGTTCGACATCCACAAGGGCACCTTCGCCAACATGGCCGCCGCCAAGGCCGCCGCGCAGAAGGCACAGGGCTCGCGCAAGTACCACGTGGTGCGCAGCGGCGATACGCTGTTCGCGCTCTCGCGCCGCTACGGTGTGCGGGTATCCGACCTCTGCCGCATCAACGGCATCAGCGAACGCAGCACGCTCTCCATCGGCCAGCGTATCCGCTACAACTGACCAAGCCGGTCACATTTGCAATTTCCTGCGTCCCAGGGTGTCCACCATGTCCTGCGCGTACAGGGGGGACAGCAGCAGGACCTGCCCGTTCCGCAACCGCAGCAGCAACAGATCGCTCTTCGCGCTGGGCAGCCTGTCTATCAGCCTGCGGGCGGCACCCAGCGTAAGGGTACTGAAGCCGATGTCCACCGTGCAGAAACGCATGAACTCCTCGCGCAGCTCCGCCTCCGGGCGTCCCCCGGCGAGGTCCGTCATTTCCTTCAGATAGGCGCGCGCGCCCACCCGGTCGAGCAGGCTGGCATCAAGCACATCGCCGATCATGACCTCCCGCTCCTCGCCAGCGCTGGAAAGCACCAACCGGTCGTCCTCGATCGCGTAGGCTGCCTTCTTGCGGCTGTCGCGGAGGGCCGCAAGGGCCAGGCCCGATGCGGCCACGATGATCGTGCCCAGGAACAGCCTGAAATCCCCGGATGAGGCGCCGACGATGATGCCCGGAAGAACAAGGAACGGCACCGTCCACACCATGATCAAGGTGTTATGCCACAGACGCTGTGTCCTGAATCGCTTGCTCCCCATGTTCGAGGCCGCGAAAGTACCCTTCGCAGCGATGCGGATCAAAGCCCGGCTTCAATAGATCCGCATCATGCGGCCATGCGTTGTCTTGCGGATCGGGAGCAAAAGCTATATTTGCGCCCCCTGCGAGAGAAAAGCCCTTACCGAAGTGGCGGAATTGGTAGACGCGCACGTTTCAGGGGCGTGTGACCGAAAGGTTGTGCGGGTTCGAGTCCCGCCTTCGGTACAAAAAGCAGAAACCCGCGCCAGGCGCGGGTTTCTGCTTTTACAGCCTCACCGATGTGCCGCCGCCGGTCCATCAGCCGACATGGGCTTCCTTCATCCGCCGCGCCACCCGTGGCATTGCCGCTACCTTTGAACGCAGACCATGCGCTCCTTCAGCATCCCCACCCACTACCGCAGCGAGCTCATCGGCCGCCTGAAAGCCTTCCGCAAAGCGCAGGACCCGAAGAAGAAGGACCTCACCCCCACCCTGCTGGATCTGGGCGCGGTGCGCTTCGTGTTCGCGCGGCACTTCGGCTTCTGCTACGGCGTGGAGAACGCCATCGAGATCAGCTATCAGGCCATCGAACAGAACCCCGGCAAGCGGATCTTCCTGCTGAGCCAGATGATCCACAACCCCGAGGTGAACGCCGACCTCGAAAGCCACGGGCTGCGCTTCATCCAGGACACGCACGGCAAGATGCTGATGGACTGGAGCGAACTGAAGGCCGACGACATCGTGATCATCCCCGCCTTCGGCACCACGCTGGAAACGGAGGGACGCCTGAAGGCCATCGGCATCGACCCGCTGAAACACAACACCACATGCCCCTTCGTGGAGAAGGTGTGGAAGCGCAGCGCGCAACTGGGCACGCAGGACTACACCGTGGTGATCCATGGCAAGGCCGCGCACGAGGAAACGCGCGCCACCTTCAGCCACACGGCACAAGGTGCACCGGCGGTGATCGTGAAGGACATGGACGAGACGCAGCTGCTGGGCCGCATCATCATGGGCGAAGAGCCGGTCGCGCGCTTCGCGGAGGTCTTCGGCAGGCGTTGCACGCCGGGCTTCGACCCGATGAAGGATCTGTTGCGCATCGGCGTGGTGAACCAGACCACCATGCTCGCCACGGAAACACAAGCCATCGCCGACCACCTGAAGCAGGTGATGATCCGCAAGTACGGCGATGCGGATGTGAAAGCGCACTTCGCCGATACACGCGACACGCTGTGCTACGCCACCAACGACAACCAGGACGCCACCAACGAGCTGCTCAAAGCCGAAGCCGACCTCGCGCTGGTGGTGGGCGGCTACAACAGCAGCAACACCAGCCACCTCGTTGAACTGCTTGAGCATAAGTTCCCCACGTACTTCATCAATGGCGAAAAGGAGATCCTGAGCGCCGAGGAGATCGAGCATTTCAACTACCCGGCGCACAGGCTGGAGCGGACGAAAGACTGGCTGCCATCGAAACGACCGTTGACGATCAT
>JAHBUM010000108.1 GCA_019638075.1 Flavobacteriales bacterium | reverse complement strand
TGCTGCGGATGAAGCGGTGGTTCACGAAGAAGTACTGCTCGCCGCGCGAACGTTTGGCGAACTCCGGCTTGCCCACGAAGCCGGTCACGCTCACGAAATCGGTGCGCTCTTCCACGGGCACCAGCCGTTCGTCGTACTTGCGGCCGAAGAGGTGTACGATGCGCTGGCGTTCGCCACCGGCGGGCATGTTGTACTCCTCGTGGTCGTTGTTCACCAGTTGGAAGGCGATCTCCGGGTGGGCCAATGCCACGCGGTGGAATTCGTCCAGCACGTGCTTCATCTCCACGCCATCGCTCTTCAGGAACTGGCGGCGCGCGGGCACGTTGTAGAAGAGGTTGCGCACGGCGATGGTGGTGCCCCCTGCGCCGGCCATGGCTTCCTGTGTGCGCACACGGCTGCCTTCGATCAGCACGCGGGTGCCCAGTTCCTGATCGTGCTCACGCGTCCACAGCTCCACCTGTGCGATGGCCGCGATGCTTGCCAGTGCTTCACCCCGGAAACCCTTGGTGCGCAGTGCGGCAAGGTCGTCGGCCTCGCGGATCTTGCTGGTGGCGTGGCGCTCGAAACAGGCCCGGGCGTCCATGGCGCTCATGCCCCGGCCGTCGTCGGTCACCTGTACCAGTGTGCGGCCTGCATCCTTTACCACCAGCACGATGCGCGTGGCACCGGCATCCACACTGTTCTCCAGCAACTCCTTCACTACGGAGGATGGCCGCTGTACCACCTCGCCGGCCGCGATCTGGTTGGCGACGTGGTCGGGTAGCAGCCGGATCAGATCGGCCATGGAAGGGAAGGAACAGGGCGTGGGGGCACGTGGAACGGGGTGGTCATGCAGCGTGTCAAAGGTAACCGCCCTCCGATGCACTTCCCGGAACGACCAAAGCCCCCGTTGCCGGAGGCTTTGGCCGGATGGTTGCGTTATTCAGAGCCTGTTTGCAAAAGGGGATGAAGGACAGGGGCAGGACAAATGGAGCAATGGAAGCAATGGAGGAATGGAGCAAAGGGTGGTACCAGCGAGCTTATCAGGCATAGCACGGGCGTCCTTCGGGAGCGCCTTTGCTTCCATTGCTCCATTTGCGAACAGGTCCTCAGAACTCCATCGTCGCGCGGCGCTTCACAGGCACCATGGTGCGGGTGTGCGCCACCGCGACGCAGCCCCCGCCTTGGTCGAAACCGATGCTGCCCACCGGCCCGGCGTAGGTGAGGCCCGCCATGAAGCGTTCCTGCTCCATGATCACCGCCAGTTTCACATGCCGCCTGCGCTGCCCGTTGAAGGAGCCGTCCTGTACGTTGCGCGTATCCACGGTGACCTCCTTGGTCACGTGGCCGGGCTTCTCGAACCGCAGGGTGGCCGCGCTCTCGGCGGGCAGGTCGATGTCGAAGCGGCCATTGCTGCTCACGTGCGCCGTGCGCATGGCACCGTTCACGGCCACGAGGATCGTCACGTCGCTCATCTCCAGATCGTCCACGTGCAGCCATCCGGTCAGTTGCACCGAGGCATCGCTCGTGCTGCTGGCGGGTGGTGTCATGGCGTTGGCCGGAGTGGTCAGCAGCAGGGCGGCTGCACCGAGCGGTGCGAAGAGGAGGTTCCGTTTGTTCATGGGTTGCAGGTAGTTGGTTCCGGGGATTGAGTACGGGCGCCCCTTGCGGATGTTGTGGGCGGGAGGGATATGTTTCGACGGATCGTGAATGCCGTTCGGTGGATCCGCGTTCGATCGTGCCGAATACGGGAAAAGAAATTCTGTCTTCGCAGATCATGTTCAAAACACGCCAAGGTCAGGTCCAATAGCTCGACGGAGCGCCGCGTTCTCTGCATAGCTACGATCGCACTGTTCACAACTGCCTCATTCATCGCAGAATGCGGCTTTGGCACGGGGATAGTTTCGCCCCATATCATGAAGCGCAGGATCCCCTTCATCGCCGTGCTCCTCGGCGCCACCCTCTCCTTGGGCAGTGCGCAGACGCATCGTTCCACCGAGGTGGGCACGCCACCACCGTTCCTATACCACGCGACACCGTGGGCCGATTCGGTCTTCAGCACGCTCGACCTCGATCAGCGCATCGCGCAGTTGATGATGGTGGCCGCGTACAGTGACAAGGATGCGAAGCATGAGCAGGGCATCGAGGACCTCATCCGCCAGCGCAACATCGGCGGCATCATCTTCTTCAAGGGTGGCCCCGGCAGGCAGGCGAAGCTCACCAACCGTTTCCAAGGCGCCGCGAAGACGCCCTTGCTCATCGGCATGGACCTCGAATGGGGCCTTGCCATGCGCTTGGATAGCACCATCCGCTTCCCGCGCCAGATGACGCTCGGCGCGCTGAAGAACGATTCGCTCATCGAAGAGATGGGCTTCGAGATCGCCCGGGAGATGAAGCGCCTCGGCGTGCATGTGAGCTTCAGCCCGGTGCTGGACGTGAACAACAACCCCGCGAACCCGGTGATCAACGACCGCAGTTTCGGTGAGGACCGTGAACTTGTGGCACGCAAGGGCATCGCCTACATGCGCGGCTTGCAGAACGGCGGCGTCATCGCCACGGCGAAACACTTCCCCGGCCACGGTGACACGGATACGGACTCACATTACGGCCTGCCGTTGATCGCGCACAGCCGCACCCGTCTCGATTCGCTTGAACTCTATCCCTTCCAGCGCATCGTGGAGGAAGGCATCGCCGCTGTGATGGTGGCCCACTTGGAAGTGCCCGCGCTGGACAGCACGAAAGGACAGCCAAGCACCTTGAGCAAGCCGATCGTCAACCAGTTGCTCGAACAGGAGCTCGGCTTCAAAGGGCTCGTCTTCACCGATGCCCTCAACATGAAGGGTGTGGCGAAGGCCGACAAGCCCGGCGAGATCGAACTGCGCGCGCTGCTCGCGGGAAACGATGTGATGCTCTTCCCGCAGGATCCGGTGAAGGCCATCGAACGCATCCGCCAAGCCGTGGACAGCGGCAGGGTGGATCGCGCCATGATCGACCACAAGTGCCTGAAGGTGCTGCGCGCGAAGGAATGGGCGGGGCTGAACGCATTGAAGCGCGTGGAGATGAAGGACCTGCACGCCGACCTCAACACCATGCGCGGCAAGCTCCTTCGCCGCAACCTGTACGCCAGCGCCATCACTGCGCTGAACGATCACCACAAGGCCATTCCGGTGGGCCGTTTGGATACGTTGAAAGTGGCCTCGCTCGTGATCGGCGACACGCTGAACAATCCGTTCCAAACGGGCCTGCAGCGCTACGCCCCGGTGAAGCTCTTCCGCTGCGACAAGGGCATGAAGCGTGACAGCCTCGACGCGCTGTTGCGCAAGCTGGATGGCTACGACCGCATCATCGTTTCCGTACACAACACCACGTGGCGCGTGAACAAGGATTTCGGCGTGCCCGAGACCGCGCTGGATATCGTGCGCGAGATCGCTGGTCGCAAGCCCACCATTTTCGCCCTCTTCGCCAATCCATACCGCCTGTCGAAGGCGTACGGCGCACACCTGATGGCTTCCGTCATGGTGGGGTATGAGGAGACCGAAGAGACGCAGGACCTCATGGCGCAGGCCATCTTCGGCGCGATCGGTGTGGATGGCAGGTTGCCGATCACCGCTTCCTCCTTCTACAAATTCGGCGATGGACGCGAGTTCAAGGCGAACGGGCGCATGACCTACACGCTGCCTGAGGCGCTCGGGATCAGCAGCAAGGAGCTTCGCGGTATCGACGCCGTGGTGAAACAGGGGATCGACGCGCAGGCTTATCCCGGCTGCGAAGTCTTCGTGGCGGTGGATGGTCAGGTGATCTTCAACGAAGCCTATGGGCACACCACCTATGAGAAGAAGCGCCGCGTGCGGAAGGACGACATCTACGACCTGGCCTCCATCACCAAGGTGGCGAGCACCACCATCGCGCTGATGCACCTCGTGGACGACGGCAAACTGGACTTGGACAAGCCCGTGGGACACTACCTGCCCGAGTTGGAGGACATGAGCGCCGCCCACGCGCGCATGGGCTTCCGCGACATCCTTACGCATCAGGCCGGATTGAAAGCCTTCGTGCCGTTCTACACCAAGTTGATGAAGGATGGCAAGTTGCGTCCCGAACTGGTTTCGGATACCGCCACGGAGAAGTACAGCGTTCGGGTGGCGTACAAGCTGTACATCCCACAAGCCTACCGCGACAGCATGCTCACGTGGATGGTGAACACGCCGCTGCAGAAGAAAGGCGAGTACGTGTACAGCGACATGGGCTACTACCTGCTACAGGAGGTGATCGAGCGCCTCAGCGGCATGCCGTTGGACCGCTATGTGAGCAGCACGTTCTACCGGCCCATGGGTGCGAACACCATCGGCTACAAGCCGTGGGAACGGTTCCCCCTGTCGCGCATCGCACCCACCGAATACGACCTCAGCTTCCGCATGCGCCAGATCCATGGCGATGTACATGACCAAGGTGCGGCGATGAAAGGCGGTGTGGCCGGTCATGCCGGACTCTTCAGCAATGCCAACGACCTCGGTATGGTGATGCAGATGCTGGCGAACGGCGGCACTTATGGCGGGCGACGCTACCTGAGCGAAGCCGTGGTGAAGGAGTTCACCAAGTGCCAGTTCTGCGCTCCGGGAGGCACGGGCAACCGCCGTGGCTTGGGCTGGGACCGCCCGGTGAGCGGCAAAGGCGGACCCACATGCGATTGCGTGAGCTACGCCAGCTTCGGCCACACGGGCTTCACCGGCACCATGGCATGGGTGGATCCCGACCAGCACATCGTCTACGTCTTCCTTAGCAACCGCGTCTATCCCAACGCCACCACGAACAAGCTGGCCGAGATGGGTATCCGCACGAAGATCCAGGAGGTGGTACACAGCGCGGTGGCTGCGCGTGTGAAGGCGGTGCGGGCGGAAGGCAAGCCTACGGATCGCATCGGGCGTTGACCGTTCAGTTCAACACCACGATCGAGAGGTTCAGCACCGTCGCGAAGCTCACCCAGGCGAGGTAGGGGTAGAGCAGTAGCGCTGCCGTTCCATGCAGCGGTTTGAACGCGCGGATGCACGCTGCGATGGCGATCCAGAGCACCACGATGTCCACCAAGGCCATGGCAGGTGAGCGCAACGCGAAGAACAGAATGGACCATGCCGCGTTGAGCGCCAACTGCGCAGCGTAGATCGAAAGCGCCTTGCGGATGAGCGCCTTGTCGTGGATGCTGTTCCACACCAGCCCGGCCGCGATCCCCATCAGCACGTAGAGGAATGTCCACACCGGACCAAAGATCCAGTTCGGCGGGTTGAAGACCGGTTTTTCCAGTGTTGGGTACCACGTCCGCACCGAACTGTCCGTGGCAATGCCGCTGAGCGCGCCGATCAACAATGTGCCTCCGATGCAGATGGCGTACTTGAGGGTGGGGGAAAGGGGCTGCATGATCCTTCATCATGCAACCCCTGTGCCGCTCAGTTCAGGCTCAACTCATGCACATCGCCGTCCTTGGTGATCAGCATGTACTTGATGATCTCCTTCACTTCCTTCCCTCCCTTCTTGTCCTGGAAGGCTTCGGGCAGCTGGCAGTACATGGTGAGGTTGTAGGTGTATTGCACCGGCGGCTCGGTGATCTCGGCATGCAGCACGATGTCGAACTGGCCGTACGGCACCTTGTTGTAGAACAGCGTGTTGCTCTTCTTCACATCGTTCACGACCTGCCCCTTTCGACGGCTGTTCAAGCTGGTCTGCGTGCGGCTTTGGTAGGTGGTGTAGCGGTCCAGCGGGAAGTAGGCGCCGTTCTTCTCTGCGGCGGTACGGTGGCTCTCCTTCACCTTCAAGCCCAGCTTGTCGAAGTTGTCCAGCTTCTGTTGCAGCAACTTGGTGGCGAACATCCGCAGCGTGTCGTAGCAGGCGCTTTGCTGGTGTACGAAGAAGTCCACCTTCACAAGGTCGTAGATCTCCTCCTTGGCGGCGGCGGTCACCAGCTTGTCCAAGATGCGCGCATCGCGGAACTTCACATGGATGTTCTTCTGGATCTCGAAGCCAGCGGGCACTTCCTGATACGTCGTGCTGAAGAGCTTCTTGGTGGTCTCGATCTCGTACACCGGCACGAACGAGAGCATGTCCGCGAACACATCGGTTTCCTTCACGCCGTCCTTCTTCACCCGCTGCGTGAAGCCACTGATGCGTTCGTTCATCAGGCTGTCAGCCTCTTCGGCGCTCTGGCCCAATTGCGTGATGTGGAAGATGGCGAGGTAGCTGTCGGCGCGCATGTTCATCATGGCGTTCACCTCCAGCACCAGCAGGTTCCCTTGCACGGTGGCCTTCACTGGCTGTTCGGCTTGTTGGAAGAAGATGCGGCTGTTCTGCTCGTACATCAGGTTGCCCATCGCCTGTGGGCGGGCGACAACGGCGAGCAGAAGGGCAGGGGCGAGCAGGAGCAGGCGTTTTGTGATGTGCATGATGTGTGTTTTGGCGATCGGTACACGCCACGGCTCGAAGCGTTCATTCGCTCCCTTCACTCCACCGCTTCCTTCCGCAGCACGTAGTGGCTCACGTTGCTGCCATCGCCGCGCTTCAAGCCACGGAATATGAGGCCGCTGATGATGGTGAAGCCGCCGAGCACGAGGAATGTTCTGTGCAGCCCCTGGATGTAGGCGGCGTGGTCGGTCTGTGATATGTTGGCGAGGAAGAGCGCGGCGACGAGCGATGCGGTGGCCACGCCGAAGCTGAGGGCGAGCTGCTGCGCGGTGCTGGCGATGCTGCTGGCCTCGCTGGCGCGTTCATCGTCCACGTCGGCATAGGTGAGCGAGTTCATGCAGGTGAACTGCAACGAGGAGAACAGGCCCTGCGCCAGGCTGAGCAGCACGATGAAGACCACCGGTGTGTGGCTGTCCACGAAGGTATAGAGCATGATGTTGGCGCCCAGCAGCCACGTGTTCCAGAGCAGTACCTGGCGGTGGCCGAAGCGGGCGAGCAGGTGGCGGCTCATGATCTTCATGCCGATGGCGGCCACGGCGAGCGGCGTGGTGAGCAGGCCGGCCTGCAGCGGCGTGTAGCCCAGGCCGATCTGGTACAGCAGTGGCAGCAGGAAGGGCATGCCGCCCACGCCCAACCGGGTGATGAAGCCGCCGATGACGGGGATGCGGAAGGTGCGCACGGCGAAGAGCCGCAGGTACAGCAGCGGATGTGCGGTGTGGCGCGCGTGCAGCCGGTAGGCGATGAGCAGCGCGATCGAAGTGAGGAACATGAGAGCGATCTCCTTGGGAGGCCAGCTGTGTTCGCCGAAGACCTCCAGCACATAGCTGAGCAGGGCGATGCCCGCGCCGAAGAGCAGCATGCCCAGCTTGTCCAGCGGTGTGGGCGCGGCATCGCGGAAATCGGGCATGTGGCGGCGGATGAGGAACCAGCCCACGATGCCGATGGGGATGTTGACCAGGAAGAGGGTGCGCCACGGGAAGATGTGTACGATGGCGCCACCGATGAAGGGCCCCAGGAGCGGCGCGATGAGCGCGGGGATCACCACGTAGTTCATCATGGCCAGCATCTGCGAACGCGGGTAGGCACGGATCAGCGCGATGCGGCCCACGGGCACCATCATGCTGCCGCCCACGCCCTGCACGAAACGCGAGGCGATGAGCATGGGCAGGTTCACCGAGAGTGCGCACAGCAAGGAACCGATGGTGAACAGTGCCACCGCCATGCGGAACACACGGCGCGTACCGTACCGATCGGCCACCCAGCCGCTCACGGGAATGAAGATGGCCAGCGCCAGGGTGTAGCTGGTGAGCACGGCTTTCAGGCTGAGGGCGCTGGTGCCGAGATCCTCCGCGATCACCGGTACGGCGGTGTTGAGGATGCTGATGTCCAGGTGCTCCATGAAGAGTCCTACGGCTACGAGCCATGGCAGCACGCGCAGGGTCTTCGGGTCGAGCTCTTGGGAGGGCATGGGGAAGATCTGCGTGGTAGGATCGACCAAGGCTCTGCTCCAGCAGCGGGGCACAGGCCGGTCGAGCGGAAAAGTACGCTTCACGCTGACTGGACGACCTCATTCAGGTCTCCGTTCCGCAAGCGGCATAACAAATGCTGATGGATCACCGCCCGAACCGGAAGGCCTGTTCCAACGGGTGTTTCCGGCCGGCCAGCCACGCCGACACCATGTCCATGCCGATCACCGAGAAGGTGATGCCGTTGCCGCCGAAGCCCAGCACGAAATAGGCGCCCGGGTGCTGAGGATGACGGCCGATGCAGGGCAGTCCATCCGGCGTGGAGCCGAAGGTGCCGGCCCAGGCGAAGTCGGTCCGGAACGGCACTTCCGGCAGCAGGCGGCCGATCTGTTTCTCCAGCAGGTCCACCTTGTGTGCGATGAGCCCATCGCGTCGGTCGGCACGGGCGAACTCCTCATCGCCACCGCCTACCAGCAGTCGGCCATCGTCGGTGGTGCGCATATAGAGGTAGGGATCTGCCGTATTCCACACCAGCGTGTCCTTCAGCTTGCGCACGGCCGCAGGCATTACCTCGCTCACCATGGCGTAGGTGCTCAACAGGTCCACGTGGTCGTGGCCCAGCACTTCGGTGCTCTCGAAACCCGTGCAGTGGACCACCTTGCCGCAGCGCACGGTATGGCCTTCTTCCGTGGTGATCGTGGTGCCCTTCCTACCGGGCGCGATCCGCACGATGTTGGTCTTGTCATACACCTGTAACCCGCGCCGCGTGGCGTGTTGCAGCACGTGGTGGGCGAGACGGAAGGCATCCACGCTGGCCCCGATATCCGAAAGGATGCCGCCGTGCGTGCTTTCGAGCCCGAACCGCCTGGCAATGGCCGGGGCCGTAAGCCACCGGACCGGGAAGCCGTGCTGTCGGCGCGCCTCGTACTCGTTCCGCAGCTTGTCCACGTCCTTCTTCCATGCGGCGAAATACAACGAGCGTTTGCGGCGGAAGCCCGTATCGCCACCCACCGTGCGGCACACGGTCTCCAGCTGCCCAATGGAATCAGCACATGCGCGATAGGCCGCCACCGCTGGTCCTTCGCCGATGAGACCGATCAGTTCGTGCAACTGCACATCGATCTCGTACTGCAACATGCTGGTGGTGGCCGAAGTACTGCCGTGGGCCACTTCGCGCCGGTCGATCACCGCAGTGGAGAAGCCGTCCTGCACGCAACGGTGCGCGATCAGGCTGCCGGTGATGCCCGCACCGATCACCACCACATCCACTTCGATGTCCTGTTGCAGAGAGGGATAGGTGTGCAACAGACCGTTCCGGACCAGCCAGTAGGGTTCGTTGGAGCGGAGCTTCATGGGTGCGTAGTTGCCCCCAAGGTAGTGCGGGGTGGTGGCCTTCCCATCGCGTACGCAGGGCAGTCCTGTGCGGCGTAGTTTCGATGCCACCTTTCCACAACGTCACAGATGATCCCCATACTCTCCAACGCACAGATAAGAGCAGCCGAGGAGCGCACCATGCGCACAACAGGCGTGGGTTCCATGGAACTGATGGAGCGGGCCGGACGCGCCTGTGCCGACCGTATCATGCGGTTGGAAGCGGGCGGGGCGTTCGGAGGGCGTGTGCGGTACCTGATCCTCGCCGGGCAGGGCAACAACGGCGGGGATGGGCTGGTGATCGCCCGGCACCTCAACGAGCAGGGGTGGGAGGTCAGGGTGCTGATCGTGCAGCACTGTGCCGTTCCGAGCGATGGGCACCGATGGGCCTTGGAGCACTTGCGCCCGACCGGTGTCACCATCGACCACATCCATGTGGTGGGCGACATGCCCGAGCTGAAGGAGAATGACACGATCGTGGACTGCCTGCTCGGCACCGGATCCACGCGCCCGCTGGCCGGGATGCTCGCGGAGGTCGTGTCCATCGTGAACGCCTCGGGACGGCCGGTGGTAGCCATCGACCTACCGTCGGGGACGATGGAGCCGGGCACCGGCATGGCACCCGGACCCGTGGTCCGCGCCGATCACACGCTCACCTTCGAGGTGCCCCGGCCTGCGCTGCTTTTCCCCGAGACGGGTGCTGCGGCCGGTCGCTGGGAGTTGGTGTCCATCGGGCTTAGCGATGATGCGCTTCGTGCGGCCCCACCGTTCGGGCATCTTGTTGAACTGCTGGATGTCAGGAGCTTCCTGAAGGAACGGCCACGGTTCGCACACAAGGGCAGCTTCGGCCATGCCCTGGTAGTGGCGGGTGGCCCGAACTGCCATGGCGCAGCCCTGCTCGCCGCTCGTGGTTGCGCAAGGAGTGGCGCCGGACTGCTGACCATACATGGCGTGCAGGACACCTTGCAGCCCATCAGGACCATGCTTCCCGATGCCATGACCTCCTTGGATCGCGATCCCGTGTCGGTATCCGAACTCCCTGATCTACATAAGTTCACCGCCATCGGCTTTGGGCCGGGGATGGGGCAGGGCAGTGGGACCGCCAAGGTGCTTCGCCAGTTGCTGGATGCTTGGTCCGGTGCGCTGGTGATCGACGCCGATGGGTTGAACGTGCTTGCCCAAGATCGCTCGCTTTTGGAAAGGCTGTCTCCACAGACCATCCTCACGCCCCATCCCAAGGAAATGGACCGGCTCTTGGATGCCCAGCCGCCGACATCCTATGAGCGCCACATGCGCACCCGCGAGTTCGCTGTCCGCCATGGCAGCACCGTGATCCTCAAAGGGGCGTACACGGCCATTTGCACCCCGGATGGGCAGGCTTATTTCAATCCCACCGGTAATGCGGGTATGGCGAAGGGAGGCAGTGGCGATGTGCTGACCGGACTTCTTGCAGGGGTTCTGGCACAGGGGTATGGATATTTGGAAGCCAGTCAATTATCCATATTCATTCATGGCATGGCGGGAGACCTCGCAGCCCAGACCTTGGGCGGGGACGCCATGCGGGCAAGCGACCTGGTGGATCACCTGCCTGCGGTTTGGATGAAGGTGCGCGGCAGTT
>JAHBUM010000107.1 GCA_019638075.1 Flavobacteriales bacterium | reverse complement strand
GTGGCTCCAGCAGTAGGAACTACCCTGCTGGGCGCAATTCCCGCACTGATAGCCATCGGCCTTGATCTTGCTGCACTGGCCATGGCGGCAAGCAGTATTAACCGTTTGACTGCTTGAGCCATTCACTCCGCTCGAAAAGGCAGATGCCGCCGTCAGTAAGCAACCGACGGCTAATGCGACGAAAAATTTCCGTTTCATGGTTCAGTGATTTTGGGGTTACTCAGTGCTTACGGTTGACTTGATTTTACAGTGCTTTCACCCCTCCCGTGCCTCACACACCATCCAGTAGCGGCAGGCCCGGCATTTACGATGCGCTACTGTGAGACACCTCCCGCGACCACAGCGCATCCAACTGCTTGCGCACTTGGGCCGTGCTCAACACGCGACCTGTGGCAAGGTCTTCCTCCGCCTTCAGCGCACGCGAGGTGAGTTTGGCCTTCAACAGGGCGTTCTTAGAAGGCCCCGTGAGGATACCCTTGAGCACCTCCAGCAATGAGCCGTTCTTCTCCTTTGCGATGAGTTCGGAAAGTTCTGTGCGAAGTGCCAGCGTGCTCATGGCGCGATCAATGGGTACGGTTCAAATGTACGATGTGGAAGGTGGGCTGCCTCAACGAACTGGCAGGTGCCTCCACCCCCGGGCGTACCGGCGCGATGAACGTACCAAGCACCTTCAAATCAGCGAATTCGTGCTGGAACACGGCTTCTTGGACAAGATCGTGCATCGGAAGGATCCGAAGGGCTTTCTTGCGCGTACTTTCCTGATGTTCAGGAGTTAACAGCTACTCTGAGTTATCGGTTGCCGGTTGTCAGTTGTCCGGTCCCACCACTGACAACCGGCAACCGACAACCAACAACTGCTCCCACCGAGGAAAAACCCTATCTTCGCGCCCTGTTACGCAAGACCATGTACCTGACGAGCGAGGCCAAGAAGGCCATATTCACGCAGCACGGCGGTTCTGAGAAGAACACCGGCGGGGCCGAAAGCCAGATCGCACTCTTCACCGAGCGCATCAACCACCTGACCGGCCACCTGAAGGCCAACAAGAAGGACCACGGCACCGAGAAGGCGCTGATGACCATGGTGGGCAAGCGCAAGCAACTGCTGGCCTATCTGAAGATGTACGACATCGAGCGCTACCGCGCGATCATCGCCAAGCTCGGCTTGCGCAAGTGATCATGCGCACCGCAGCGATAGCGGCGAAAGCGACAACGACGATTTGAACGAGCAGGGGCGATCGTGTGAACGATCGCCCCTTTTCGCTTAAAGGCCACTCTGGCCGACCAAGGTAGGCGGGCCCCCGATCGCCGACCGGAACGATGAACCGGGGAGATGTTAAAGAGGTAAAGACGAAACGAACATGAGACCACAAGGGATCATCAAGACCATCGACATGGGCGATGGCAAGACCATCACCATCGAGACCGGGGTGCTGGCCAAACAAGCCGATGGCGCCGTGACGGTGCGCATAGGCGACACCATCCTGCTCGCCACGGTGGTGGCCACGAAAGAAGCCCGCGAGGGCATCGACTTCCTGCCATTGCAGGTGGAGTACCGTGAGAAATTCAGCGCCGCCGGGCGTTTCCCCGGTGGCTTCTTCAAGCGTGAGGCCCGCCCCAGCGACCACGAGGTGCTGACCAGCCGCCTGATCGACCGCGCCCTGCGCCCGCTGTTCCCGGATGACTTCCACGGCGACACCCAAGTGGTGGTGAGCCTGATGAGCTCCGACAAGCAGAACAACAGCGACGCCATCGCCTGCCTCGCAGCAGCGGCGGCACTGGCCGTGAGCGACATCCCCTTCGGCGGACCCGTGAGCGAAGTGCGCGTGGCCCGCGTGGGCGGCCGCCTCCTGATCAACCCCACCGTGGCCGAGCTCGAAGGCAACGACATGGACCTGATCGTGGCCGGCACCAAGAGCGACATCCTGATGGTGGAGGGCGAGATGAAGGAGGTGCAGGAGGCCGACATGATCGAAGCGATCAAGCTGGCCCACGGCGTGATCCAGAAGCAGTGCATCGCGCTGGACGAACTGAGCGCCATGGTGCCGAAAAGTCAGGTGAAGCGCACCTACAACCACGAGAACAACGTGGAGGCGATCGGCAACAAGATCATGGACTTCTGCTACCAGAAGTACTACGATCTGGCCCTTACCCCCAGCAGCAAGGAGGTACGCAGCGAGAACTTCGCCAAGGTGAAGGAGGACTGCCTCGCCACCCTGAGCGACGAGGAGAAGACCGACAAGGCCATGCTGGCGCGCTACTTCAAGAAGGCGCAGAAGAAGGCCGTACGCAACGTGGTGCTGGACAAGGGCGTTCGCCTCGATGGCCGCAAGACCACCGACATCCGCCCCATCTGGAGCGAGGTGGACGTGCTGCCCGGCACACATGGCAGCGCCATCTTCACCCGTGGCGAAACGCAGGCCATCAACATGCTCACCCTCGGCAGCAGCATGGATGAGCAGACGATCGACCTCGCCACCCGCAAGGGCAGCGAGCGGTTCATGCTCCACTACAACTTCCCCAGCTTCAGCACCGGCGAAGTGAAGCCGATCCGCGGCCCCGGCCGTCGCGAAGTGGGCCACGGCAACCTGGCCCTGCGCGCGCTGAAGCCCGTGATCCCCGGCGTGGAGAGCAACCCTTACACCATCCGCCTGAACTGCGACATCCTTGAAAGCAATGGATCCAGCAGCATGGCTACCGTGTGCAGCGGCACCCTCGCCCTGATGGACGCCGGTGTGAAGATCACCGCGCCCGTGAGCGGCATCGCCATGGGCATGATCAGCGACGGCAACCGCCACGCGATCCTCAGCGACATCCTCGGCGACGAGGATTTCCTCGGTGACATGGACTTCAAGGTGACCGGCACCGCGAAAGGCATCACCGCCACGCAGATGGACATGAAGGTGGACGGCCTGCCCTACGAAGTGCTGGCACAGGCACTTGAGCAGGCCCGTCAAGGCCGCCTGCACATCCTCGGCGAAATGCTGAAGACCCTCGATACGCCGCGTGCCGACTACAAGGACCACGCACCGCGCATCATCACTATCACCATCCCGAAGGAGAGCATCGGTGCCGTGATCGGCCCCGGCGGCCGCGTGATCCAGGAGATCCAGGCCGAGACCGGCGCGCACATCAGCATCGACGAGGTCGACGGCATGGGCCACGTGGAGATCATGAGCGAGAACAAGGCCAGCATCGATGCGGCCCTCGCCCGTGTGAACGCGATCGCCAACCCGCCACAGGCGGAAGTGGGTGCCACCTACAAGGGCAAGGTGAAGACGATCATGCCGTACGGCGCGTTCGTGGAAGTGATGCCCGGCGTGGACGGCCTGCTGCACGTGAGCGAACTGGAATGGCGCCGGATCGAGCGCGTGGAGGACGTGCTGAAGGAAGGCGATGTGATCGAGTTCCAGGTGACCGGCAAGGATCCGCGCAGCGGCAAGCTGAAGCTGAGCCGCCGCGTGCTGCTGCCCAAGCCCGAGGGCTACGTGGAGCGCGAACCCGCCATGGATGGTGAGCGCCGCGACCGTAGCGACCGCCCGCGTCGTGACGACCGCCCACGTCGTGACGATCGCCCCCGCAGGGATGACCGCCCCCGTCGCGACTTCGGTGGCGATGGCGGACCGAGCGCGAACTGAGCATGATCGAGACTCCGGTCCCGGCTTTCGCCGGGATGACAACCCGGAGTGACATACGGGAAGCCGCTCCAGGAATGGGGCGGCTTCTTTCGTTCATAGCTGCGGCAACGAACCGTTCAGGGACGACCGCACATCCACGAACGACGCGCCGCCTGCACCGGAAAAGGTCGAGGCTGTGCCTCGACGCTACGGGTACGCGACGACCATTGCCTGTGGCACTCTTGCGCCGCACTTGGCCGGAACTCCAGCGGGACAACAAGAAAGCCGCCCCGTTCCCGGAGCGGCTTTCTTGTGAGGGGATCCAGCTTAGTGCTGCACCTGAACGGTCCGCTGCCCCAGCGTGACGCCCGAATGACCCACGAGCCGCAGGATGTACATCGCATTGTCCAGCGACGCGACATCCACCGTGCCTGCCGAGGCATTGTTCCATGCCTTGGAGACAGCGATGCGCCCGGTCATGTCCAGCACATCCACCCGCGCAACGTTCGTCGGCACATTGCCGAGCATCAGGATATCGCTGGTGGGGATCGGCATGACGGACAGTGCGGGCAGGCTGCCACCGGCCATCCCGGTGCCCAGCACTTGGATGGGTTCGCTCGCCAATGCGCACTCAGCACCGAACGTGCCCACCACGTGGTATAGTCCGCTCTGCTCCGGTGTGAAGGTGCGTTCATCCGAATCAGGGATCGGCTCCCCGTCCAAGTACCAAGTGTACGAGTCCGCAGACGTGCTGACGAGCACGTCGCCGTCCAGCGCGATCTCGGGAGCAGGCATCGGGCACTGATCCACGATGCGCATGATGGTGCCCAGCTCCGCATTGGTCACGAAGAGCTCCAACGCGCTGTTCTCCGCGATGCAGGTGGTGCCGCGGCCTCCGTTGTCGCCGATGCGTTCGCGGACCCATCCGCCATCGCCATCGGGATGGAGCGAGAAGTAGGGCGTCGGGTAGTAGTCCGTATAGATGTAGCGGCCATACAGGCGCGGGAACTCGCTGCCACGATACACCCGGCCGCCGATGATGGAGTGCCAGCCCGAGCCCGGGCCGCTCGAATGCACGCTGACCGGAGCCACGAACTCCGATGCCGGGGGGCAATCGTCGTTGATGTTGGGCGTGGGGATGTCACCCTCGTAGCAACGCCAGCCGAAGTTGGGCCCGCTGTCGTCCCCCGCAGGCCAGAAGTCGATCTCCTCCCGCTGGCTCTGGCCCACATCGCCGATCCACAGATCGCCGGTGAGCGCATCGAAGCCGAAGCGCCACGGGTTGCGCAATCCGCTGGCCCAGATCTCCGGCAGGGTATCGCCGGAATCCACCCAAGGGTTCGTGGGGGGAATGGTATACCCCCCCTCGCTCACATCGATGCGGATCATGTCGCCCAGCGCGGAGGACATCAGGTCCTGGCCGTTGTTCCCGGGGTCGTTCCCGCTTCCGCCATCACCGAAGCCGACGTATAGGAAGCCGTCCGGCCCGAAAGCGAGATCGCCCCCGTTGTGGTTCGAGTAGGGCTGGCGCACCACGTAGATGACCTCCTCGCTCCCCCTATCGGCCACGTTGGGGTCGCCCGTCACCAGGAAGCTCGATATGCGTGTTTCTCCAGTGCCCGAACCCGCTGTGTAATTCACATAGAACCGCCTGTTGGTGGCATAGTTCGGATCGAAGGCCAGACCCAGCAGGCCCTGTTCGTTACCGGCAGCGTTCACTCGGTCGGTGATGTCCAGAAAGGGTACGTCGCGTACTATGCCCTCCGGCTCCACCACCTTGATGCGCCCCGCCTGCTCCACCACGAAGAGCCGGGCATCGCCGCAATGGGCTATGTCAACAGGTCCGCTAAGCCCCGACGCGAAGTCCTCCAAGGCGATGGTCACTGGCGTTTGTGCGAACAAAGGAGCCGCAGGCAGCAGCGCGGCGAATAGTACTTGTCTAATGGTCATGGGTAGTCCGGTTTGGATCAAAGTTAGAACGGGGGCCGAACCTACCACCCCGGTTTCGGCCAAGGGCTACTTTTGCGCCCCCACGATCGGAATGCCTCCGACCGTGGGAGACACACCATGTCGCTGAAGGACGAGATCGAGCACCGGCGCACCTTCGCCATCATCAGCCACCCCGATGCCGGCAAGACCACGCTCACCGAGAAATTCCTGCTCTATGGCGGTGCCATCCAGACGGCAGGTGCGGTGAAGAGCAACAAGATCCGCCGGGGAGCCACGAGCGATTTCATGGAGATCGAGCGGCAGCGCGGCATCAGCGTGAGCACCTCGGTGATGACCTTCGACTACGCGGGCAAGCTCATCAACCTGCTGGATACACCCGGCCACCGTGATTTCGCCGAGGACACCTACCGCACATTGACCGCCGTGGACAGCGTGGTGCTCGTGATCGACTGCGTGAAGGGCGTGGAGGCCCAGACCGAGCGCCTGATGGAGGTGCGCCGCATGCGCAACACGCCGGTCATCGTCTTCATCAACAAGCTCGACCTCGAAGGGCGCGACCCGTTCGACCTGCTGGACGAACTGGAGGAGAAGCTCTCCATCAAGGTGCGGCCCATGAGCTGGCCCATCGGCATCGGCGCCACCTTCCAAGGCGTGTACGACCTGTACAGCCGGAGCCTGCGCCTGTTCGATCCGGGCAAGACCAAGGTGGAAGCGAACAGCGAGCGCATCGAGGACATCAATGACGGCCGGCTGGTCACGAGCATCGGAGAGGATCCGGCGGCCCAACTGCGCGCGGACATCGACCTGATCGAAGGTGTGTACGACCCGCTAAGCGTGGAAGCCTACCGCGATGGGCGCATCGCACCGGTGTTCTTCGGCAGCGCGTTCAACAACTTCGGGGTGAAGGAAGTGCTGGATGCCTTCGTGGGCATAGCGCCCCCGCCCGGCCCCCGCCCCACCGACCAAGGCGAAGTGCTGCCGGACGACCCGAAGTTCAGCGGCTTCGTCTTCAAGATCCACGCGAACCTCGACCCCAACCACCGCGACCGCATCGCCTTCCTGCGCATCTGCTCGGGGCGCTTCCAGCGGAACACCTACTACAAGCACGTGCGGCTGGACAAGCAATTGCGCTTCGCCACGCCCACCAACTTCCTCGCCGCGCAGAAGACCATCGTGGAGGAAGCGTGGCCCGGCGATGTGATCGGCCTGTTCGATACCGGCAACTTCAAGATCGGCGACACCCTCACCGATGGCGCCACCTTCCAGTTCCGCGGCATACCGGCCTTCTCCCCGGAGCTCTTCCGCGAGCTGGTGAACATGGACCCGATGAAGACCAAGCAGCTGGACAAGGGGATCCGCCAGCTCACCGACGAGGGCGTTGCGCAGCTCTTCACCCAGCAGCCCGGCAACAAGAAGATCGTGGGCTGTGTGGGCGAGCTCCAGTTCGAGGTGATCAGCTACCGGCTGGAGCATGAGTACGGTGCCAAGTGCGCGTTCCAGCAGATCGCGGCGCACAAAGCCTGCTGGATGACGGCCACCGATGAAGCCGCCTTGGACCAGTTCGTCCGGATCAAGGCACAACAGATCGTGCAGGACAAGGATGGCAACCCGGTCTTCATGGCGCCCAGCGCCTACATGCTCGATCTTGAGCGCAGGAACAACCCGGAGATCACCTTCCACACCACCAGCGAGTTCAAGACGGCTGTGGTTTGATAGTGGGCAGTTGTCGGTTGTCGGTTCGCAGTTGTCAGTCTTACGGCTGGCAACGTCACGCGTTCAAGCTGCTCAACGGCACCTACGCGCTTCGGCTTCCTGTGACGGCACAGGCACCGAACTGAAAACTGACAACCGACACCTGACAACCGGCAACTGCCATTAACAACTCCTTAACCATTCCGCAGGCCAACGTGCGCGTACACGCC
This sequence comes from Flavobacteriales bacterium, assembly GCA_019638075.1. GTDB lineage: Bacteria > Bacteroidota > Bacteroidia > Flavobacteriales_F > PHOS-HE28 > PHOS-HE28. The sequence goes on along the minus strand of JAHBUM010000107.1, from coordinate 3,408 downwards.
ATCCGTCAAGGCTTGGAACACGTTTTGCTCCATCGGCCCAACGCTATTTTTGCCACCATGCGCAAACACTTCTCCGCTCTTCTCCTGACGATCGCCGGGCTCTCCGGCACGCTCACCGCCCAGGATCCCGTGCGCGACATCGAGGTGACCATCCCCGGCACCGGCAAGGACACCATCTACCTGGCCAACTATTATGGCAACAAGCTGTACTACGCCGATACCTGCGTGGCCGATGCCAAGGGGAAGATCGTCTTCAAGAACCCCAAAGGCTACAAGGCCGGTGTGTATGCCGTGGTGATCCCCGGCCCCAAGTACTTCGAGGTGATCGTGAACGAGCCGGTGATCAAGCTCGCATCGGACACCGTCGATCTCGTGGGCAACCTCGTGGTGAAGGCATCCAAGGAGAACCAGGTGTTCCTCGATTACATCCGCTTCCTGAACGCGAAGAAGAAGGAAAGTGACGCGATCAGGGTCCAGATGGATGCCCAAAAGGATCCGCTGGCGAAGAACGGCATGCGCGCCCAATTGGAGGAAATGGACAAGGCCGTGAAGAAATATCAGACGGACCTGATCGCCGCGAACCCGGACCTGCTCGCCGCCGCGTTGGTGCGCATGAGCATGACGCCCGAACTGCCCGAGATCCGCAAGCCCGATGGATCGCTGGACAGCGCCGCACAATACTACCAGTACCGCGCGCACTACTGGGACAATGTGGACCTGAAGGACGAGCGCATCGTGCGTGTGCCGGTCTTCGCCAACAAGTTCGATGAATACATCTCCCGCACCATTCCCCAGTTCCCCGATACGATCAACGTGCTCGCGGACGAGCTGATCGGACGCACGGATGGAAAGAACGACGTGTTCAAGTTCATGGTGAACTCCATCACCCACAAGTACGAGACCAGCGACATCATGGGCATGGACGCCGTGTTCGTACACATGGGCCAGACCTACTACTGCCCGAAGAACGGCAAGCCGGGCCGCGTGGACTGGATGCCGCAGGACAAGTTGGACAAGCTGTGCGAGCGTGTGCAGAAGCAGGCGCCGATCGTGCTCGGGAAAAAAGCCCCCTACCTGAGCCTGACCGACACCACCGAGGAGAAGTGGATCAACTTCTACGACCTGCCGCAGGAGTATGTGGTCATCATCTTCTGGGATCCGCATTGTGGCCATTGCAAGAAGGAACTGCCCGAGATCGCCAAGGTGTACAAGGAGAAGATGAAGGCCCTGGACATCGAGGTGTACTGCGTGGCCAAGGCCGTGGACGCCACCCTGATGAAGGATTGGAAAGCCTTCATCCGCGAACACGACCTGAACTGGGTGAACGTGGGCCTCACGCACCATGTGTATGAGGATGCGAAGAAGGATCCCCGCAAGTACATCCCGAAGCTCACCACCATCGAAAGCCTTAACTATTCCGAGACCTACGACGTGTATGCCACGCCCAAGGTCTTCCTGGTGGATGGCGAACGCAAGTTCCGTGGCAAGCAGCTGAGCGCCGACCAGATCGTGGACCTGGTGGAGCAGCTACGCAAGCGGAAGGCGAAGGAGTAGGGCTGAAATGCCCACCCGTGGCGAACGGGTTCCGGTTGGCACGACCCTTCGGGGATGATCGGGCAAGTGCAGTGCGAGGGTGAGAGAGTGCGAGGCTGAACTCCCTTGCGCTCTCGCACTCTTTCACCCTTCATCCGCGCCGCTCCTTCCTTACACTTCGCGGTAACCAACAGCCCGCCGCCTGCGTTGAACAGCCCACTCTTCGCAATACACAAGCGCACATATGGCAAGGATGAGGCAGTTGAAGATCACCAAACAGGTGACCAACAGGGACACTCCGTCCCTGGACAAGTACCTGCAGGAGATCGGGAAGGTGAAGTTGATCACCGCGCAGGAAGAGGTGGAACTGGCCCGGCGCATCAAGCAGGGCGACACGCTGGCGCTGGAACAGCTCGCGAAAGCGAACCTGCGCTTCGTGGTATCCGTGGCGAAACAGTACCAAGGACAAGGTCTTAGCCTGCCCGATCTGATCAGCGAAGGCAACCTGGGGCTGATCAAGGCCGCCGGGCGCTTCGATGAAACGCGCGGCTTCAAGTTCATCAGCTACGCCGTATGGTGGATCCGCCAGCAGATCCTGCAGAGCCTGGCCGAACAGGCACGCATCGTGCGCCTGCCGCTGAACAAAATCGGCTCCATCAACAAGATCAACAAGGCCTTTGCGCGCCTAGAGCAGGAGCACGAGCGCCCGCCCACCGCAGCCGAGCTGGCCGAAGTGCTGGAGATGACCCTCGAAGAGGTGAAGACCAGCCTGAACAACACCGGCCGCCACCTGAGCATGGATGCCCCATTGCGCGAAGGCGACGACAGCGGCACCATGATGGACGTGATGCGCAACGACGAAACGCCCAGCCCGCTGGACAGCCTGATGACCGACAGCCTGCGCAACGAGATCGAACGCTCGCTGAACACGCTGGCAGGCCGCGAAAGCGATGTGATCCGCCTGTACTTCGGCCTGAACGGCAACCAGCCGCACACGCTGGAGGAGATCGGCCAGAAGTTCGACCTGACGCGCGAACGCGTACGCCAGATCAAGGAGAAGGCCATCCGCCGGATGAAGCACACCAACCGCAGCGGGGTGCTGAAGGCGTATCTGGGCTGAATTCGTAGTTGTCGGTTGGCAGTTGTCAGGCTGTCAAGCTGCTGGGTAGGTGCTATGGCGTGGGCTTCGGATCCATGCCGCACAGCAGTACCATCAAGGAGCCTACTGACAACTGACGAACTGACAACCGACAACTTGTATTCCCCGGCCCGCCTACGGCTCGATCGCCACAGCGCCGACCCAAAGCCTTTGGCCGTCCACCCGCCGCAGGCTCACCCACCCGTACTTCATGACCCCATTCACATCTTTCGCGAGAGCGACATGTACGAGTTCACCCACATCCATCTGCGGGTAGCAGTCGCTCAGGTAGGCCCATGTATCCCGAAGCTGGGTACTATCATTGATCCAGTCCCACGCTGGAGCGTCGTACGTGTGGCCCGAGTAATAGCAGTAGACCGGGGCTGCCACCACATAGGCCAGGCTATCCGGTCGTATTCCGGCTTGGTAGAAATATGGATAGGACCTTCCCTCCACGGCATGCAGGTCGCCCACCACCCCGCATCCGTATGTCGTAGTGATATGCAACTGATAGAACGACGTAGCGCCCATATCAACGTAGCGAAGCACAGTATCCTCCGCAACCCGGATCGTATCGGTCGTGGAGTGGCCGTTGAACAGGATATCACCAAGGGGTCCGCTCTCCATCCGGAACTTGGTGTTATGGGTCACCAACGACCTGTAGAAGTACATGCCGAGTGCGATGGACGATGCGCCTGACCCGGGAACCGGGAGCTGGTGCATGGCCCAAGCATTGA
>JAHBUM010000106.1 GCA_019638075.1 Flavobacteriales bacterium | reverse complement strand
TACCTGCTATGTGAATACGTTGCCCGCCATGCCATTGCCACCAAGGAGACTGATAACTGACAACGAACAACTGACAACCGAACATTGAGCAAACACGGACGCATACTGGTAGCCATGAGCGGCGGGGTCGACAGCTCCGTGACCGCCCTGATGCTGCACGAAGAGGGCTACGAAGTGATCGGCGTTACCATGAAGACATGGGACTACGCCGATGCCAGCGGGGGCAAGCGCATCACCGGCTGCTGCGATCTGGACAGCATCAACGATGCCCGGAACATGGCCGTGAGCCGGGGTTTCCACCACATGATCATCGACATCCGCGAGGAGTTCGGCGATGCCATCATCGGCAACTTCACCAGCGAATACATGGCCGGGCGCACGCCCAACCCCTGCGTGCTATGCAACACCTTCATTAAATGGGAGGCCCTGCTGAAGCGCGCGGACATGATGGACTGCGAGCTGATCGCCACGGGCCACTACGCGCAGGTACGCAGCGAGCCTGCCACCTCGAGCGGAGCCGGGAGGTGGGTGGTGAGCAAGGGCCTCGACCCCGGTAAGGATCAGAGCTACGTGCTGTGGGGGCTGGAGCAGAAGAACCTCGCCCGTACCCGTTTCCCGATCGGCGGCTTCCATAAGAGCGACATCCGCAAGATGGCCTTGGACAGCGGCTTCCCCGAGCTGGCGAGCAAGAGCGAGAGCTACGAGATCTGCTTCATCCCGGACAACGACTATCGCGGCTTCCTGAAGCGGAAGGAGCCCGAAGCCACCGCCAAACTGGCCCACGGGAAGCTCCTGAGCGTGGGCGGCGATGTACTGGGCGAGCACGACGGCTACCCCTTCTTCACCATAGGCCAACGCAAGGGACTGGGCATCGCCACGGGCGAACCGCTGTACGTGACCGACATCCGGCCCGAAACGAATACCGTGGTGCTGGGCCGCAAGGACGATCTGCAGAAAGTGACCATGTGGGTGCGCCGTCCGAACTTCCAGCTTATCGATGCGTTGAACGGCGAGCTCGAAGCCGTGACCAAGATCCGCTACAAGGACAAAGGCACCCCCAGCACCCTCGTCATGGACGGCGACAGGGTCAAAGTGGAGTTCCACGCGCCGGTGTCAGGCATCGCACCGGGGCAAAGTGCCGTCTTTTATGCGGGCGATGATGTGATCGGTGGCGGCTTCATCGATCGGGAACGCCCGTAGACCATGAACACGAAGCTTATTTTCCCGGTATTGTGCGCCATGGTGCTGTTTGTGGCCTGCCGCAAGGAGGAGGTACCCGAACCGGACCTCGGCTACGGCTACTTCCCCACCAAATTGGGCACGTGGGTGGAATACCAGGTGGATTCCACGTGGCGCGACGACCGGGCCAATGTGCGCGACAGCGTGAGCTACCGCCTGCGCGAGCGGATCGTAGAGCACTACACCGATCTGGAAGGCCGCCCCTGCCAGAAGATCCACCGCTTCGTGCTGGACGATGCCGGCGAATGGGTGGTGCGCGATGTATGGACCGCCACGGCGAACACCTATGCGGCCGAGAAGACCGAGGAGAACGAACGCCGCCTGAAACTCTCGTTCCCGGTGCGCAATGCGCGGCGCTGGGACATCAACGTGTACAACACCGAAAAGGAACTGGAAGTAGCCTACCGCGAGAAAGGGAACGCTTGGGCTGCGGGTGGCCTCTCGTTCGCCAATACCGTGCTGGTGAAGAACACCGTGCCCGCCAACAACGTGGACCGGCGTGACTTCGAGGAGCGCTATGCCGAAGGCGTGGGCATGGTGGAAAAACGGCAATGGGAGTTGAAGACGCAGCCGGTGTACGACCCGAATAATGCCAACATCATCATCGGCTTCAACACATCGGGCTTCTCGTTGCGCATGGTGGCCGTGGCCTATGGGGCCGAATAACATGAGCCATCTTCGCTCCGCGCCCCTCCTGATCCTGCTGTTCGCAGGAACGATGGGCCTGCGCGCGCAGACCGCCCCCGACACCTATTGGGTGGAGTTCACCGACAAGAGCGGCACACCGTACAACCTCGCGCAGCCGGAGGAATTCCTTTCGCAACGGGCCATCGCCCGCCGTGCCGCGCAGAACATCCCCTACGACGAACTGGACCTGCCGGTGGATCCGTACTACGTGGCCGCTGTGGATGCCATCGCGGGTGTGGATGTGCTGAACAGGAGCAAATGGTTCAACGGCGTCACCCTGCGTGTGCAGGGGCCCGAAGCACTTGCGGAAGTGCAGGGGCTTCCCTTCGTGTCCGCGGTGCGGGCCTCGGGTGGCCGATCCAACATGGGCGTGCGGCCGGACAAGTTCGCGTTGCCCGTGGTGGCCGACCGTGAGGTGGATCCAGCACATTACGGTCCTTCGTATCTGCAACTCAGCATGCTCAACGGGCAGGCGCTGCACGGCATCGGGGCCAAGGGACAGGGCATGCTCATCGGCGTGCTCGATTCGGGCTTCGAGGGCGTCGATGCCTCCATGGCGTTCGATGCGCTGCGGCAGCGCGGTGGCATCATCGCAACGCGCGATCTCGTGGAGCATGATGGCGATGTCTATGCAGACCACTATCACGGGCGCAGCGTGCTTTCGTGCATGGCCGGATCGCTGGACAGCATGCTCATCGGTACCGCACCTGAGGCGGACTACGTGCTGATCCGCACCGAGGATGTGCGCAGCGAATACCCGGTGGAGGAGGACAATTGGGTCAGCGGCGCCGAACTGGCCGACAGCCTTGGTTGCGATGTGCTCAACACTTCGCTGGGCTACACCACCTTCGACGACAGCACCATGGACCATACCTACGCCATGCTGGATGGACTGACATTGCGCATCAGCATCGCCGCCAACATCGCATCGCGCAAGGGCATGGTGCCGGTGTGCAGCGCCGGCAACAGGGGCGGCGATGACTGGCACTACATCAGCGCGCCCGCCGATGCCATCGACGTGCTCACCGTGGGTGCCGTGGGCGATGTGGAGAACCATGCGCCTTTCAGTTCCAACGGCCCCAGCGCCGATGGCCGCGTGAAGCCCGATGTGTGCGCGATGGGCTGGGGCACCACCATCCTGCGGGCCGATACGGACAGCATCCTGCAGGCCAACGGCACATCCTTCGCCGCGCCCGTGGTGGCTGGTCTGGTGGCCTGCCTGTGGCAGTTGCATCCCGAGCGCACCTCCTCGCAGATCATGGATGCCGTCCGCCGCAGTGCCTCGTTCTTCCACGATCCCAACGACTCGCTGGGCTACGGCGTGCCCGACTTCGGTGCCGCCCATGCATGGCTCACACTGATCGCCGATGTGCGGGAGGAACCTCGGTCAACGGCACGTGTGTTCCCCTCTCCGTTCCACGATCATTTCTGCCTTCAGGGTCCGGCCTTGGTGGCGGGTTCCGCGCATGTCGCGTTGTTCGATGTCCACGGCCGGGCGGTGCTTTTCACGCGGGCCGAGGTGGGGAGCGATGGCCTGCTGCGCGTGGATGACCATCGTCTCACGCTATCGCCGCCGTCGACCTATATCGTCGTGGTGGAGCAGGATGGCCGCGTGTTCCAGCAACGTGTGGTCAAGGCGCCGTGAGGGGACTTCCGCCGTTGTTCACCATTCCGGTCACCGAGCTGGTGCTGGCCTATAGCGAAGGCCGCTTTCCCATGTGCCACGACAATGGAGAGCTCTACTGGCACGACCCCGATACGCGCGCGATCTTTCCCTTGGAAGGGATCAAGCCCAACGCACGTGCGCAACGTGCGTTCAGGCGGGCGGGGTTCAGCTTCACCCATGACCAAGCTTTCGAGCAGGTGATCCGTGCGTGTGCCGACCGGAAGGAAAGTTGGATCGATGAGCGGATCATCGCGTCGTTCCTTGCGCTGCACCGAGCGGGCTACGCACATTCCGTGGAGACGTGGGATGAAGGAAAGGTCATCGGTGGCATCTATGGTATCTCCTTGGAAAGGGCCTTCTTCGGCGAGAGCATGTTCAGCAGGAAGCCGAACGCAGGCAAGGCCGCTTTTTACCATCTGGCCGACCATCTGCGCCTGAACGGTTTCACGTTGTTCGATACTCAGTACATCAACGCTCACACGCGATCGTTGGGCGCGGTGGAGGTGGCACGCGAGGAGTTCAGAAGGATGCTGGTGAACGCGTTGAAGTGAGTTTTTTTCCGAGACGGCCCGATCATGATCGGAGGCGAAGAGGCGGGATCGCTGGCGCATGAAGAGAAGAGCGACATGCCGGGTGCCCTCACTTCTCCACCTCCTCGTATCCTTTCCGCAGCTGGCGCACCCGTTCCAAGTTGCCCTGCACGGTGGTCGAGCCTTCCTGTAGGGTGGATCGTGCGGCGTTCCTCGTCCCTGAAGTTGGTCGTGCGACCGTTCGAGCGTCGGAAGCCTTCCGAGCTTTCCCGACCCCAGTTGTTCCCGGGGGGGCGCATGTTCCTGTTCGCCATGGCTGTGAGGTGGTCGATGATGCCGGGCGGCAGTTATTAAGTCTTCTTAAATAACTGTGCCGTGGACTGGCCTGACCCGCGGCTCGAACTATTAAGTGATGCTTAATAGTTGCCCTTCGGGATCATGTGGTAGGTCATTTTCCCTCACCGCTCTATCCGCACCACCTCCGGCACCACCGCCTGCCGCTCGCTCAGGTAGCGTTGGTAGGTCTCGGAGTACGCGGCCCGGTGCCCGATCACCTCCGCACCACTGCCCAGCAGCGCGATCACCGCATCGGTGGCCTCGCGCAGGCCGTTGTCGCCGCCGCTGTGGCCGGTGATCAGGTCGGCCTCCTTGCGGTCCAGCACCTGTTCCACCAGCCATGCCGTGACCGGACTGCCGATCATGATCCGCAACCCGCAGCGGGCCGCCACGGGCAGGTCCAGCACATCATCGAAGAAGAAGGCCACCTCGTCCGCTTGCAGGTCGTGCTGCTTCAGGAACGCATCGAAGGCGTCCGGCTTGTTGGTGAAACCCATGTACACGCCATGCAGCCGTTCCCGCTGCGAAAAACGCTCGGCGAACGGATTGTGCTGACCGGTGATCACCGCCGCTTTCGGTAGGGAACCGTTCCGCAGCCACAGCGCGAACCGCAACATGTTCACGCCCATGCTGCCCACCTCGCTGAAGGGACTGCCGCCATCGGCATCCTTGAAGCCATTGTTGAACACGCCGTCCCAATCGAACAGCACGGCCTTGGTGCGGGCCAAGCGGCGCAGGAGCTCCGGTTCCGGGGCGGTTGTGCGCAGGCCGAGGGTGGTGAAGGGGCGGAGCAGGGACATGGGTACGTTGCGTGTTGGGGGAGTTGCGCGTTACGTGTTGCGGTTCGCGGAGCCAACCCGCAACACGTAACACGCCAGCACGCAACGTTTCATGGTTCAATGATCTTCCAATGGCCTGTCTTGTCGCTTCCGATACGCTCGATCGCGCCTTTCTCCTTCAGTTCCTTGATCTTCCGCCATACCGTGCTCAAGCTGATGTTCAGCCGTTCGCTGATCTCGACCGCTGTTATGTGCTGGTCCTTCTTTATCAATGAGAATACCGTGTCATTTACAGTGTCACGGCCTCCTTTTACAGTGTCATCCCCTGTGTTTACAAGGTCATTTACAGGGTCACTCGCCTTTACAGGGTCAACACGTTGACCCTGTATTTCCCGGTTCTTATGTGAGTTCCGGCCCCGGAGCTGTTCGTGGTAGCTGTCTATCCGCCGTTTCGCTTCCTTGATCGTGATCTCTCCCTCGATATGCTGCTTGGCGATCGCGATCTGGTAGGCCGACGGTTTCAGGCCAGCCATCTTCTGCAAGCCGATGGCCGTGCGCCAGATCTTGGCTTTCTCTGCCTTGTCCGGCTCCCCTTGCCTCAGGTATCCCTCAAGGTCGTCCATGGGCTATTACATGTTGGGGAGTTGCGTGTTGGGGAGTTGCGCGTTGCGGGCATTGAGACAAGAGGCGTTCATCTGATCGTTCTATCCGATCTGTTTAACACGACCGCGCTGTTTGATCCAACGGCTGAACACCATGTACGCGACTATCAATACCCACCAGAAGATAAATGGAATGACCACCCCTCGGACGAACGGGGCCCAATCGATCCATAACCAGACACCTAATGCCGTCGCAACAGCGATAGGGGCTGGAAATGCGAAGCCGGGATCTCCGCCACCACCAAGGATACCAATGCCAAAGAAACCGGCATATATGCCAGCAAGTATTGGTAACCGTATGCGCACATCCACAATGGTCAATCTCCTTAGTGCCATTCTTGCTACAAAAACTCCCGCAAGAATGTACGCAGCTATGATCAGTGATCCGATGAAGAGATCGGTCATGACTGCTGGTGGAACTCCATTCTACCCAATTGGGCGTGTCGCACCTACCCCGAGATCGCCTTCATCAGATCCTGAATATCCAGCATCCCCAGCTGCTTGCCGTTCTCGCTCACGCTCAGCGTATCCACCTTGTGCTCCTTGAACGCCTTCTGCGCCTCGTCCAGCAGGGCTTCCGGCGAAACGGTGAACGGTGCGTTGAACTTCAATGCGCTCAGCTTCTTCGCGAGGAACTTGTTGCCTTCCTTCTCGATGCCACGGCGCAGGCCGCCATCGGTGAAGACGCCCACGTTCTTGCCTTTCGCATCCACCACCATCACGGCACCGAAGCCGTGCTTGGTCATTTCTACGAGGGCTTCGCTTACCGTCTTGCTGTCCTTCACCACGGGGTTAGTGCGGCCCAGCACGTCCTTCACCTTCATGGTGATCAGGCGCGTGTCCACGTAGAACTGCTTGGTGCCGATCGCGGTGAAGTGGTTGTCGGTAAGCTGCTTCATCAGCTTCCAAGGCACGGTGATCGTGTGTACGCCCAGTTCCACCGCGTTGCGCACGTGCTCCACGGTACGCACGCTGCTGAACATGATCTTGGTGTCGTAGCCGTAGTAGTTCACGGCGCGCACGCATTGCTCCACCAAGGCAAGGGCGTCGTGGCCCTGGTCCTGCAGGCGGCCCACCAGCGGGCACACGTAGCTGGCACCGGCCTGCATGGCCATGTATGCTTGTTGCAGCGTGTACACGAGGTGAACGTTCACCATGATGCCCTCGTTGCGCAGCATGCGGCAGGCGCGCAGCCCTTCGAGGCTCACGGGGATCTTGAAGACGGTGGTGTCCTTCTTCAGGCCCATCTTCAGTTGGCGCTTCGCCTCCTTCACCACTTCCTCTGCTGTCTCACCCAAGGCTTCCACCTGTAGGATGGGCACCTTCTTGGCGAGGTCCAGGATCATCTTGTCGATGTCCGTGACGCCGCCGCGGTGCATGAAGGTGGGCGTGGTGGTGAGGCCGGTGAGGAAGCCGAGCTTGAAGGCTTCGTCGATCTCCTTGATGTCGGCGCTGTCGAGGTACAATTCCATGGTTGCGGGGTAAGGCATTTGTCGACCCGGAGGGTCGACGGTGCGGGTGCTAATTAGGCGACTACGGCTTTTTGGCGATGTTTCACTTCCACCGCATGGATCTCCATCAGTGGCTTGAGGAATTCCTCCAGGTCGTACACACAAAGCTGGCTGGCGGCATCGCAGAGGGCTTTGATTGGGTAGGGATGCGTCTCGATGAACACGCCATCCACACCGGCGGCCACTCCGGCGCGGGCGATGGTGGGCATCACATCGCGGTTGCCGCCGCGCGGGTCGGCGCTGGGGATGCCGTACTTGCGGATGCTGTGCGTGATGTCGAACACCACGGGGTAGCCCGTCTTCCGCATGTGGTAGAACGCGCGCGGGTCCACCACGAGGTCGTTGTAGCCGAAGGTGTAGCCGCGCTCGGTGAGGATGATCTTGTCATTGCCCACGCTCTTCGCCTTCTCGGCGGGCTTTATCATGTTGTCCGGCGCGAGGAACTGCGCGTGCTTCAGGTTGATCACTGCGCCGGTCTTCGCGGCCTCGGTGACCAAGGTGGTCTGCATCACTAAGTAGGCCGGGATCTGCAACACATCCACCACTTCGGCGGCTGGTTTGGCCTGGCTGGGGTAGTGGATGTCGGTGAGGATCGGGAATCCGAAGTCCTTCTTGATCCGTTGCAGCACTTTCAAGCCTTCTTCCAGGCCCGGACCTTGGTAGAAGTCCACGCTGCTGCGGTTGTCCTTGGTGAAGCTGCTCTTGTAGATCACGGGCACCTTGGTGCGCTCGCTCACCTCCTTCAGCTTCTCGGCGGTGCGCAGCATCACATCCTCGGTCTCGATCACGCACGGGCCGCTGATGAGGAAGAGGTCATCGCTGCCGCAGGCGATGTTGCCGACTTGGACGATCTTGGTCATGGTTCCCGAAGAATGGCTGCAAAGGTATCCCGGCTGGCGGATGGCGCGGCTTCCACGGCCAGATCGAACAGCAATTCGCCCAGCAGATAGCCTTCTATCCGGTCACCGGGTGTAAGGCGGCCCACACCGGCGGGCGTTCCGGTGAAGAGCAGATCGCCCGGCTCCAGCGCCATGTAGCGTTCCACATAAGCGATCAGCGTATCCACGCCGAAGAGCATCTGCCCGCTGTGGCCGCTTTGCACCACATGTCCGTTCTTCTTCAGTAGGAATTCGATGTGGTGTCCGGCCGGGAACGATTCCAGCGTATGGAAGGCATCGGCCACGTACGCCGAACCATCGAATGCCTTGGCTTTCTCCCACGGCAGTCCTTTCGCTTTCAACTCCTGTTGAAGGTCGCGGGCGGTGAGGTCCAGCCCGAGCGTCACTTTGTCGGCCACGGCATGTCCGTTCCGCCGGGCGATGGAATAGACCAGCTCCACTTCATGCTGCACATCGTTGCTGAACGCGGGCAGGACGATGGGGCCGGAGAGCGGGATCAGCGCGCTGGGCGGTTTCAGGAACACCACCGGCTCATCGGGAATGGTGTTGCCGAGTTCCTTGGCGTGTTCGCCGTAGTTGCGGCCGATGCAAACGATCTTCATGGGGGGACAGTTGTCGGTTGTCAGGTTTCAGTTGTCAGGGAAATGCCTGTCGGGCGGAACATGAATGCGCATTTTCATCAAGGAGTCGGCAGACTGACAACTGAAACCTGACAACCGACAACCCAGCTCACGCATGCATCCCCGCCAGTGCCTCCTTCATCACCGCCAGCGTGCTGCCGGGCAGTTCGGCCTTGGTCATCAGCCATTGCAGGTAGCCGGGGTCGTTGCGGCCGATGTTCTCCAAGCTCCAGCCTTGGTACTTGCCGAAACCGAGGCAGACCTGTCCCCGGTCATCGAACCGCAGTTTGCCTGCCGCGTCGGGGCTGCGCTGGCGGTCGCCGCTCAGTTCGCCGAGGAAGGCGATGTCGCCTTGCAGCTTTTCGGGGTAGCGTTCTATTTGGGCGAGCAGCACGTCGGCGGTGGCCTGCACGTCGGCCAACGCGTCGTGGGCGCCGTCGTGTTCCTTGCCGCAGTAGAATTTCAAGGCGGCGCTCAGGTCGCGAGGCTCCATCTTGTGGTAGATGCGCTGCACGTCCACCACGCGCAGGGTGGAGGTGTTCCATGCGTGGCCCACGCGGTGCAGTTCCTCGGTGAGGAAGGGGATGTCGAAGCGCAGCACGTTGAAGCCGCTGAGGTCGCACCCGGCGAGCTCGTCCAATACCTCGCGCGCCACGGCATCGAGGGTGGGGGCCATGGCCACGTCGATGTCGCTGATGCCATGTACGGCGGTGGCCTCGGCGGGGATGGGGATGCCGGGGTTCACCAATGTCTGGTACTGACTGCGTGTGCCATCGGGCATCAGGCGCACGATGCCGATCTGCACGATGCGGTCCTTGCCGATGCGGGTGCCGGTGGTCTCCAGATCGAAGAAGGCGAGGGGGCGTTCTATTTGCAATTGCATGGTACGAAGGTGGTGAAAGATGAAGCCCGGCGCTTGGCCGGGCTTCATCAATTTCTCAACAGGCGGCGCTATCAGCGCACCTTCAGCTTCACGTACTGGAACTTGCCGTACTTCTCGGTGTTCTGGTAATCGCCCACGTACTTGGGACCTTGCACAAGGCTGTTCACGGCTTCGAGGAAGAGCTTGGTCTCGTCCTTGCCGCGCACCTTCACGGCTTCCAGCAGGCGGGCGCGGGCGTCCTCCATGCGCTTGCGGCTCAGGTTCTCGTTGGTGCCGTAGGTCTTGGTGGGCACTTTGGAGGCGCTGGCCTCGATCACGATGTTGGCCCGGCCGTTCTTCTCGATCAGGCCCGCCACCACGTCCACGAACTCCTTCCAGCGCTGCTCGTTCTGGTCGATGTCCTTGGCGTTGTAGATGTAGAACTTGGCGTACTCGTCCGCGTAGCTGGCGTCGGGGGGCACGTGCTTGGTGCCTTGCGCCTTCACTTCGGCATCGGTCCGGGCGGGGACCTTCGGTTCGGCCGGTTCCTTTTCCTTCACGGGCTCTTTTTCTTTGGCAGGCTCCTTGGCGGCCACGGCACCCGGTGCAGGCTTCACAGGCTCACCCTTCTCCTTCTTGCCGGGAGGCGAACCTTTCGGCAGATCCACGATGCTGGCCGGACCCGCGAGTGAAACAGGACTCAGGTAGATCTCCTTGTTGATCTCCTGATAGCTGCTCTCGCACTCCACGAAGATGTCCTCGGTGTGGACGGTCTTGTCGTTCACCCGGTAATCCAAGTTGTACTCCTTGCACGGCGGCAGGATCGCCACGTACACGCCATCGCGCTGGCGGGGTTTGTAGCTCTTCACCTCGCCGGTGCTCTTGTCCGTTACGTACAGGATGGTGGAGGGGGGGAGCGCCTCGCCCGGTGCGGGAATGATATAGCCCTTCAGCACGGTAAGACCCTCGGCTTCCATCTCCGTGGGCAGGTCCACGAAATAGATGTCCTTCTCGCCGTAGCCGCTGTTCTTGTCGCTGCTGAAATAGCCCCGGCGGCCATCTGCCGTGGTCACGAAGAACACGTCGTCATCGGTGGTGTTCAGCGGGGAGCCGAGGTTTTTCGGAGCG
>JAHBUM010000105.1 GCA_019638075.1 Flavobacteriales bacterium | reverse complement strand
TCACCTTCATGCGCAGGTTCAGGAATTCCACCAGCACGCTGAAGCCCATGGCGAAGTAGATGAACGCCTTGTTCACGTGCTCGCCGAAGCCGTCCATGATCAGGGCTGCGCCGATCATCACCAGGAAGGAGAGGGCCAGCACCTTGACCGTGCCGTGCTTGTTCACGAAATCGGCGATGGCGGCGCTTGCGAAGAGCATCATCAGCACCGCGAAGATCACGGCCAGCGACATGATGAGGAGCTGGTTGCTCATGCCCACGGCGGTGATCACGCTGTCGAGGCTGAACACGATGTCGATCACGATGATCTGGAGGATCACACTGAGCATGCTGGTGGCCTTGCGCTTCGGGCCTTCCTGCTCGCGCCTGTGCTCCACCTTGGCGTGGATCTCCACGGTGGCCTTCCAGATCAGGAACAGCCCGCCGATGATGAGCACCAGATCGCGGCCCGTAACGGGATGGTCCCCGGCGTAGAACAGGGCGGTCTTCAGGCCCATGATGAAGCTGATGCTGAACAGCAGTGCCAGCCTCGTGATCATGGCCAGCCCCAGGCCCAGCCGCTGTGCCTTGCGCTGGTTCGCCTTCCCCTCCAGCTCGCCGCTGAGGATGCTGATGACGATGATGTTGTCGATGCCCAGCACGATCTCCAATGCGGTGAGCGTGAGCAGCGCGATGAGTCCTTCGCTGGTCAGCAGAACGTGAGGGTCGAGGGTCGAGAAGTCCATGTGGCGGATCGGATGAACCGGGCGCGAAGCTACTTCGTCGTCACCGACCGTGCGGGAACGAGCGGGTGAACGGCACGTGCGACGATGATCGTTTCGTTGCGGTTGATGGGGTTCAGCCAGTGTACAAGGCGGTCCAAGGCGCCGGGCTCGGCACGGTATATCTGCTGTAGTGGCCCCATGGCGCTCGTGGCCCGGCCGATGCGTTGTTCGATCTCTTCTTCGCCGATGAAGAGCACCACGTTCGGGCGGATGCTGTCGGGAAAGGCGCCCAGCCGTGCATGAAGATCTTCTGCGGCATCGGTCCACTGTACCACGGGCATGTCCCACATGCCGCTGTAGAAAAGCGGTGGCATGGGCGCGCTTCCCTTGTAGGTATCCTCGATCACCACACCGCGTACATCGGCCTCCTGCCGGAGGGCGTACATGGTTTCCACGCGGCTGCGTTTGCTGCTGCTGAAGGTGATCAGGAGCAGTGCCACCGTATTGATGGCCCACGTGAATGCCAGCACGCCGTGCCAAAGCCCCATGTGCCGCTGCCACCATGCGCTGGCCGCGCGCCAGTGCTCCCATGAGACGTAGCCCAGCACGAAGAACAGCGGCACGATGGGCAGCAGGAAACGCTCCTGCTTGTTGGGGAAGTACGAATGGAAGGCGAGGAACAGCAGCACCGGCAGCCACAGCAGCAGGGGCGAAGCGCGGCGGAAGAAGCCGAAGAACACCGCCACGCTGAAGGGTGGGATGAAGATGCCGAGCAGCAGCAGCAGATAGTTGTACCACGGCTGGTCGAAATACGTGGTGGTATTCGCCATGTTGTACACCACGTACTCCGTCAGTTCGGCGAAGGGCCTTCCCCACAGGAACAGGTCGATGCCCGACTGGATCACCAGCAGCGGCAAGGCCACACCGATGCCGTAGGCCACGGCATTGCCCCAGCGCCGTTGCAGCAGGAAGGCGAGGCCGGGACCCGCTGCGAAGAACAGGACTTGGAAACGCACGTTCACGGCCAGCCCGATCCAGATGCCCGCGATGAGCGCGCGTCGCAGGCCCGGAGGTTCCGCATCGCGCACCAACTGCCAGCACCCCAGCATCAGGAATGGGATGCAGGCCACCTCCACCAAGTTGCGCACGCTGAGGAAGGGCATGAAGCAGAACAGCGCGAGGAAGAGACCCGTACGCCAAGCGATAGCTGGATCGGAAAGGCGCAGGGCGATCCGATAGCCGATGCGCACCACCACGAGGCTCCAGAGCGCATGCAGCAGCCGCACCACCACCATCACGGCTTTCGGGTCGGTGATGCCGATGGCCTTCAGCCCCGTGAAAAGCAGGTAATGCAAGCCCACGTAGAAGAAACTGTGGCCGCTGGGGTGCGGGTCGCCCTGCTGGTTCCACGGAAGCCAGTCGTTGTAGTCGAAGCCAGCCACCCAGCTTGCCGCCGCCTCGATCACGAGGAAATGGTCATCGTGGGCGAAGTAGCCGCCGCTGAAGAAGGCCGCCAACAGCCGGGGCACCAGCGCCAGCAGGGTCAGCGCCAGCAGCGGGCGTTCCGGGCGGCGCAGGAAAGTTGAAAGGGGAGAGGCGCTCACACCGCGAAGATGCACCAACGGCCTCCTACTTTTGCACCACTTCCGTTCCCCATGAACATCGTAGTCCTCTCGCGGGACACCAAACTGTACTCCACCAAGCGGTTGGTGGAGGCCATCGAAGCGCGTGGCCACAGTGCCCGTGTCGTCAATCACGTCAAGTGCGACATCCTCATCGAGAAGAGGAATCCGCAGATCCTCTATGGTGGCCAGCCGCTCGTGGATGTGGATGCCATCATCCCCCGGATCGGCGCCAGCGTCACCTTTTACGGCACCGCCGTGGTGCGCCAGTTCGAGATGATGAAGGTGTTCACCACCGCCGAAAGCCAGGCCTTGGTGCGCAGCCGCGACAAGCTGCGCAGCATGCAGATCCTCACCCGCAGCGGCGTGGGCATACCGAAGACGGTGTTCACCAACTACAGCAAGGACGTGGGCAGCATCGTGGACAACGTGGGCGGCGCGCCCTGCATCATCAAACTGCTGGAAGGCACGCAGGGCCTTGGCGTGGTGCTGGCCGAAACGAAGAAGGCGGCCGTGGCGGTGTGCGAATCGTTCAACAGTTTGAAGGCGCGGGTCATCGTGCAGGAGTTCATCCGTGAAAGCCGGGGCATCGACATCCGGGCCTTCGTGGTGGATGGCCGCGTGGTGGGTGCCATGAAACGCACCGGGAAGGAGGGCGAGTTCCGCAGCAACCTGCATCGCGGCGGAACGGCGGAACTGATCGAGCTTTCGCACGAGGAGGAGGTCACCGCCATCAAGGCCGCGAAGGCGCTGGGCCTGCACGTGGCTGGTGTGGACATGCTCCAAAGCGATCGTGGCCCGCTGGTGATCGAGGTGAACAGCTCGCCCGGCCTCGAAGGCATCGAAGCCGCCACCGGTCACGACATCGCAGGCGAGATCGTGAAGTTCATCGAGCGGAACGTGTGATCCTCACCCCAGCACGTTCTTCCGGCTCACGTCCACCACGAAGCGGCCGCGCAGGAATTTCCGCCCCAGCAACACCTGATACTTCATGTCGCTGCGATCGAAGAGCGTGGCCTGCGTGCGCACGATGTGGCCGTTCAGCTTCACCTGCGTGCTGATCAGGTAGCGGCGGCTGCTTTCGCCGTTGCTGCTCTTCACCGTGACACGCTTGTAGCTTCGGAACACCTTCACCTTGCGCACGCCGCCCATCTGGAAGGTGACCACCAACCGGCGGATACCGTCCTTGGTGCTCAGCTTCAACGCCTGATAATGCAGGGCACTGCGGAAGGCGCCGGTATCTATCTTGGCCTCCACGCGCCCCACGCCGATGCCGGGCAGGGCGATATGCTCCAACCGCCCGATGGTGACCATGCCGCGTGCCATGTGTACAAAGCTGCGCACGGTCGGCCCTTTTCCTGACCGGTCATCGCCGGGCTTTCCAACAGGCAGGGGTGGACCCGCCTCATTTTCGGTGGAAAGGCGCGATCTTTGCATCGCTTAAGAAGAACGACCATGAACCGGATCACGATCCTCCTTGCCACGGCTGCCGTGGCGCTTGCTCTCAACACCACCACCGCATACGCGCAGCCCACCGTTAAGAGCTATGGCGATGCCATCACTGCGGAAGGTGCCATTACCACCGCCGAGCTCGCCACCGCGCTGAAGGAAAAGGGCGAAGTGGCCGCCAAGGTAGAAGGCGAGGTGATCACCAGTTGCGCCATGAAGGGCTGCTGGATGGACATGAAGATGGCCGACGGCAGCACGATGAAAGTCCGCTTCAAGGACTACGGCTTCTTCGTGCCCACCAAGGGACTCGAAGGCAAACGCGCCGTGATCCAAGGCACCGCCACGCGCGAAGTGCTGGATGTGGCCACGCTGAAACATTACGCCGAGGATGCAGGCAAGAGCAAGGAGGAGATCGAGAAGATCACCGAGCCGCAGGACAAGCTGATGTTCCTCGCGGACGGCGTGCTGATCACGTTCTGATCGTGCGCTGCCACCGCACATTCCCCGCAAGGCCCGGAGCGATCCTCCGGGCCTTGTGCTTATGCGGCCTTCTGCTGCCGCACGCCCTTCGTGCCCAGACACTCCATGAGCTGAGGCTCGGACGCGAAGCCGCCATCACCGGTGCTGGCGTGGCCTTCCACGGGTTCGGTCTGTGGAAGTACGAACAGAACCGCACGCGCCCGCTTCCGGCGATCGATCTATCGCGTGTGCCGGGCATCGATCGGGTGGCTACGCGGCAATGGAGCATGCGCGCGCACCGCACCAGCAACGTCCTCTTCGGTGTGGCAACGGCGGCATCGCTCGCCACGGCCATCGCCAATCAGCATGGCGAACAGCCGCTGCTGCCGGTGGTCATCATCGCGGAGAGCGGCTTCTTCAGCGCGGGCCTCACGAACACGGTGAAGGAACTCGTGCGGCGCCCGCGTCCCTACCTGTACAACGGCGACGTGCCTGCGAGCGCCCACCACCCCGGCGAGGATGCCGTGAGCTTCTGGAGCGGCCACACCGCGAACATGGCGGCGGTCACCTTCAGCACGGCGAACCTCGTGCAGCGTTCCGATGCCTCGCCCGCGCTGAAAACGGCCACGTGGGTGGGCGCGGCACTGGCACCAGCGGCCATGGGCTACCTGCGCGTGCGCGCGGGCCGCCATTTCCCCACGGACGTGTTGACAGGATACATCGTGGGCGCAGCGGTGGGCTTCGCGGTGCCCTACTTTCACCGCGCTTCAAAATGAACATGGATCCTTCCCGTATCGCATTGGCCGTGCATGGTGGCGCAGGCACCATCGAGCGCGCACAGATGACGCCCACCCGCGAGAAAGCCTATCGCGACGCGCTGGAACTGGCCCTGCGCCATGGCCATGCCGTGCTGGAAAAAGGCGGCGCAGCACTGGATGCCGTGGAAGCCGCCGTTCGCGCCTTGGAGGACACCCCGCTCTTCAACGCCGGGCGCGGCTCGGTGTTCAACGCCGACGGCCAGCACGAGATGGACGCCAGCCTGATGAGCGGCGCCGACCTGCGCGCCGGTGCCGTGGCCGGGGTGCAGAACGTGAAGAACCCCATCACGCTGGCGCGCCGGGTGATGGACCACAGCAACCACGTGCTCATCAGCGGCCTCGGCGCCTTCGAGTTCGCCCACCGGCAGAAGGTGGAACTGGAGGACGACCAGTACTTCTTCGACGACTTCCGCTACCAGCAGTGGAAGGAGGTGGCGGGCAGCGACAAGGTGCAGCTGGACCACAGCGACAAGGAGAAGAAGTTCGGCACGGTGGGCGCGGTGGCGCTGGATGCTTCGGGCCACCTCGCGGCGGCCACCAGCACCGGCGGTATGACCAATAAGAAGTGGCAGCGCGTGGGCGACAGTCCCATCATCGGTGCGGGCACCTACGCCAATGATGGAACGTGCGCCGTAAGCTGCACGGGCCATGGCGAGAGCTTCATCCGTGCCGTGGCCGCGCACGATGTGCATGCGCTGATGGCCTACAAAGGATTATCGCTGGAAGAAGCCGTGCGCGTGGTGGTGCATGAGAAGCTGCCGCCGCTGGATGGCGATGGCGGCCTGATCGCGGTGGATCGCAACGGCAACATCGTACTCGACTTCAACTGCCCCGGCATGTATCGCGGGCATGTGGGGGCCGATGGGATAGTGCATACGGCGATCTTCCGGTAGGCGAGGGTGGAAAGGTGAAAAGAGGAAGGGTGCCATGGCTCTCTTTCACTTTCACTCTCCGCTCACTTCCCAAGCCCCTCGCCCGGCGGCACGATCAGCGGCACCTTCGGTTTCCTTGGATTGATGAACGGCAGGTGGATCTGCTGCTCATCGGGATAGTCGATGTCCTCGCCGAGGATGTAGCCGTAGGGCTTCAATGAGGGCACCGAATCGCACACGATCTTGAGCATGCCGGTGATGGGAATGGCAAGCACCATGCCCACCACGCCCCACAGCAGGCCGAAGCCGATCAGCGCGGCGATGCTGGCGAGCGGGTTCACGCTCACGCTGCTGCCCACGATCTTCGGCGTGATGAAGTTGTTCTCGAGGAACTGCGTGACCAGACACACGCCGAGCGCGCCCACGGCGTACATGGCCGAATCCTTCGTCACCAGCGCCATGATGATGGGTAGCAGGCTGCCGATGAGCACGCCCACGTAGGGGATCACGTTCAGGAAGCCGATGGTGAAGCCCAGCAGCACCGCGTATTTCAGGCCCAGCAGTAGGAAGCCGACGCTGCTGAGCGCGCCGAGGATGAGGATCACCAGCAGCACGCCGCGCAGGTACTTGCGCGAGAGCTTCGATACGTTCAGCATGATGTCCAGCACCAGCCCTTCGCGCGTCTTGCCGAGCTGCTCAAAGAAGGTGCGGAACTTGTCCTTCAGCAGCAGCAGCAGGAACACGAAGATGGGGATGGGCACGATGGCCGACAGCACGGCGCCGGTGCCGGAGAAGAACCGCATCACGATCTCGCCGCCCGAGCTGGCCAGTTCGCCCACGCGCGCGTTGAACCACTTCACCTGATCGCGCTGGCTGATGTGCGTCTGGTCCTCGATCATCCGTTGCAGCGCCTGCCCCTTTTCAGCGAAGGCCGACTGCAACGCGGGCAGGTCGCCGCTGAAGCGCGTGAGCTGCCAGCCCGCGAGGAAGAAGCCGCCCAGCACGAGGACCAGCATCACGAGCGTGGCGGTCAACGCGCCCGCCCAACGCGGCAGGCCCACGGACTCCACCCGGCGGGCCATGGGCAGCAGCAGGAAGGCCAGCAGGCCGCTCACCACGAAGAGCAGGATCAGGTCCTTGCCGAAATAGAGCACCACCACCGACAGCACGATGGCGAGCAGGGTGTACACATAGCGTTGCAGGCCGTTGGTGTGGGCTTCCATGGGGCAGGGGAAGGTGGTTCGTGTAGGATGAGTGAGTGCAAAGGTGCGAGGGTGAGGCCGTTCTTGCACGCTCTCACCCTCGCACGCTCTCACATCCGGGCATCATGGTCATGGGCGCGTTCACGCATCCGTTCGCGCACACGGTCCCATGAGTATTTCAATTCGGCCACGAGGTGTTCCATGCGTTCGGGCGTGGCGTATTTCTTGAGCAGCATGGGGGCGATCAGGCTCACGGCCCATGCGAACACGCGGCCTTTCACCGTGCGTGCCTTGGAGCCCATCACCATGCCCAGCGCGCTCCCGATGGCCCCATCGTCGGACCGCAGGAAGCCTCCGAGCATCCGCATCGGTTTCCATGAACGCAGCATGTCGCCGAAGGCATCGCCCGCGAGGCCGCGCCGGAACGCCGGCTCATGCACGAGCTGCCAGTAGCCTTGCAGGGCGTTCTGATGCCCGTCGCGCACGGCCTGCAACCGCTCGCGCTCGCGGCGCACATCGTCGAGGCTCTGGAAACGGTCAGTCCTTTTCATAGGCGGCGTTGATGATGGAGAGCGTGATGCGGTCGCGCAGGATGTGGCGCCAGATCAGGTAGAAAATGATGGTGAGCAGCAGGAAGATGCCCGCCACCGCAAGGAAGCCGAGGGCCATGTCGCCGATGACGCGGCCCAGCCAGATCGCCAGCGCGATGCTGCCCATGAACAGCACCGCTCCCACGAACAGCGCCGATACCACGGCGACGAGCAAGGTGCCGCTGAGCCTCCCCAGCTTCTCGCTGCCCGCCAGCGTGGCGTACTGTTTCTGCGCTTCGAGCCAACCCTTGCCATCCTCCACCACGGCGTCCATGAACACGCCGAGGTCGGGGTTGTCCTCGCCCGGTCTGATGAAACGCGCGTAGCGTTCGTCCTGATCCTTATCGGCCATGATGGTGGTGATGGGGGCTGTCAGTTGGCGCTTTGGCGCACGTTGTCGGCGGCGCGCTTCGCTTTGGAGGTCACGTTATCGGCGGCATCCTCCACGTCGCGGCCCAGCCGGTCCTTCAGGTCGCGGCCTTCTTCCATGAGGAAGCGGATGAAGTCGTTCACCTCGTCCTTGGTCATGGAGGCGGTGTCGCTCACCTTGCCCTTGGCCTTCGCCCATTCGTCGCGGCCTTTATCGATCAGGTCGTCGAGGTCGTCCTTGGCGTGGCTCACACGCTTGGCGATGCGCTGGCGCGTCTTCTTCCCCGAGCTGGGGGCGAAGAGGATGCCCAATGTGGCGCCCACTGCGGCACCTGCGAGGAATCCGAGGATCCCGAAATTGCGGTCGTTGCTCATGGCGTTGTGTTTTGGGGAAGGGAACAGCAAAGAGCGGTCCGTTCGGCGCATCCAAGGTACGCACCCTGAGGGTACGGGTATGGGCCGGGGAAGGGGTTGCCCGATCCGGGGAAGAGTTGTCAGTTCTCAGTAGGCGGTTGTCAGTTCTCAGTTGTCAGTTCGGTACCTATGGCCGTTGCAGAAGGCCGATTTCATAGGTGCCTACACGGTCCGGAGCATCGCAGAGTCTTGCAGACCGCGTCCGGCAGACTGACAACTGAGAACTGACAACCGACAACTCGCATTTCACCTCAGCCACTTCCGCTCCATCACGAAGGTGCCGAAGGGCAGCACGGAGGCCAGTCCGAGGCCGATGATCCGCTCCGCGTCCCACTTCAGTTTCGTGAACAGCGGAATGGCCGTGATCCAGTAGCCGATGAACAGGATGCCATGCGCCCAGCCCACCACCTTCACGGCCATGGGCAGGTTTGCGAAGTACTTCAACGGCATGGCGATGAACAGGAGGATAAGGAAGCTCCAGCCCTCGGCGATGGCCCAGTTGCGGAAGCGGCGGATGATGGGGTTGTCGGACATCGGGGGCGAAGGTACCAGCGCGGCACCCCTTGCCATTCCCGCCCGAAAACCGGAAGTTCGCACGGCGAAAATGAGAACGATCATGCGCACGCTCCTGCTCATGGCCCTTGCATCGGGCGCGCTCCGGCTGTCGGCGCAGGACGCGGCGCTATCACCGGGCGAGACACAGGCTTGGATGAGCCTGGAACTTGAGTGGCGCCCCATCAAGCGGTGGACGTTCTCCGGGGCGTACGTGATGCGCACGTTCGGGGCGTTCCAAGGCATCAAGGGCAACTACTACTATCTGGCCGCGCGGCGCAAGCTGAACGACCACCTCTTCGTGGATGCGAAACTGCGGTACGTGGACACGCCCCGGGAAGCCTTCTATCGTTCCGAAGTGGGCGTGCGGGTGCAGCAACGTTTCGGCAAGGACGTGCTCTACTTCCGCACGGCCTTCTTCCACGAAGAGCCGCAGCCCTTCTGGTCCGACGGCCCTTCCGTGGCCGACAACTTCTGGCGCAACCGCCTCCGCTTCCGCAAGGACCTCCCCAAGCGGTACAGCGCCTACCTGAGCGTGGAAAGCTGGACGCGGTTCCGGTATGATGGCAACAGCCTGCGCCGCGCTGCACTGATGACCGGACTGCGGCGCGATCTGAAGCGGGGAAGGGAGATCGCGGTAGACTACCTCTTCCAGCCCGAGTTCAACCAGCGCCAGCCACGATCCATGAGCGCTGTGATCGTGGGTTTCAGTTGGGATGTGACCAAGCCGAAGAAAAAGAAGAAGCGCTCGCCGGAAAGGGCAGGGGAGGGCAGGGAGCAGGACGATGGCCGCGAGCACTGAGGCGGTAGATAACGGTCTATCAACGGGATCTGATCCGGGGTAAAGGAGGTAATGGAGGCCGCGGCTTTCATCACATCCCCGACCTCCATCACCTCCTTTACCTGAGTTCGGACCCACCCGCCTACATTCGCACAAGCCCCGGAACAGCAGCAATGGCCAAGCGCGCAGCCCGCGAACCCACATCGAGACCTGTCCGCCAGCCTGCTGCGCCCATGCGTTCCGGGCGTGCGGCACCGATCGAACCTGCGCGAAACGAACGAGCAAGCCCCATTAGAACGGACCCGCAGGCCAACATCCTCCACCTTGTGCAGCGGGTCGATGAACTCCAGCATCAGGCGGCCCGGGCCTGCACGCCGGAAGTCGAGCGGATCATCCACACCCGCTCACGCGATGCGCGGGAGATCGAGCACACACTGGATCTCCTGCTGGACTGCGCCTGTGTGCCGGAAGGCCTGACCCTTTTCAAGACCTCGTGCCGCTATTACTATGCGATCGACCCGGCAGCCGTGGCCTTCTACGTACACAGCTACCGCGAGCTGTGGGGCGAGGATGCCGGACAGAACGCATGATCATGAGCACGAAAGAACCGGCCCGAAAGTCCCCGCCCCCATCCGCAGCCCCTGTGCCGCACAGCCCGGCACCCATGAGCACAGGGCGGCGTTCGTGGTGGCTTCGGTGGCGATGGGCGATCGCTGCGCTCGTGTTGATGTTGGTCGTGGAGATCGTGTTGCGCGTGGGCTACGGCTTCTGCGATGCGGTGCTCATGCGGGTCGATCCCCACTACGAGTACATCGCCCAGCCTTCGCAGGACAGGTATCGCTTCGGTCGGCAGATCACCTACAACTCGCTTTCCATGCGTTCCGAAGAGCCGGACAGCACCGCCGTGGTCATCCTCGGCTGTGGCGATTCGGTCATCAACGGGGGAAGCCTTACCGATAACGACTCGCTCGCCACCACGATACTCTCCCAGCGCCTCACCCACGGATGGGGGCGCAGGGTGCAGGTGCTCAACATCAGCGCAGGCAGTTGGGGGCCGGACAATTGCGCGGCCTACCTCGCGAACACCGAGCTTCC
>JAHBUM010000104.1 GCA_019638075.1 Flavobacteriales bacterium | reverse complement strand
GTCAGGCACAATTCAGCGTACTGGTCGGCACCTGAACCATAATGGAGCACGAACGTGGCGCTTCCGCTCGGTCATCGAACCGGAAACTGGCATGCGGGAACGGTTCCTGTTCAGTCTCCACCAACGCACCACGCCAGGAACCCAAAGTTGCGATCGCACTGGCCCCATGGGACAGTCCGACACCACATAGCGCGGTATCCGGCCGAAGTGGAGCACCGATCGTGGGATGTGGGGGGATCACGGGACGATCATCAATGGAGTCGCCTTGGGAAGACCCAAGCGCTTCCTCAAGCAATGCCCTGACCTGCGCCATCACTTGGACCAAGTCCACCGGATCCATCAAACGGCCCGCGTCATCTGTCATCGGTCCCGGCTCCATGTAGAACCATGTGTTCTCTTCCAAATGGATCCTCCGGAAGTCCATCCGTGTCCTCGCCGGATCGAAAGCCGTGTCGTCTTCATTCTCGCGCGCCACATCCTCGGTCCAGTAATATGGCCGGTTGTAGGTGTGGCTCCACTCGCACGCCAGAGCCAGGTGGTCGTCATGGAAGAGCAGGCTCAGGTCTGTCCGCCCTCCCTCGCCGAATAGCTGAACGTAGGCCAGGAACAGCCGCCCATCGTCCCGAAAATAACCCATGGCCACTCCCCCATCCGTGCTGAAGTCTTCCACATTGATCGTTCTACTGACCGCACGCTCCCGTTCGACCAAAGCCGATCTGTACATTCTATCCCATTGATCAACACGTTGCCCCAGTCCTTGTGCATCGACAGGATTGGCCGCAAAAGCGAGCATGAATAGAACGACGGCCCGAACTTGGCCCATGGACCGAAATTAGACGATCACGCCACTACCCCTGCGGCCGTCTGCTTCACAGGCTGGTTCACGGCTTCCACGGCCTTCACCTCGGGGGCCACGCGCTTGATGGCCTCCTCCACACCGGCCTTCATGGTCATGCCGCTCATGGCGCAGGTGGTGCAGGCCCCGTGCAGGCGCACGCGCACCACGCCACCGGGGGTCACCTCCTCCAAGGTAATGTCGCCGCCGTCGGCCTCCAGAAAGGGACGCAGGTCGGCCAGCGCGGTGTTGACGCGTTCGGCGATGTGTTGCAGATCGAGCGTGCTCATGGTCATGCGCTGACGGGCTTGGCGTCCAAGGCGGCCAGCCTCTGCTGGAAAGCGTTGCAAAGGTCGTTGAAAGCGGCCGATGCCGGTGTGCCCGATTGCAGCACGGCCGGACGGCCCACATCGCCGCTCTCGCGGATGCTCTGCACCAGTGGCACTTCGCCGAGGAAGGGCACGTTCAGTTCGGCCGCCAGCGCGCGCGCGCCGCCCTTGCCGAAGATGTAGTACTTGTTCTCAGGCAACTCCGCAGGGGTGAACCACGCCATGTTCTCCACGATGCCCAGCACGGGCACGTTCACGCTGGGCAGTTGGAAGAAGCCCACGCCTTTGCGGGCATCGGCGAGGGCCACGGGCTGCGGCGTGCTCACCACCACGGCGCCGCTGAGGGGCACCACCTGCACGAGACTCAGGTGGATGTCGCTGGTGCCCGGCGGCAGGTCCACAAGCATCACGTCCAGTTCGCCCCAGTCGGCCTCCTTGAAGAGCTGTTCCAGTGCCTTGCTCGCCATGGGTCCGCGCCACGCGATGGCCTGCCCGGGATCGGCGAAGAAGCCGATGCTCAACAGCTTCACGCCGTGGCTTTCCACCGGCACGATCCAGCGCTTGCCGTCCTTCTCCACGGTGGTGGGCCGCTCCAGCAGTGTGTCGAACATCATGGGCATGCTGGGGCCGTGTACATCGGCATCCACGAGGCCCACCTTGAGACCCTGCACCGCGAGACCCGCCGCGAGGTTGGCGGTGATGGTGCTCTTGCCCACGCCGCCCTTGCCGCTGGCCACCGCCACGATGTGCTTCACCAGCGGCAGCACCTTGCGCAACTGGCCGCGCTCACCGCTGAGGGGCGTTACCTGCACCACCACCTGCACATCCTGCCCCAGCGCCTGTTTCAGCTGGAAGGTCACGGCCTCTTCCATGCGCTTGCGACTGTGCATGGCGGGGTTGCTCACTTCCACATGCACGTGCACCGTGTTCTCGTCCACGGTGACCTCGCGCACGAGGTCCAGTTCCACGATGTCCTTCTTCAGGTCGGGCTCGATGATGCGCGCAAGGGCGGCTTGGATGGCGGCTTCGGTGATGGGCATGATGTGGTGGCAAAGGTAGCCCGGCGCTCACAACCCCAACTCCACCGCCGGGTCCCAGAACTTCTTATGGAAGTCCACCACTTGGTCCTTCTTCACCTTCACACCTTCCTTTTTCAGCAGATCTTCCATAGCCGTGGGTGAGCCGAAGTGGTGCTTGCCACTGAGCAGGCCGATCCGGTTCACCACGCGGTGCGCGGGTACCTTGGGCTTCACCGTATGCGCGTTGTTCATACAGTAACCCACGATGCGGGCACTTCGGGCGGCACCGAGGTACTTGGCAATGGCCCCGTAGCTGGTCACGCGGCCCTTGGGGATCTGGCGGACGACAGCCATGACGTCGGCGAAGAAGTCGCGCTCTTGGACGGCATCGTTGATCAGTTGCTTCTTGGCCATGGGCTATCGCGGTTTCGCTTCCGTCAACCAAGTACGGAATTGCTCTTCAGAGCATGTATCGGGGAACGCTGACCTATCAATCAGAATACCGTCTCCCTCATTCAGATGCAGCACGTAGAAGCGCTTCAGCTCAGTACAACGTACGACGTATGGCCACGGTACAAAGCTCATCAGTCCACCTTCGGTGATCGCACTAAGACCGGTTTCGGACATCTCAATGTGGCGTTCCTCGAACAGTGTTCGGTTGTTCCTCATACGGACGAACCTGTATAGCTGCAAAACGGGGAGCACCGGATACGACATAGTAAGCCAAAGAGCAGGGTGAACCAAGCGCCACCCATCGTTACAACGAAATATGCACCAAGTAGGAACACGAAGATGTACGGCCACTTCGTATTTCTTGTCCGCATGTACCAGAGCGTTCGGAAATATTCCGATCGCTTCAAGGCGAAAGGCTTCAACTTGAACGCTCCTCCTCTGCTCATTGCAACCCGAACCGCACGTAATGTATCGTCCTCCCTTCCTCCAACCACATGCTCTCGTAATACGTCCTGATGTTCAGCACGGCCTGTTCCTCCGGCGATACGCGAGGTACCAGTTCAGCGTACACGTTGTCGCTCTTCTCGTAGGTGGGCAGCTTGTGTTCGGCGATCTGCTCCAAGGTGTATTCGTACAGCAGTGGGCTGTCGGTTTTCAGGTGGATGAGGCCATCGGGTCTCAAGATCTCCTTGTACCGCGCGAGGAACAGCGGGCTGGTCAAACGCTTGCGCGCTTTTCCGATCTGCGGATCGCTGAAGGTGAGCCAGATCTCGCTGACCTCGTGCCTGCCGAAGCAACGCAGGATGTGGTCCACATGCGTGCGCACGAAACCCACGTTGGTGAGGCCGAGTTCCTTGGCGGTCTTCGCCCCCCGCCAGATACGGGCGCCTTTGATGTCGATGCCGATGTAGTTCTTCTCCGGCTGCAACTGCGCGAGACCCACGGTGTATTCGCCCCCGCCGCAGCCGAGTTCGAGAACGAGCGGCGCATCGCGCTTGAAGAAGTCGGCGTTCCAGCGGCCTTTGAACTTGAGGTCGGCGGCCTGCAACTCGGTGAACGTGGGTTGCACCACGTGCTCGAACGTGAGGTTCTCGGCGAAGCGGCTGAGCTTGTTCTTGCCCATGAGGGCCGCGAAAGTAGGGCAATGTGGGAAGAGGGGAAGGCGGTGAGTTGGCGAGTGGCGAGTAGGCGAGTGCTGCTTCCGACATAGCAGCACTCGCCACTCGCCCACTCACCTACTCGCCACTTCTTCAAGCATTCGACACGACCTTTGACCGATGCTCACCGGAAAGCGCATACTCGTGGCTCCCTTGGATTGGGGGCTCGGGCACAGCACGCGGTGCATTCCGATCATCCGCGCGTTGCTGGATCGCAGGGCCGTTCCGGTGATCGGCGCCGACAAGGGGCCGCTGGCCGTGTTGCGTTCCGAGTTCCCGCAACTGGAGCTTGTGCGGGTCCCGGGCGTGGACATCCGCTACTCGAAAAGCCAAAGCCAGCTGTGGAGCATGGCGCGGCAGTTCCCGCAGATGGTGCGCAGCGTGCGCGCAGAGCAGGCATTGTTCGACCGCATCCGCCGCGACCTCCGGCTCGATGCCGTGATCAGCGACCAACGTTTCGGGATCCGCCATGCGGATATTCCCAGCGTGCTCATCACCCATCAGGTGTTCCCGCGCACACCGATCGCGCAGGGCGCCTTGCGCAAGCTGAACCTTCGGCACATCGCCCGCTTCGATCGCTGCTGGATCATGGATGAGGCCGAAGCACCCGGCCTCGCTGGTGAGCTTTCGCACGGCACATCCCTACCCGCTCATGCGCAGTACATCGGCACCATCAGCCGGATGCGCGCCGACGGGATCACGAGAGAGAAGAAGTTCCGCATCGTAGCCGTGATCAGTGGCCCCGAACCGCATCGCACGCTGTTGGAAGGCATCCTCATGGAACAGTTGCAACGCATCGAAGGGCGGCATCTGCTGGTGCGCGGGCTTCCGGGTTCCGGGGAAAGCGAACAACTTGGGAACGTGCAACGTGTGCCGCACGTGGGCAGCAACGAACTCGCGCATGCCATGGCGAACGCGGACCTCATCGTGTCGCGCAGCGGCTACACCACACTGATGGACCTCGTGGCGCTCGGGCGCAGCGCCTTGGTGATCCCCACGCCGGGGCAGGCCGAGCAGGAATACCTCGGCGAACTGCATGGCACCACGGGCCGCTTCCTTGTGCAGTCGCAGCAACGGGTGGACCTCGAAGCCGCCTTGCGCGACCCCGTGACCGCCATCCGCCTGAACCCGCCGCAGGGCCATCCGCGTTTGGAACAGGCTTTGGATGAACTCGGCACGCTGCTCCGTTGAGCGGTGTCCGCTACTTTTAGCCAGCCATGATCGAACCCCGCCATCTGCTCCTGCCCGCGCTCGCCTGCGTTGCGTCCTTTTCGTTCGCCCAAGCCGATCTGGAAGGAAAGCTGAAGAAATTGGAGGAACAACGCACCGCGATCGAAGAGCAGCAGACACGCCTGACCTCCCGTGTGGACAGCGTGAAGCTCGCCATCATCCGCCGCGACCTTGAGCGCATCGGCCTTCCGAAGCTGGAAGCCGGTGAAGAGTTGGTCGTGCATCCCGGCCACATCCTCGTGTACAGCGAGAAGCACGAACAACCGAAGTGGACCGCGCACATCGCATCGCCGGACCTGATCAAAGGCAACCTCGCGCGCATCGACTCCTTCCTGCCCGATCCCTTGGTGAAGACCGGCACAGCGGTCACCGCCGACTATTGGTACAGCGGCTACGATCGCGGCCACATGGTGCCCAGCGCCGATATGCGCTGGAACTTCGATGCGTTGCAGGGCACGTACTACTACTCGAACATCAGCCCGCAGGTGGCCGAACTGAACCGCGAGACATGGGCCGATCTGGAGGACTGGGTGCGGCGCTACGTGAACTTCAGCAAGCGGCGCGTATTCGTGGCTACCGGCCCCGTGCTGCGCGATGGCCTGCCCACGATGCAGAAAGCCGACAGAAAGAACGAGGTGAGCATCCCCGAATACTTCTGGAAAGTGATCGCCGACCTCGATGGCGACAACCCGAAAGCCATCGGCTTCGTGATGCGTAACGCCAAGCAGGATGGCCCGCCGGTCAGCTACGCGGTGACGGTGGACAGCGTGGAAACCCTGAGCGGGCTGGACTTCTTCCCCGCGCTTGATGATGCCGTGGAAGCGAGGATCGAGACGATGCGCGAGATCAAGGATTGGTACGGCGAAGGCGACCCGAACCACGGCGAAGTGGAACCGCTGCGCGCGCCGCTTCCGAAAGGCATGTTCAATTCCGTGCAGGCGAAGTACCACATCGGGAAAACGGCCACGGTGTGCGGCACCGTGGTGTCATCACGCAAGACGGCGAAGGCGCAGGCCATCTACCTCAACTTCGACCGCACACATCCCAATCAGGATTTCTACGCCACCATCTGGTCGTACAACGGCCCCAACTTCAGCTACGACCCCGAGACATGGCTGGTGAACAAGAAGATCTGCGTCACCGGCAAGCTCACCATCTTCGACGACATCCCGCGCATCAGCATCAACAACGAGAAGGAGGTGATGCTGTATGAAGAGGCCATCAGGTAGCTCAAGGGCATGTGGTCATGTGCCCATGTGCTCATGTGACCATGGCTCCTTGGTGGTCGGCAACATTGCGAAAGAAGGGGGAAGACATGTGTCCATGTGGTCATGTGTTCATGTGAACATGAGGCTCCTTGGTGGTCGGCAACATTGCGGAAGAAGGAGGAAGCACATGTGTCCATGTGTTCATGTGAACATGAGGCTCCTTGGTGGTCGGCAACATTGCGGAAGAAGGGGGAGGACATGTGTCCATGTGGTCAGGTTTCCATGTGAACATGAGACTCCTTGATGGTCGGCAAACCCTCGGTGATAGCGGGCATTTCATGGACACATGCAACGGAAGCAGGCATTCCATGGGCACATGTCCACATGGGCACATGTCCACATGGGCACATGACCACATGCAACGGAAGCAGGCATTCCATGGACACATGTCCACATGGGCACATGACCACATGCCCTACCCCCCCGCCCGTTCCAACGTGAATGCGAACGTCGTCCCCTCCCCATCCACGCTTTTCACGGTGATCGATCCGCCATGCACATCGATGATGTGCTTCACGATGGCGAGGCCGAGGCCCGAACCGCCTTCGTTGCGCGCGCGGCTCCTGCCCACGCGGTAGAACCGCTCGAACAGGCGCGGCAGGTGCTCCACGCCGATGCCCAAGCCATCATCGGACACCTCCACCAGCAGGCGATCGTCAAGCGGGTATGAGCGCACGGCGCATCGGCCTCCCTGCCTGCCGTAGTTGATCGCGTTGGAGAACAGGTTGGTGAACACTTGCGCCATGCGGTTGCGATCCGCCATGACGTATGTGCCCTGCATCAGCTCGTTCACCAAGGTGAATTCCCGACCCTTTCCGAGGATCTCCATGTTCTCGATCGTATCGGCCACCAGCTCATGCAGGTCCATGCGCGCGATGCGCATGTCCATCACCCCGCTCTCCAATTTGGTGATGAGATCCAGATCCTCCACGATCTTCATCAGGCGGTCCACCCCGTTCGATGCGCGGTTGAGGAAATCGCGGTTCACCTTCTGATCCTCCAGACCACCTTCGAGCAGGGTGAGGATGTAGCCTTGGATATTGAAGATGGGCGTCTTCAGTTCGTGCGCGAGGTTGCCGATGAACTCGCGCCGGAACGCTTCGCGCTCCTGAAGTTCCTTGATCTCCGTGCGCCGCTCCGTGGCCCATGCGGACACCTCGGCGTGTACCTGACCGAGCACGTCGCCCTTCAGTTCGATGCGGGCATCGGCCTTCCGCGAGCGGCGCAGGTCATGCACGGTGCGGTAGAGCAGCTTGATGCGCGCGTTCACGAAGCGCTCGATGCCATAGGAGACGGCACCGTACGCCACGCCGAAGAGCAGCACGACGATCGCAAGTGACCAGCCCATGCCGATCCGTTGATCGCCGTACAAAGCGGCAAGGCCGATGAGGATCCCCGCGCCAAGCGCCACCACGAGCGCCACGATCACGGCGACCTGACGAGGCGATAGCTGCCCCATGCGATCGGTCAAGGCGGAACGCTGTTCCATGATCAGCGGGGCGCGGTGCGCCTACGGAACGATGATGTCGTTCGTGTAGACCTTGTTGCTGCGATTGAGCGCGCGGTCCACCATTTCGATGCTGTACCGCACCGTGTCGGAATTGCCGGTGATGAAGAGCGGGAAGGGGTCGATGGCCACGGCGATCTCGCCTTCCAGCGCCTTGTTCTGTCCCGTGGGTGTGATGCGCGGGATGCGATAGAAGATCGGATCGCGGAATCCCACGACCTGCCACTCACCGTTCACCTTCTCGCTGTGTTCGAGGAAGAGGTTGTAGTAGTAGATCGAAGAGGTATCGTACGGTGGCGCGTTGTCCGACGCGTTCAGGCCGATGTCGCCATCACCATCGGTGAAGGAGATCGTGAGTGAGGCGGAATCGCCGAAGAACTCGAACGACTTGAACTTGATGGCCGGTGTGTTCGGGAACTCCTCGGTCTTCAGGCAGCCGCCGAACAGCACACCCGCCAGCGCGAGACCTCCGGCTACTTTTGCCGCACTCCTGTTGGTCATGGTCCCCAAAGTTAGGCTGCTCTTCCGCTGATGACCACGCTACCCGCATACATCGACCCGCAATTGCTCGAACGACCGTTCACCGTGACCGGTCCTGCGGCCTTCAATGCCCTTGCGCTGGACCTGTTCCACCTGCATGCCGCGCGCAACCCGGTGTACCGTGCATTCCTCAACGGCCTGCGGGTGGATCCAGCTTCGGTGACCGACGTGGCGCAGATCCCCTTCCTGCCCATCAGCGCGTTCAAGAACCATCGCGTGTTGATGGAAGGGCTGGATCCCGCGAGCCATTTCACCAGCAGCGGCACCACCAACGCCAACACGAGCGTTCATCATGTGCCGTGGCCTGTGCTGTACGAGCGCTCGTTCATGGCATCGTTCACTGCTGCCTACGGCGATCCTGCTGAATGGCGCATCATCGCCCTGCTGCCCGCCTACCTCGAACGCGAAGGCAGTTCGCTGGTCTACATGGCGCAACGCCTGATCGAATCCACGCATGATCCGCTGAGCGGCACCTACCTGTACAAGTACGACGAGGTGGCCGCGTTGTTGAAGCGTTCCCAAGCGGAAGGGAAAAAGACCCTGCTGCTCGGCGTCACCTTCGCGCTGCTCGATCTGGCCGAACGGTTCCCGCAGCCGATCCCCGACACGGTGATCATGGAGACCGGCGGCATGAAGGGGCGCAGGCCGGAGATCGTGCGCGAGGAACTGCACCGCATCCTGAAGAACGCGTTCGGCGTTCCCGCGATCCACAGCGAATACGGCATGACCGAACTGCTCAGTCAGGCATGGTCCGCTGGCGAAGGCCGCTATACCTGTCCGCCGTGGATGAAGATCCTCATCCGCGACCCGAACGATCCGCTGAGCCTGCTGCCCGAAGGACGTACGGGTGGCATCAACGTGATCGATCTGGCGAACATCGCGAGCTGCCCGTTCATCGCCACACAGGATCTGGGGCGCGCGCATGCCGATGGCACCTTCGAGGTGCTCGGGCGTTTCGACAACAGCGACCTGCGCGGGTGCAATCTGTTGGTGGAGTAGGAATGCGGCGTGGTATCTTTGGGACACCATGAGCACCAAGGAACTCCGTGAAAAGGCCCACAAGATCGTGGACTCCATTTCCGATGATAAGCTGCCGCACTTCGTCAGCTTCATGGAAGAAGTGAGGATCGCCTTGAACAAGGTTGACTACTTGGAACGGACCAAGCAGATCATCGAGGAAAAGCGGGACCTGTTCAGGCGGCTTGCGCAATGATCTCCTTCAACGCAGAAGGGCGGATACATGCCTCTTGCAATTTCGAGGCGTTGGACCAATTCGGCAACAGCGACCTACCCGGATGCGATCTGTTGGTGGATGTAGGAATGCGGCGTGGTATCTTTGGGACACCATGAGCACCATTCAGATCAAAGCCGCCATTGTGGACGCCGCCACCCGGATCCCGGATGAAGCGCCCGAGGAGTTGCTCCAAGAGGTGTTGGAGTTCCTGCGCGCATTGCACGGTGCGGATCAGGAGAAACTGGTGCGTATCCGGCAGTTCTACAAGAACATCGAGGAGGATAAGAACCTTCTCCTGCGTCTCGCGCAATGATCGACCGGGCGGAGGCCGAGTTCTATCACGCTCAGATGATCCGTCGCTTCGGGGGATCGGTCGGCATCCGTGATGCGGGGCTACTTGATGCTGCGCTTAACCGGCCCTATGCCACTTTCGGTGGAATGGACCTCTTCCCGGCCGCTGTGGACAAGGCGGCAGCCATCATGCACGGCATCATCACCGGCCACCCGTTCCTTGATGGCAACAAACGCACGGGCTACGTGCTGGGCCGGTTGATCCTACAGCAAGAGGGGTCGGACATCCAAGCCGATGAGGATGATCGCTACGACATGGTGATCCGCGTGGCCACGGGCCAGTTGGACGTGGATGGGATCAAAGCGTGGATGCTGGAACGCGTGGTGCCGTTCCGCTCTTGAGCGCGAAGGACGGTGTCTTGGGAGGACCCACTGCGTGAGGTCTCGTGGAAGTCGTTGGTGTTCAATGCCCGCCTTCGATCTCATACCACCCTCTATCCAGCTCATGCACCATCATCAGCTTATCGGTATAGTATGGCAAATATTCAGGTTTTGAGGCCATGTCCGGAATGAACACATATCCTCGCTCTTTGGTGAACCCGATCGCCACGCGGAAAAAATGATACCCATCCATACGCCGGTACTCATTCACTTTCATTTTGTCGAAGGATCGGAGTATGACCCGCAGGCTTTCATGATTCATACCCATTTCTGAACTGAACTCCACATAATTGAGGAGACGAGGCTCATACGGCTGTATGGTATCGCCAAAGATCCATCGACCATTCACCTTATAATCTCCACTTCGCCAACAGTCAACGATCGACACTTTCTGGATCAACTCATGCCCTTCGACCGCCCTCATGAATTCTTCTCCGGCAGCCACATGGAAATCACCCATCACATGTAAGCTCCCTATTGGAGGTCCACTGGTGGGCACGCGGCGGCAACCGCCCCCCATCAATGAAAGGCAGAATACAATGGCACCTACCGCCCTGACGATGCCCGGACTATGCGCATGATCGATCATCCAATGGTCGAACTCAAGCTCGAATGTACTTCATTCGGCACAAGCCTTTCAAACCTTCGCAGGCTCACA
>JAHBUM010000103.1 GCA_019638075.1 Flavobacteriales bacterium | reverse complement strand
TCATCGACAATGCCAAGCAGGAGAGCATCGATACCATCCTCAGCTACGCCAAGGCGAAGGACCGGGGGCTGGTGGAGAAGGTCTACGTCACCGGTTGCCTCAGCCAGCGCTACGCCCCGGAATTGAAGGATGGTATCCCCCAGGTGGATGCCTGGTTCGGAACGCGCGACCTGCCGCGCCTGCTGAAGACCCTGAAGGCCGACTACAAGAAGGAGCTGGTGGGGGAGCGCCTGCTGACCACCCCCGCACACTACGCCTACTTCAAGATCAGCGAGGGCTGCGACCGCAAGTGCAGCTTCTGCGCCATCCCGCTCATGCGCGGCAGTCATGTGAGCACACCGATGGACCAGCTCGTGGCCAATGCCGCCAACCTCGCCAAGCAAGGGGTGAAGGAACTGATCCTCATCGCGCAGGACCTCACGTACTACGGCCTCGACATCTACAGGAAGCGCAACTTGGATGAGCTGGTGGCGCGCCTCAGCGATGTGGAGGGCATCGACTGGATCCGCCTGCACTACGCCTTCCCCAGCGGCTTCCCCATGGAAGTGCTGGATGTGATGCGCGACCGCAGCAACGTGTGCAACTACCTCGACATGCCGTTGCAGCACGGCAGTACCAACATGCTCAAGCGCATGCGCCGGGGCATCACGCAGGAGAAGACCGAGGCGCTGGTGGCCACTATCCGCGAGAAAGTGCCGGGCATCGCCATCCGCACCACATTGATCGCGGGTTTCCCCGGCGAAACACAGGCCGACCACGACGACAGCCTGCGCTGGATCGAGCGGATGCGATTCGATCGCCTCGGCGCCTTCACATACAGCCACGAGGAGGATACGCACGCCCACACCATGGCCGACGATGTGCCCGACCACGTGAAGCAGGAACGGGCGCAGGAGATCATGGAACTGCAGGGCGGCATCAGCCTCGAACTGAACCAGGCCAAGGTGGGCAAGGTCTTCAAGGTGTTGGTGGACAAGGCCGAGAACGGCCACTGGATCGCGCGCAGCGAGTTCGACTCACCCGAGGTGGACAACGAGGTGCTGATCCCTTTCGCGGAGGATGTCCACCTGCGTGTTGGAGACTTCGCCGACGTGCTGATCACTGAGGCCAACGAGCACGACCTGAGGGCGGTGCCGGTCTAACGGGGGGCTTCCGTGCCTTCCGCCGGGATCGCATCCTTCAACCCACTGAAGAAGTGCATGAGCGCGGTGCGTTGTGCCGCGCTCAACCGCGCATCGCCATGCACCCACGTGTAGGAGGGGAGCGGCATCTCTTCGGCCTCGATCAGTTCCACGGACTCCTCGGCCTTGTGCCGCTGCCACTTCGCCCTGCGACGGCCCCATGAGCTCATGTCGAATTCGGCGCGTCCTTCGTCGATGTGGCTCTGCATCCAGAAGTTCACGGGTGTGATGTAGCTGTACCACGGATAGGTCGTGCTGTCGCCATGGCAGTCGTAGCAGACTGTGCGCAACAGGTCCTGCACATCCTGCGATGGCCTGGTCACGGCGATCAGGTCATGCTCCGGGTCGTTCGGCTGCACCGAGCGGTCCGGCTGGAAGAACTGCGCGGCAACGATGACGCCCGGAACGATGAGCCACCTGCGGTTCATCGCTTGTCCAGTTCCAGCACGATCGCCATCGAGTTGCGGCCCTGCTTGCTGCTGGCGCTGATGGTGCTGCCATCGCGGTATTGCACATCGTTGGCCAGCTCATCACCCAGCACGGCATCGAGCTTGGCCTTCAACCCTTGCGCGGCGTTGGCCTTGAGCTGCTTCTCGATGTCTGCATAGTCGAACGGCTGGTTGGTCACCACGATCGCGATCACCTCACGGACATCGGTGCTGTCGGGTTGCAGGCTGTGGTCCCGTGGGAACAGGCGCGTACCCGTGATGCCGCAATAGGGCGAGTGCTTCGGCGTGTAGGGGAAGAGCACGTACGGCTCGCCGGTGGCCTCTTGGCCGAACACATAGGTGTAGCACTCGGCGTTGTTGGTCACCTCGATCTTGAAACGGCTGTTCTTCGCCACCGGCTGCACGGTGCGGAACACGTTGCCCTCCACGCGGCGCACAGGGATGTTGCGGCCGGTGGCGTTGCCCTCCACATCCACCTCGGCGAATCCGAAGGCGATGTCGAACTCCGAGGGCTTCACGTCCACGCCATCGCCCATGGGGTACACGGCGAAGGCCTCGCGGGTGAAGTAGTCGAAGGCATCGTAGGGCACCCATGCCATGCCGTTGCGGCCCCACTCAGGCCCCCAGCTGTTCATGATCAGGAAACCGCCCTTGTCGCCGAACTTGAAATCATCATACCCCACCACGCACATGGCATGGCCACCGAAGCCGCGCATAGCCAGATCGCTCTGCTGCGGGATCCAGGCCTCCTGGCCCTGCATGCCCTGCATGAAGCTGCCGCCCACCATCATGCCGATCACGATGGGCGCGCCTTGCGCCAGTTGCTGTTTCATGGCCAGCATGTTCACGCGGCTCTGCGGATCGGCCTCGGAACTGAGACGCTGGGATCCCTTGATGCGGAAGGGAATGGCCTTCTGCACATCGTCGCTGCTGGGTTGCTTGCTGCAGCTTTGATCGGTGTAGGCGAACTGGCTGAAGGGTAGGGCACCGGTCTTCTCCATCTGCTGCATGGCCCGTTCGAGGTACGAACCCTGGCAATCGCTGTTCTCGATCTTGATCTGGTTGTACATGTAGGCCGGGCTGAAGGCATCGGCCTTGGTGGGCGTGGAGCCTTTCACCTGTGCCTGCACGATGGTGCGCGCCGCGTATGCGCTGGCCCAGGCCACACAACTGCCCTGCTGGCCTTGGTTGAGGCGTGGCGGACAGAACTGCTCCAGGCTTACGCGCTCGGGCAGCGGGTTCTTCACGTTGTCGGCCAACGGCTCGTACACCTCGGCCTTGTCGTACTCGGCGGGATCGAGGTCCGCGCCGGTGCTGAAGCCCGCGAGTTGGGAGAGCATGTCGCCACCACCGCTCTGGCCGCCACCGAAGAACCACCACAGGGCGCCTAACGCCAGCACCACCAGCAGCAGCTTCGGCTTCTTGATGAGGAAGCCAAGGATCATGGGCAGAAGGCTTCCCAGTCCACCGCCTACACCGCCGCCGCCCGACGGACGTTGAGAGGGAATGTTGCTGCCACCGGAGTTGCGCCGCTGATCGGGCGTCATGCGTACGGCCATGTCGTCTGGGGGTCTGGTTGTGCAAAGGTGGACGTATTCCTCGTCCGTCGGTCACTTTTTCGGGTGATCGGTTCTTGGTATGATGTGTACACACTACACGCATGTCTGACGACCGTGCCGCAGCCGTCTACCTTTGCGCCCCTCATGCAGGTCGAGCGCATCGCCTACGCCGATACCGGACGGTTCGCAGCCCCGGTGCTCGACCACCTCGCAGGCGATCCGTTCGTCCGCCAGTTCCTCGAACTGCCCGCCGATCTGGATGGGTTGAAGAAGGCTGCTGCTGCACGCACCTTCGATCCCGCCTTCCGCACCGTGCTCTGCGATGCGTTGGAGGGGCAGCATGCCGGGCTGACGTTGCATCCTGCAGTGCGGGAGAACCTGCGGAAGCTGCGCGACCCGCGCTCGCTCACCATCACCACGGGGCATCAGCTCTGCCTGTTCACCGGGCCGCTCTATGTGCCGTACAAGATCCTCAACACCATCCGCCTTGCACGCCAGGCGGAGGAATATCTCGGACGCCCGGTGGTGCCCGTGTTCTGGATGGCTTCCGAGGACCATGATGCCGCCGAGATCGACCATGCGGTGATCAACGGTCGCACCATCCGCTGGGCAGGCGCTGCCGGTGGGGCGGTGGGGCGCATGAAGCTCACCGGGATCACCGCACAGGTGGAGGAGGCGATCGAGGCGATCGGTCCCGGAGCGGAAGCGGAGATGGTCGCGCGCCTGCTGCGCGAAGCCTACACCGGGGATCGCACCCTTGCCGAGGCCACCCGCCACTTCATCCATGCGCTCTTCGGCCATTACGGGCTGGTGATCGTGGATGGCGATGATCCCGCGTTGAAGCGCCTCTTCGCGCCCATCATCACCGAGGAACTGGTGAACCAGGTGGCGCAGCGCACGGTGGCGTACGCGAACGAGCGCATCCGCGATCGGTATGCCGTGCAGGCGCATGCCCGGGAGATCAACATCTTCCACCTGCGCAACGGCCACCGGTCGCGCATCGTGCAGGACGGTGATCACTACCAGGCGCTGGATGATGGCCCGCGCTGGACCTTGGATGAACTGCTCGCCCGCGTGGAGGCGCACCCGGAGGACTTCTCGCCGAACGTGCTGCTGCGGCCCGTGTATCAGGAACACATCCTGCCGAACATCGCCTACATCGGTGGCGGTGGTGAATTGGCGTATTGGGTCCAGTTGCGCTGGCTGTTCCAAGCGTTGCGCGTGCCCATGCCGGTGGTGTTCCTGCGCACCAGCGCCGCCACCATCAGCGGCAAGTACATGCGCCAGTGGAACGAGCTTCGGCTTTCCACCGTGGATCTCTTCAACGACCTTGCCGCCTTGGAGGCCCGTGTGGCGAAGCACGGCGTGGGTTTCCGCACGGAGCTGACGGCGGAACGGGCCCAACTTGAACGCTTGTATGCAGCCATCCTTGAAGAGGCCACCAAGGCCGATGGCTCGCTGAAGGGCGCTGCCGAGGCCCGTGCCAAACAGGCGTTGCATGGCGTGGAGCGGCTGGAGAAGGCGATGGTGCGCGCCGCCAAGCACGATCAAGCCGTATGGATGCGGCGCATGGAGGCCATCCACGCGGCATTGTTCCCCGGTGGTGGGCTTCAGGAGCGTCGCGACAGCATCCTGCCACGTATCGCAGCCGAAGGCCTGGCGGTGCTGGATCAATGGATGGATGTGCTGGACCCCTTGGATCCGACGTTCGCGTTGGTGGTGGAGGGGTAGGGCGGTTGTCGGTTGTTGGGGCGGCGGTTGTCAGGCTGCCTGCCGGACTTGTCTGCCGTAGGCATGAGGCGGCTCCTTGGTGGTAGACCTCACCCCTAAGCCCTCTCCAGAGGGAGAGGGGGACCTGACTCCTTGGAGAGAAAGCTCAAAGTCTCAAGTTCCAAGGTTCAAGGAAGCTTTTGAGCTTGGAATTTTGAGCTTGAGACTTGAAGCTTGTCTTAGTATTCCCTGCCCCCCTCAGTACACGAAGCGCTGGCTTTCGCCCCGCTCCCCATCGGTGATGCGGAAGACGTAGGCGCCATGCGAAAGGTCAAGGTGGAGGTCCGTGCGGCCATCCGCTGCGGTGGTGCCGCCGAGGACGCGGCGGCCGGTCATGTCCACGATCTCGTATCGGCTTCCGGCGGCAAAGGCATGTAGCGCCGTCCAGTTCCCGCCATTGCCGAAGATCACCAGCGGGCGGTCGTGCGTGCCGAAGAGCACGGCCACCATATCGGATACGGTGCTCGTGCCGTCCTCAT
This sequence comes from Flavobacteriales bacterium, assembly GCA_019638075.1. Taxonomy (GTDB): domain Bacteria; phylum Bacteroidota; class Bacteroidia; order Flavobacteriales_F; family PHOS-HE28; genus PHOS-HE28. The sequence continues at coordinate 5,544 of JAHBUM010000103.1, read as the reverse complement.
CCGTCTGCCGAAGCCGGTAATAGCTCAGGCCCGGATAGGGGCTGGGGTCCAACTCGGTATAGCTCAGCCGCACATTGCTGTTGATCGCGCCGGGCACGGCCAGCACATGCTCGAAGCCGGCGCCATCGCGGCTGCGCTCCACGGTGAAGAACGCGTTGCGATGTTCCGAGGCGGTGACCCAATCCAGGCGTACGGTGTTCCCTTCGGGCCGGGCGGTGAAATCCACCAGCGTGATGGGCAGCGGGTTGTTCTCCGTGATGGAGGCAAGCGTCCAAGGCGTGATACCGCTGCTGTTGAACAGTGATTGGCTGGCCCCCGTGCGCACCGTGCCACTGGCGAAGTTGCCTGTGGTGCCGCCGTTGCCGCGGTCGCGCCAGATGCCCGGTGCGGGCAGGGCATCGGCATCCCAGCGCGCCACGCGCAGTTCGCCGAGGTAGGGGTCGTCCACGCCGCAACTGTAGGGGGCGCGCCAGGAGAGCACCACCGTGGCGCTGGGTGTGCCCGAACTGCGGTCGATCAGCCAGTACTCGCAATCGCTCACATGGTGGATCGTGGCTTCCCTGGGTGTTCCCCAGGTCCATCCGCTTGCCGGGAAGTACTCGGCCTGGAAGGCGCCCGAACCCGAAATGCCCGTAAGGCTGGCTGTCCGAAGCGCGTTGCCCTTGCCGATCGGGAAGATGAAGTCCGTAAGCCCCACCTTCACCACGGGGCCGTGTACGAAGCTGGCATCGCTGGCACCCGTGGTGGCGCTGCCTGCCTGCATGGTCACGGTGTTCGCGCCGGTCATGATGCGGCCGGTGGTGAGGGTCAGGTTGGAGCGTACTTCGATGGGGGAGTTCAGGACCAGGCTGCCACCGCTCTTCGCCATGGCGAGCGAACCGAACACCTCCGAACCGGTGGCGGTGACGAGGTTCTGGTCCACGTTGCCGTTGAGGGTGACCAAGGAGTATTGGTCCTGGAAATTCGCTCCGCTCTCGTTGTTGGTCCAGTCGCCGCCCAGCAGCAGCGCGCCACCCGTGCCCGCGCCCTGTAGATCAAGCAGCCCGCCGGTATTGATGGTCAGGTGGCTCTCCACCTGTACGGTGGCCGTGGGCGATTCGCACTGCAGGATGGCCTCGTTCGTGGCGCCCGGTGTCACCCCGGTGATGGTGAGCGTGGAACAGTTCAGCGCGCTGGTGCCGGTAATGCTGGTGGTGAGGGCCCCACCCGCAACGCTGCGGTTGATGTGCAACGGTCCGTCGATGGTGAGGGTGCTGTTGTTCTGCACCGTCAGATGCCGCACCGTACCACCGCTCGAAGTGTGCAGCAACGAGGCGCACTGGGCCGCCCCGTTCGCGGCCACTCCCACCACACAGCTGTTGCTGGCATAGGCGGAATTGATCTCCACCGGGGTGGATAGGCCGGGCACGGTGATGTCGTCCCAGTTCTTGCACTCGAACCAGTCGGTGCTGGTGCCGCCGCGCCACAGCCCCGGCGTGAAGCCTCCGACGATGATGGGCAGGGGCGGTTCGATGAGCCAGTTGGGGGCGGTGCTGTTGTAGCTCGCGCAGTTCGGGGGGCGCGTCCAGTTGCCGGGGATGTCAAGGGCCATCATCCAGTCGCGCTGGGTCTTCGGGGCGCGCGACCCGGTGTATTTGTTGAAGTCCGAACTGGTGGCCGGAGCCATGCTGAAACAACTCATGCCCAAGGGCAGCAGGCTGCGTTGGTTAGCACCGGAATTGGTGCATGCGCCTGCGAACGCAGCCCAACTGTTCGGCGGTGCCACTGTGCTGAAGCCATACAGCACGGTGCCACTGTACGTGGCGTCATGCGACCCGATCGTACCTGCGGCCCATGTGCCGCCCTGCATGAAGAAAAGTTGATCCCCGCCTGCGTTCATGTTCACCGAGGTGAAACCGTTGAGCGAGGCGCACGACCACCCCGCATCGGGCGCCAGCCCCACCACGTTGTTGGCGCCCGCAAGGCCCGTAATGCGCCAGGTGATCACCTGCCCGGCCGGGATGGTCGTCCCGGTGCGCGTCAGCTCCACGGTGCCCTCGTTGTTGCCCCAGGTGCCTGCCGTGCAGCGCGCGTAGCCATTGTCGGTGATGATGATCTTGGTGCCGTATGTGATGGGCTTGAAGCAGAAGAAGCTCACGATGTCCTCGCCGGTGTTGCCGCTGCATGCGCCGTTGTTCGCGTTCACACCCACGATGGCCAGATCGCCGGGAGCCAGCACGGTGCCGGGGGCATCGTTGTCGCTGATGTTGAAATAGGCTGTGCTCGTGGCCCCGATGGTGGCGCCGCCGCCGGTAACGCCCGTGATCGTGAAGGTGGCTGTTTCGATCGGCAGATCGATCTGCGGGGCCGCATTGTTATACCAAGGGTCGTCGTAAGCGGCTGCCGTGAACGAGATGCCACTGGCGTTGGCCGGGATGACCACATTGAACACGCCGGTCGCTGGCAAGGGAGGTGGCAAGTACCCGCCCACGTTGTAATCCGTGCCGAGGGCTGCGTTGTACATCTGCCCGTACACCAACCCCGGGCCGTTCGTGATGGTGATCTGTACCGTTACCGCAACGCCCACCGTGGGGCTGATGCTGAGGTTGAAGTTCTGCACGGGGGCTCCCTCCAGCACGTTCACATTGGTGGTGGTGAAGTTCACCTGTGGTGGCCCGTCGTTGTCGATGATGGTATGCGTGTACACCAGTTCCGTGCCCAGCGCGAGGCCACCCGTGGTGGAGGTGATCATGAAGGTGATGGTCTCGTTGCCTTCGTCCACCAGATCGTCTATGATGTTGATGTTGAACGATGCAGTGGTGGCGCCGGGACCCACGGTCACCGTAATGGTGGGGCCGCCTGTGACCACCACTCCGGTGCCGCTCACCGTGTAGTCCGTGCCATAAGTGGCAGTGCCGCTCGCGGTGATCACGATGTCGCCAGTGGCCACCGCAGCCGGGAAGATGCTCATGTTCACGGTTACCGGCGTACCGCTGTTCTCTATGTTCGATGTGGCGGTGCTGGTGAAGTTGACCTTGGGGATGCACAGTTCCGGAACATGGATGTTGTCGAAGAGGGCAGCCTCACCAGCGCCCGTACTGCGGTTCCAAAGCGCGCCGAGGTTGGGCAGGCCGACGCCCGTGGAGGCGTTGTTCGTACCAGTCCCGACCGATGTCACAGCCGCCGTCACCGGGTTCGTGGTGCTGAAATTCGCCACAGGGCTGATGGTGTTCACGAACAGCTCCCAGTTGTTCCCAGCTGGTGTGTACACCACGCGCACGGCCAGGTAGCCCGCCCCGAAGTTCGTGGCGGATGTGACGATGGGTGTCAGCGTACCCGCCAGCCCGTTGTTGAATCTTACCAAGCGGACCGGGCCATTGGTGGTGCTCGATACCACGGCATACCCATGGCCGGTGGTCCTGAAATCAGCTGTGGTGCTGCCGAGCACGAACGCGACCCCGTAATTCCCTCCGGCGAACCCCGAAGGGCTGGGGCGGCTCTGCCGCATGCAGAACGCCCAGGTCATCGCGCAGGAGTTCGTATCCAGCCGCACGCCGTACATCTCCGTCACGTCCCGGGTCACGAGTTCACGGCCGTTCGCTGCTGGGTTCCCGCGCTCCAGCATCAGCCGTCCGTCAGCGTTTATCTGGGCACCTGCTGCACCGGTCTCTATCTCCGTCCAGCCATAGCCCACGACGTTATCCGCCGGGCGGTTGAAGTCATCCAGCAACTGCTGGGCATGCAACGCGAGGGACGCCTGTCCGAACAGGCCGACGATCATGATCGTGCGAAGGATGCGTCCCATGTTCATGCGTTGGCGCCCCCCTGCCGGGCACCGGAAGGGTACCTGCGCGTATACAAAGATGGTACGATCAAGGTTCTTGGCAAAGCACTGTGGATGGCGTGGTTGGTCACGATCGGCTGGGAGCGCGTGTCATGGGTAGGACGAAGGAGGTCTATCCATGGTTGGCCGTTCGCGCCGCGAAGGTCGCCTGCGGCCATTGCTCCGTTCGTACCCCAATGTGAAATTTTGGTGGCGAGGGCCTACGGGGAGGTAGGTTGTCAGTCGTCAGTAGGCAGTTGTCAGTACGGTACTTACGGTCGCTGGCAGAAGCCGATGGCCTTTAAATACCTACGGCGTCCCGGCTTATGGCAGAACATCGCCGACCGCGACCAACTGATAACTGCTTCCCCCTGTGTACAACTGCCTTCTTCCACCTCCGGTGCAGGGGACTACTTTTGACCACCCGTCGCTGGGCCATAGAAGCACACGATGGGATCCACGTTGCCACGCTCCATCCTCATCCTCGATCACGGTTCGCAGTACACCCAGCTCATCGCCCGGCGGGTGCGCGAGCTGAACGTCTACTGCGAGATCCACCCGTTCTCCAAAGCACAGCAGTTCGCCAACGATCCGGACATCGCCGGGGTCATCCTCAGCGGAAGCCCCAGCAGTGTGCATGAGGCCAACGCGCCGGATACCGACCTCAACGGCTTTCTCGGTCGCCTGCCGGTGCTGGCCGTTTGCTACGGCGCACAGTTGCTCGCCAAGCGCGCCGGGGCACCGGTGGAGCGCAGCAAGGTGCGCGAATACGGCCGCGCTCACCTCACCACCATCGCCCAGAACGAGCTCTTCGACGGCATCGAGGCCGGTACCCAGGTGTGGATGAGCCACGGCGATACCATCACCGCGCCCAGCGAGGCCATGGAAGTGATCGCCAGCACGCCCGAAGTGGCTGTTGCCGCTTACAAGCTTATCGGCAGCGAGACATACGCGGTGCAGTTCCACCCGGAGGTGTACCATAGCACCGATGGCCTGCAACTGCTGCACAACTTCGTCATCGGCATCTGCGGCTGCGCGGGCGATTGGACCCCGCATGGTTTCGTGGAGAGCACCGTGGCGAGCCTGCAACGCCAGCTCGGCGGGGATCAGGTGGTGCTGGCCCTGAGCGGCGGTGTGGACAGCTCCGTGGCCGCCCTGCTGCTGGACCGTGCCATCGGCGACCGGCTCCACTGCATTTTCGTGGACAACGGCCTGCTGCGCAAGGATGAGTACACCCGTGTGCTGGAGAGCTACCGGCATCTGGGCCTCAACATCACCGGGGTGGATGCGCGGGACGAGTTCTACACGGCCCTGAAGGGACTGGAAGAGCCCGAGGCCAAGCGCAAGGCCATCGGAAAGACCTTCATCGACGTGTTCGATCGCGAAGCACAGCGGATCAAGGATGTGAAGTGGCTGGGGCAGGGGACCATCTACCCCGATGTGATCGAGAGCGTGAGCGTGAACGGCCCCAGCGTCACCATCAAGAGCCACCACAACGTGGGCGGACTGCCCGCCCGCATGAACCTGAAGGTGGTGGAACCGTTGCGACTGCTCTTCAAGGACGAGGTGCGGCGCGTGGGACGCGAACTGAACCTCGACCCCAACATCCTCGGCAGGCATCCGTTCCCCGGCCCCGGCCTCGCCATCCGCATCCTCGGCGACATCACGCCGGAGAAGGTGGCGCTGTTGCAGGAGGTGGACCACATCTTCATACAGGGCCTGCGCGATGAAGGGCTGTACGA
>JAHBUM010000102.1 GCA_019638075.1 Flavobacteriales bacterium | reverse complement strand
AACTGGATCCGTTCGTTGAACTCGAGCAGGATCGCTTTCGCATCGAACCCCGTGCTGCGGTCGGCAGGCACGGCGTTCAGCAGGATGGGCGGCCGTGTATCCTGCTCGCCACCGGTGATGTTCTGCACGCTCGCGCAGGATCCCATCAGCGCCCATGCACCGAGCAAGATCCCGGCGCGCTTCATCAGAACAGGGGTTCCAGCAGTTCGCACAATTGTTCCAGCGCGTGACCGTCCACGATGGAGAAGTCGGCCTCCTGCGTGCTGTCGATGTCCAGCACGGCGGCGATGCGGCCATCGCTGTCGCGGATGGGCACCACGATCTCCGAGCGCGACGCCGAGCTGCACGCGATATGTCCGGGGAACTTCGATACATCGGGCACGATGATCGTCCGCTCCTCCTGCCACGCCGTTCCGCATACGCCCCTGCCGAAGCCGATGCGGGTGCATGCGATGGGGCCTTGGAAGGGGCCGAGCACGAGCTCGGCGCCCATCACGCGGTAGAAGCCGACCCAATGCCAGCCGAACGTCTGATGCAGCGCGGCGGCCACGTTGGCGAGCGCCGCTATCTGGTCGCGTTCCTCCCGCAACAGTTCGCGTATCTGCGGCATCAGCGCGGTGAAGAGCGTGACGCGGTCGTTGGTCTCCGGAAGAGTGAGCTGGTCCTGCATGGTACGGGCGCAAAGGTATCCGGTGGTGGTGATGGGGAATGCTCACGCACATGCCGCCGTGTACACGCTCACTCGTATGTCCGGCACGGCACCGAGGGCTTTCACGCACCCTTCCAGCGTGGCACCGGTGGTCACCACGTCGTCCACGATCAGCACGTGCCTGCCGCGCAGCTTCTCCGGATCGGGCAGGTGGAAGGCTTCCTTCACGTTCAGCCAGCGGTCCAAGCGGTTGCGCCGGGTCTGCGAAGGGGTTCGTACCACGCGCACGAGGCCCTTGCCCGCGTTCTCCACGGGCCAGCGCTCCAGCATGCCATCCACCAGCACTTGGCTTTGGTTGTAGCCGCGCGCATGCTCTTTCCGTGGGTGCAGTGGCACGGGCAGCAGCATGTCCACCGTGCCGAAGCGCTCGCTCGTGCGGATGTCATCGGCCATCCGGCGGCCCAGCTCCAAGCCCGGTTGCCGGTCGTGGTGGTACTTGATGCGGTGCAGCATCCGTTGCACCATGCCCGTGGGGCTGAAGTGCAGGAACGCGCTGGCCGCCTCCAGTTGCACCTTGCCCCGGAACAATTCTTCCACCCGGTTGCGCGGGTCATCGTGGAAGCGGGTGCGCGGCAGGTCGGCTTCGCACAGGGAGCAGAGGCAATGCTCGAAGTGCCGGAGCCCTTGGTCGCAACCGCCGCAACGGCGCGGCAGGAACAGCCCGCCGAGATCGCGGAGCGCACGTGGTACGGTGGCAAGCAGCGGGTTCAATACTTTACAGCACCTTGTTGATAAGCGGGCCGGTGCGGAGAATGGCCCCCAAGCCGTGCCCCTAATTTAGCGGTCCCGTGCGACGGGAATACCCTATGGAACACAACACCGAGAATCCTTCCGGATCCAAGAACCGCTCCAGCACCGGCCTGCTCGTGCTGGTCGTACTGCTGCTGCTCAGCAACGTGGTCATGTTCTGGATGCTCATGCAACGTGGCAAGGTGGTGGAGCAGACCGAGCAGAAGGTGGCGGCGGTCACCAGCGAGAAGGAGAATGTGACGGTGATGCTGGAGAACATGCTGGCCTCGTACGACACGCTGAAAACGGATAACGAGCAGCTGACCGTGGAGATGGAAGCCCAGCGCGAGCGCATCGAGGGTCTGCTGGGTCAGGTGAAACGTGGCAACTACGATCTGGCGAAGGCGAAGAAAGAGGCCGAGACGCTGCGGAAGATCATGAAAGGCTATGTGGTCACGATCGATTCGCTGAACCAAGCCAACCAAGCGCTCACCGCGCAGAACGTGGGCCTTACGCAGGAGCTTGGTGAAGTGAAAGGCCAGAAGGATGCGCTCTCCACCGAGAAGGCTGCGCTTGAAGGGAAGATCGCCAAGGGCGCTGTGCTGCACACCACGGCCATCAATGCAGGAGCGTTGTTCATGCGCAACAACGGCAAGCAGGTGGATACCGACCGCGCCAAGAAGGCCGAGATGGTGAAATGCTGCTTCACGCTGGGTCAGAACTCGGTGACCGATGCGGGCAACAAGACGCTCTACATGCGCGTGATCAGCCCCGATGGCTCCGTGCTGCCCGCAGGCGATGCGAACAACCGCTTCAAGTTCAACGGCGTGGAGGGCGAGTACAGCGCCAAGCGCGAGGTGAACTACCAGAACCAGCCGGTTGATGCCTGCATCTTCTGGAACGGCACCAGCGAAATGCGCACCGGCCAGTACATCGTGGAGATCTACGAATCCGGTGCCAAGGTGTCGGAATCGAAGTTCACGCTGAAGTAGGCCTGCGAAGGAATAAGACGATGAAAGCCCCGGCATTGGCCGGGGCTTTTTCGTGCATAGGGTTTCGTCATGACCTCACGGCAGTTGTTGCGATGTGTACACATTCGGGCGGTGCATCGATCGGGGCCGGGCCGTTGGCCCTGTGAAATAGATGACCCTGCGGTCTTTCTCAGAAGAACGCCCTCACCTGCGCCCCGCCCACGTGGATCATGGGCACGCCTTCCGAGCGCCGCCCGTTGTAGGTGAGGTCCACCTGCAGGTTGTTGCTCAGGTTGCGCTGGATGCTCACGCTCCATGTGAGGTTCGTGCCCGGCTTCAGGCCCGAAAGCAGTTCGTTGCCGATGGGTGAGTTCACTTCGCCATCGTAGCGGATCGCCACGCGGTTGGCCGTTACAAGCAGGCTGCCCTTGCCTGCGGTGTTGTAGCGGAACTCGGCGCCGAAGTCCTCGATCAGGGCGCGCTCGCCGCCGTACTCGGCCTTGTTCTTCTTGTCGGTGTACTTGAACGAAGCGATCGCGCGCACTGATGTGTTGGGCTGCCATGTCACACGCGGCTTCAGCCCTTCCTGATCCACGCGGTAGGTGCGGCCGGTGAGCAGGTCCGAGCCGTTCGCCACCACGCCGCGTTCGGCTTCCATGTCGGCGGTCCACTGGCGCGTGGTGTTCCAGCGCACGCGGAAGGTGTCGAAGCTGCGCGACCGCGACTCGAAGCCGTTCACGAGCAGGCTGCGGCTCTGGTCGCGCTGCAGGGTGTGGTCCACGCTCCACTTGCGGCTGGTGCGGTCGTAGAAGAAGGTGTTGCGGATGGATGAGGTGTAGCTGGTCAGGTTGGTATCCGCAGCCTCGTCCACGAAGGGGTTCAGGGCATCGGCGACGCTGGGGGCGGCGGTCTTGCGGTCGATGCGCAACGAGGCGAGGTCGGAGAATTTTCCCATCCATTTCCTGAAGCCCTTGGCATCGGCCCACAGCACGGCGGGGCGCAGGTCCAGCGATGTGCTGAACTGGTTGCTGAAGGAGCGCACGTATTCGGTGCTGGGCACGAACACGCGCAGGTGGTCGGCCTCGTAACTGAAGTTGGCCAGCTCGAACTCGTTCAGCTCCTTGATGCCGTTGCCGTTGTAATCGTTCCAGATGTACAGGCCCTGTCCGGCGGGCACGTTGATGTATATGTACTCGCGCCGTTGCTCCAATCCCGAGCCAAGCTCGTAGAACAGGTCCAGCACGGCAGCGCCTTTCAGCGCGGTGAGGTCGTGGTCGATGCGCGCGAGGTAGGTGTTCTCCGGGCGCTGCGAAGTGAGCGTGCTGTCGGGCACATCCAAGCGGCGGTAGGTGAAGGTGGTGGCGAGCCGCTTGCGCGGGTTGCGCGCGAGGTCAAGGCCAAGGCTGTAGCTCGTGGCACGCGCGCTTTCCACCAGCGTGCTGTCTCGCAGGGTGCGGTCCCACCGTTGCCCACCGGCGATGCGCCACTTGTTCTTGAAGGTGTCCGGGCTTTGCACGTAGGCCTCCCACTCGTGGAACTGGTAGCTGCCCGCGCCCAGCCGGTCCGAGGCTTCCGGGTGGAAGAGGTTGCGCTCGTGCTCATCCTTGTAGCCCACGGTGACGCCCTTGAAGCGATGCTGCGTCAGCGCCTTGTGGCGGAGGAAATCGGAGTTGCGCGCGTTGGTGGTGGTGAGCCAGCTCGCCGTGCCGATCACATCGGTGCCCCGCGCGCGCACCTCGCTCACCAGCTCCTGTTTCCAGCCCCGGTAACTGTCGCTCACTTGGAAGGTACCGGCACCGTACCCGATGCTTCCAATTCCCTTGCTGCGCAGTTTCACGTTCGATCCGGCCATCAGCTGATCGCCCGCCAGCACGAGGCCGAGGATGTTCCAGTTGCGGTCGAACTCCACCGCCCGGTAGCGTTCCACGTAGCGGAAGTTCCGGGAGATCGCTTCGGTCTCCGCTCCGATCACGAGTTGCAGGGTGCTGTCCTTCGCGCTCAATCCGAAGGCATGCTCGCCGCGTGCCATCATGCCGTAGCCTTGGTCATCGGCATCGCCCACATCGCTGAAGGTGTTGCGGTCCTCGTTGCTGTATGCGAGTTCCACCGTGGCCCGCGTGCGCTTGTTCGGCACATGGTCCAGCCCGATGGTGATGAGCTGCTGGGCGCGTGGCGCGATCAGCACGCGCACCGGCGAATGGTCGCCACGCCGCACCAGCACGCCGTTCACCACCTGCGGCGCCACCCACCGGAACACACGGCCATTGGGCGTGAACTCCTGCTGCACGTAATCGCCCGTGCCCGCCCCGGTCTGTGTGAAGGTCACGCGCCACAGCGCCGAATCGGGATGCGTGCTATGGACGTACACCGGCGAGTAGCCGAGCGAATCCCTGCGGAAGTAGAGCACCTGATCGCTGGCGTAGCCTGTGCTGTCCACGCCGGGCACGGTGGCGGCCAGCGGATCATCACCGGCCTCGCGTAGCACCTCGCGCTCGGCATCGCCCAACTGCTGTTGCAGCGGTTGGTTGCGGTGGTCCTGCTCGCTGTACAGGTTGAAGCGCAGGGTGTTCTTCGGCCATTGCACGGTGTGGTCCAGCCGCACCAGCGAACGCGCGTAGTTCTTGTCGGAGTACTGGAACTCCACGGTGATACGGCGGTCCTTGGTGATGAGCCGTTTCGCCGTGAACGTCACCTCCGCCGTGTTGTAGTCGATCACGTAATCGTTCTCCTGCCCGCGCACCAGCAGTTGCCCGTCGATGAAGACGCGCTCCGTTCCCGAGAGCACGATGATGATGGATCCGGTCTCGTTGCCGCGCAGTCGGTACGGCCCCTGCACGCCTTCGATCCCTTGGATCACGTTCCGCGCGAACTTGCCCTTGCTGATGGCGACGCTGGCGCCGATGCGGGCCTTCGCCTTCTCCCCGTATTCAAGCGGTGTGTCGAAGCTGAGGCCCTTGGTCTTCTTCAGGTAGGTGAGGAAGTGGCTCTTGGGCCGTTGCAGCACGAAGTCCCCGGCGGTCAATGACCAGCCCTGTTGGTCATCACCCTCGAAGAGCTTGATGAACACCTGATCGAAATCCTGCAGCTCCAAGGTATTGCCGCCCGCTTGGATCGGGATGTTGTTGTCCGTCACGCTCGCCAGCACTTGGATCCGATCCGTCAGGCGGCCGCTCAGTTCCAAGTTCAGGGTGGAGTTCACGGCAAGGTCCTGATTGTTGCCGAAGAGCACACCGCGCGAAATGCTGCCGCTCTTGTTCAGCCCGCGTGTGCCGAGCAGATCGCTGTTCAACCTCGGCGGCTCGTAGCGGAAGGGGTCGGTGCGGTCGCCGGATGCGGTGGTGAGCCTGTCGGGATCCTTGTTGAAGTGCATGCGCCCGAAGGCGATGGGCATGGCGCGATAGCGCACGAACACACTGTCGGCCTGCGGTGCCATGCGCCAGCGCAGCACGGCGCGGTAGGGATCCAGTGTGTAGGCCTCGGGGGCGATGGGCAGCCCGTTGGCGAACACGTGCAGGCTGCCGGGCACGATGCTCATCGTGTCCAGCACCAAGCTGTCCGGGGCCATCGGAAGGTGCCGCATGCGCAGATTGGATGCGGGCTGCGCCAGTGCCACCGACACCCACAGGCACAGGAAGCCGAGCACCCCGGTGCCGCGCCAGTACGCCCGTGCGGGGCGATGGGAACGTGGATGTGGATCGGCCGTGCCGGAACGAGCGCAGGACATGCGGGGTCCGAAAAGTACCCCAGCGGGATCCCACGGGGCGCCTATCACCAACGGCTTGTTGATGCGGATAGTGCGGAGCGGGTGGCTGCGCGGATGCCCCCGGATACATTTGGCCGGATACCCCGCCCCATGCGTTGTGCGCTGCTCCTGTCCCTCGCCCTGCTGTTCGCCTGCTCGCAGCCTGAAAAGGCCCGCGAGCGCAAGGCCGAAGGCGGCAGGTATTACGGCGGCGTCTTCAACATGAACGAGGGCGACGACCTCGGCAGTTTGTTCCCCCTCAGCCTTGCGCGTTCCTCTGCGCACCGCATCGCGGCACAGGTCTACGAAGGACTGACCCGCTTCGACCAGAAGGACCTGTCGATCCAGCCTTCCCTCGCCGATTCGTGGACGGTGGATGACAGTGGCAGGGAATACACGTTCAAGCTGCATCCGGGTGTCCGCTTCCACGATGATACCTGCTTCACCGATGGGGTCGGACGCGAGCTTACCGCGACGGACGTGGTGGAGAGCTTCACGGCGCTCTGCACCTTCAGCCCGCTCAACCAGATGTTCTGGCTGTTCCAAGACAAGGTGCTCGGGGCTAACGCGCAGTATGCGGCCACGGCGGCGGGCCGTCCCGGTCCGGGGGTGAAGGGTGTGGAGGCATTGGATCCGCTCACGGTCCGCATAACGCTCACCACGCCGTACCCGAACTTCCTGCGGATCCTCGCGCATCCGGGCTGCTGGATCCATCCGAAGGAACTCACCGAACACCACGGCACCGCTGCGGCATGGCATCCGGTGGGCACGGGGCCGTTCCGCATCAAGCGGTTCATACGCGGCGAAGTGCTGGTGCTGGAACGGTGGACGGGCTATTGGGGCAAGGATGAACACGGCAACGCCTACCCGTTCCTCGACGCGATCCGATGCACGTTCGTGAAGGACAAGATGAAGGAGTTCGACGAGTTCGAGAAAGGGAACCTCAGCGTGATCTATGAGCTTCCCGTGGAACGGACCAGCGTGCTGGGCGATGCCACGGCCTATCAGGTGCAGACCGTCGCGGCCCTCACGAGCCAGTTCTATGGGTTCGATCACCGGAAAGCGCCCTTCAGCGATGTGCGGGTGCGCAGGGCGTTCGCGCTCGCCATCGACCGGGAGAGCTTGGTGGATACGGTGTTGAACGGCTTTGGTGTGCCTGCGCGGCGCGGCATCGTGGCTCCGGGCTTCGCGGACTACCCGTACGATTCGGTGCCTGCACTTGCCTACGATCCGGCCGAGGCACGGCGCCTGCTGGCGGATGCCGGGTTCCCCGGTGGGGCGGGGCTTCCGAGCGTACACCTACAGGTCAACAGCGATGGGTTCGGATACGTCCGTGTGGCCGGTGCGGTACAGGAGATGCTGGGGCGCAACCTCGGCGTACGGGTGGTCACTTCGGTGCTGCCCGCCGATCAGCACTACGAGCGGATGAGCATGGGACAGGCGCAGTTCTGGCGCGAAGGCTGGATCGTGGACCATCCCGATCCGGAGAACTTCTTGGCGTTGTTCTATGGCAAGAGCGTGCCGGCGGATAGTTCAGAGCCTTCCTACCTCAACAGCACGCGCTACGCCGACGCGGAGTACGACAGGCTCTTCGCCCAAGCATTGAGCACGGCCGATACGCGCGAGCGCATGGCGTTGCTGGCGCGGGCGGAACGCAGGGCCATGGAAGACATGGTGGTGGTACCACTGTACCACGAACGGTCGGTGCGCCTGTTGCAACCATGGGTGCGCGATCTGCCGATCAACGGCATGGAACACCGCGACCTGCGTGGCGTCTGGTTCGATCCGGAGCTGCGGAAGGGGCGCTGATGGGGGGCAGTTGTCGGTTGTCAGTTCTCAGTTGTCAGGAATGCCTGCCGGGGCCGCACGGAAGCCACTGACAACTGACAACTGCCTCCTCAGCCCTGCGCCATCACGTGGGCATGCACCATGCGCTTCGCCAGCGGCATCAGCGTCTCGATGCACGGCAGCTCGGTGTCCGTTTCCACGGCGAAGGTGGCGGGGTTGGGAAGTGCCGGGTGCCTGCCGATCAGGTCGGATTTCATGCGATCGAACGTGTTGGCAAGGCTCATCGTGTAGGTCGTCACGAAGTGCGTGAGCACGTTCCTGTGGCTCAGGTCGCGGTCCTGTTCCTGCACGAGCGGGATGGAGTATGCGTACACACGTGCCTCGCGGCCGCGCCGGATGAACAGCCAGCCCTCCGAGGTGTGCAGGGGCTGCAACCCCACCGGCGCGAAATGGACCCGCTGGGCCAGTTCCTCGCGAAGCCCGATCCCTTCGTCCAGCAGCCGCAGCAGGTTGGGCACGGCGAAGCCGATCACCTCGTCGATCACCCGCAGCGGCACGGGGTCTTCGGGCCGTTCACGCAGCGGCAGCCCCGTACCCGGATCGAAGCCGATGAGCGGTGTGTTCAGGCTGCGGGCCAGCGATTCCTTCGACCGTTGCAGGCGGATCAGCTCTTCGGCCTGCGATCGCACGTCGGTCAGGTGCGGATAAAGCTTGTGTTCACCGAAGCGCGCCTTCACCCGCTGCATGTAGCCCAGCAGGATGTACTGCTTCAATTCCAGATCGATGGAAGGCGAATACGCCCAGTCCTTCGGCAGTCCGGTGGCGGAGTAGGAGGTCATGGCGAATGGTTGCAACGGCTTGTTCAAAAATAATGTTCCCTTTCGGGTCTTCACGCACGTGACGGTGTGGACCTTTGGGGTCACAAGAAAAAGACATGCCGATGCTGCGCAACCCGAACCGGACCATCGTTCCCCTGCTGTTCAGCCTGCTCATCGTCGCCTGCGTGCCGGCGCGCAAGTACGAGGAAACGGATCGGCGTGCCAAGGCGCTTCAGCAGGAGGTGGAGGGCGCCAACGCGAAGGCGCTCGAAGCGCAGACCCGTATGGGTGAGATGAGCGCCGACCTCAGTGGGTTGAACAAGCGTGTGGGTGAGCTGGAGCGCGACACCACCGTGCTCGGCACCTCATTGCGGAAGATGACCGTGCAGTACGACAAGATCAATGCGCTGAACGACGAGCTCCTGAGCAAGTACAACGCCCTGCTCGCGGGGAATAGCAGCGAGAACCGCAAGCTCCTCACCGACCTCGAAGCCATGCGCCTCGATCTGCAGAACAAGGAGGACAGCGTGAACGCGCTTGCGAAACGTGTCGGTGAGAAACAGGCCGCGCTGGCCGCGTTGCAGGCCGAGATCGATGCGAAGGACGCCGCGATGAAGGACCTGAAGAACCGCGTGAGCCAAGCACTATCGGGCTTCGAGGGCAAGGGCCTCACCGTGGAGCAGCGTAACGGCCGCATCTACGTGAGCATGGACAACAAGCTGCTCTTCCCCAGTGGCAGTGCCGCCGTGGATGCCAAGGGCCGCGAGGCCATCGGCAAGCTCGCCAAGGCCATCGAGAACGAGAAGGACCTCAGCATCCTCGTGGAAGGCCACACCGATACCGACAAGATCGGATCGGGCAGTGCGTACAAGGACAACTGGGACCTCAGTGTGATGCGCGCCACCAGCGTGGTGCGTATCATGCAGGAGAGCAGCAAGACCGATCCGGTGCGCATCACCGCCGCAGGCCGTGGCGAGTACGTGCCGGTGGACCCCAACGACAAGGCGAAGAACCGCCGCATCGAAGTGGTGCTGATCCCCGACCTGAAGGAGCTCTACAAGCTCGTGAAGGAGTAAGCGGCTACGATGCCGACGGCTCGGGCAATTTCGTCGCAAGCCACTTCCGTGCATCGTCTTCCGTGAGGAAGATGCCCGTGGCGTGCCGCCGCGGATGATAGCGGAAGTAGATGTCCGAGAGGCGCTCGTTGAACGTGCTCTGCGCGGCCAAAGCCAGCCTCTGGGCGCCACTACAGCCACCGTTCATCGCGCGGTGATCCATGCTTAGCACGTTCAGCGCGAAGTCCAGTTCCGGCGGAAGGACCGCCAATACATCGATGTTCCGGTCGGCGATCAGCGTGCGCTTGGCATGCACGATCTCGCTCATCCCCTCCACGTCCAACTTCACATCCGGCTTGAACCGCACCTCCACCAGCGCATCGGAGACCAGCTCCAACGTCGCGGACCGGGTGTCGATCATTCTTGGATGTTCCATTTTCATGGCGCGAAGATAGAATGGTATGCGCGCATACATTTCGCGTTCGGCACGCAACGGCCTGATATGGCAAGAATTAACGATCCCGCCGTGGTGCCAGCGGAAGGAACGGTCAGCTACCTTGTCCCCATGTCCGCGCCTGTCCGCACCGCCTTCCTGTTGTGCTGCTGCCTCTTGCTCGGCGGCTGCACGGTGGGCCGCTTCTTCGTCTACAATTTCGCCGATACCCGCGACCACAAGAAATTCCCGTCGAGGCCGCTTGCCGCGTCGGAGCAGCCGTTCCACTACGCCGTGGCCGATCCCGAGCGCGGGCCGAAGACCATCACGGTGGGCGACAAGGAGACGCCGTTCGATGCGTACTTGGAGGATCACGCCACGGTGGCCTTCCTCATCATCCACCGCGACACCATCAGGTACGAGCGCTATTTCAAGGGCTACGATCCGTCGCGCATCCACACGTCCTTCTCCATGGCGAAGAGCGTGATGAGCATCCTCATCGGCTGCGCGATCTCCGACGGCTTCATCGCCAGCGTGGACCAGCCGGTCACCGACTTCGTGCCGGAACTGAAGAAGAACGGCTTCGATGCCGTGTTGCTGGAGCATGTGCTTCAGATGACGAGCGGGCTCGACTTCAACGAGAGCTACGTGAACCCCTTCGGCACGGCCGCGCGCTATTACTACGGCCGCCGTATGTACCGCTACATGGAGCGCATGAAGCTGAAGCGCCCGCCCGGCGAGCGGTTCGAGTACGTGAGCGGCAACAGCCAGCTGCTCGGCCTCATCCTCGAACGTGCGTTGCGCGCGAAAGGCGATCAACGCACGATCACG
>JAHBUM010000101.1 GCA_019638075.1 Flavobacteriales bacterium | reverse complement strand
CTGCCCTGGTGTATGGCCCGCCGCTGGCGATCACCGTAGCGCCATTGCGGATCAGCCACGTGGTCTCTTCGCCGTACCGGTCCAGCACCATGTTCAGGGTCACTTGGTGCGGGCCGTGGCTCAGCGCGCTGCTGATCGTGTTGTTGGCGGGCACCAGATCCGTTCCCCCGTTCGGCGCGTTGACGGTGGCGTTGAGGGTGAGCAGGCCGTTGGGCAGCGCGATGGACCCCAGCGCGACGTTCACCGTGTTGCCGCTGGCAAGCGACCCGGTCCATGGGGTGGTGCCCGAAGGCCCGCCCGGAATGGACCATGCGACACTGAATGACGTGAGCGTGCTCGTGCCCCCGTTGCGCACGGTGAGGGTGGGCGAGATGGCCGAAGCGCAGAAGTTGCCCGAGGCGCCGGTGAGCTGGGTGGCCTGCGCATCCAACGCCACGGAAGGCGTGTTCGGGTCGTAGCCGTTCAGCGTATTGCCACAGTTCCCGAGCCATGTCTGCAGCAGGGGGAAGCTCACATCGAACCGGCCGTAGTAGTCGGCCCGCAGGTCGTTGCAGGCCGCCCAGCCACCGTGCAACTGGCCGATGATGCGCTTCTGCGCGTTGAACAGCGCGCTGCCCGAGCTTCCGCCTTCGGTGGTGCCGTCATCCCACACACCCACGCGCCAGTGGTTGGTACCCGAGCCGGGTTCGCCCAGATAGCCGGCGCTGGTGAGCGGATCGTTCTCGAAGGAGATCTTCTTCACGTCGCCCGCCGGATGGTGTATGCCCACTGCGGACGTCGGCACATCGGAACTGCGGTCCCAACCGGCGTAGTACACGTTGTAGGAAGCGGGTGGCGCGCTGTTGAGGCGCAGCAGGGCCACATCGCTGTTGGCGCTGTTCACCAGCAGGGTGGCACCGCTCACGGTCTGGCTCGTGGGGCCATTGGCGTTGGTGTTGCACGTGGGGCTGTCCCAATTGAAGCGGAACACCCAGGTGCCCACATTACCTCCAAGGCAGTGGTTGGCCGTGAGGAAATAGGGGGTTCCGTCCTGTGCGCAATTATTGATCAACGTGCCGGTGCAGATGCCGCTGCCGCTCACCACGATCATGGCTACCGAGCGGATCTGGTCGCGCCATGGATCGCCCACGGCACAGACCACGTTGTTGTTGCACGAGCCGGAATCGCCAAGGTCGCGCGCATGCCTGAACACATCGCGGTAGCCGTGCGTCACCTGCCCGATGCGCAGTTCGCCGCGCGGGCCGTTCGCAGGCACACTGTACTCGATCACGATGCGCGAACCCTTCATGGACTGTACGCCCAGCACCCGGCTGTTCGTGGGGTCGTTCGCCTGGGTGAACGCGCCGATGTGGCCGCCCTGTTCGTCCAGCACGAAGATCCTGCCACTCGGCGCCGGACGGAAATCGTGGAACTCGAAGTTCACGCTGAGCGCGTTCGGGCACTCCAGGCCCAGGCGCCACACACGGGTGCCATCCTCCAAGGTGGTCCACGATCCCGCGTTGTCCAGATCGAGGCTCACGGCGTGGTTGTACCCGAACCGCCATGGCACATCCTTTCGCTGGTCGTTGATGGCATCCTGTGCGGCCAGCGCGGCCACATCCACGGCGGGCAGGCGCACGGCCACTGGAGCCGCCAGCGAGCGTTGAAGGCTGTATGGAGTGCCGCCTTGTTCCACCTGTGCGTGGAGTGCGAGGGGGGCGGCGAAGAGCAGGCCGGCGAGCCATGTGAGGCGGCCCGTGGGAGAAATACGGATCATCAGGTTCTGGTCGTGTTGGGTTCGGTCAAAGGGCGGCGCGCGATCGCCGTATGGAAGAATGTGGAACGAGCGTGCGGGCACATGCCTCCATGCCCACACGCCCGCATGCCGTCCGTTCTTGTTGAAGCAATGGACCCGGCCTGCATCAAGGCAGTTGTTCCACGATGGTGTTGGTGGGCACCAAGCCGCCGATGTTCTGCAGGATCAGGTCGCGATCGTTGCCCGCGCCGGTGTATTGCACATCGCCGCTCAGGTCCACATCCTCCCGGTAGTACCCGGAAACGATGCTCGTGGGCGTGATGCCGCCGATGACCACAAGGATCGGGTCGCGGTCGTTGTTGGCACCGGCGTACAGCAGGCGGTCATCGCCCACGGTGTTGCCCGCCCACATGCCCATGGCGCCACCGCCGAGGTCCTTGCGGGCGTTGGTACCGTGGCAGGCCGTGGTGGTCGTGCGCAGGTCCACCACGGTGGGTTCTGAACCCAGCGACAGGTTGCCATTGATCATGATGCCGAGGTGGTTGCGGTGCCTGATGGCGACCCGGTACGAGCCGGGCGCGGCTTGGAACGTCACCGGGCCTGTGCCATCGGAGCCCACGATGTCGCCATCGCGCTGGAGCAGGGCGCTGCGCGTGGCGAGCACGTTATGCGGTGCCGTGGTGGATCGCAGCTCCACCAGCACCCAATCCACGATAGCATCGGGGCCGGTCACTTGAAGCACGGCCGTGGACACCTGTTCGCCGCCGCCGCCACTGGCATGGGTGAAGCCCATCGCGGTGTAGGGCTCGGTGGGCGGGATGCGTGAGGCCGCGCGCAGGCCATCGCGCATAAGGCCGGTGGCCGCATGGTACGGGCCGTCCAACCACACCTTGGGCAAGAGGGTCACCGTGTTGGGCACGGACAGGCAGCCGCCCGTGATGCGCGTGACCACATCGTTCGCGTCCTGGTTCACGATGTCGGTGATGGAAGCGATGCAGACCGCACCACCGGTCAGGCTCAGGTAGTTGATCCGGCACAGGGGCACGGCGGCCATGCTGCGCACGGCGGAACTGTCCACGTACGAAAGGCCGATCACCTTGGTGCCGCCCAGCGAGGAGTTCATGGAGATGTCGCCCACAAGGTTCGGTACCAGGTTGGTGACGGACTGGATCGTAAGCCCGCCCATGGTGAACTCGTAGCCCAGCACGCGCGAAGTGGGGTTGCGCATGTACACGTCCACCGTCTTGTTCACGGGGTCCAGGTTGGCAAGGCTCAGGAACACGGTGTCCGGCGTGCTCAGGTAGCCGCGCGGGAACTCGCACCAAGGGTGGTAGTCCACGATGGTCTGCGCATTGTGGATGTCGCGTTGCGTGTAGCAGTTCACCAGCAGGGCGGCATCGCTCACGGTGATGTCGCCATCGGCGTTCAGGTCGTTACAGGAGGTGGCGATGATGTCGTCGCCGAGGATGGACGAGACGTATGTCACCGCGTCGGCGGCGTTCTGCACGAAGTCGCTGGTGAGGTCGCCGCGCTTCACCGGGCCTGCGCAGGTGCCCATGCAGTCATAGCGGGCATCGCCATAAGGCTGCCCAAGGCAGTCCACGAAGGGTGCGCAGTTGCTCACGATGGTGAAGGCGGGCACGTTCTGCGCGTTGCGCGTGAGGTTGATGCACACCTGTGCGAAGTTGTTGCTGTAGTCGCGCTCGTGGCGTCCCAGCGCATCGGGTGCGCGCTGCCAGTTGGTGCGCAGCACGAGCGTGTAGGTGCCTGCGGGCACGTTGGTCACATCGATCCAGTTGCACGTGGTGCCCGAACTGTACACATCGTAACAGCCCTTGCTGATGCCCATGTTGCTGCAGCCGTATTGCGTGGAATTGCCGGGGTAGCAGCCGATGTCCATCACGCAGAACCCGTTCTTGAAGCCCACGGGGATGGCGTTCCCCTGCTGGTCGAAGAGGATGTAATCCGCATAGCCTTGGTAGTGCGCGTGGCCGTGGCAGTTGTTGGTGCTGAACATCTGGGGCTGTGCGCTGGGGCTGCCGATGTGGTAATCCGTGGTGCCGATGTTCTCGATCCGGGTGGTGAAGCGGATCACGTACCGTTGGCCCAGACCGCCGGTGCAACCCTCCACCGGCGCACACACGTCGGTGATGTTCACCGTGCTCAGCGTCATGCTGTTGCGCATGGACGTTTCGTTGATGATCAGGTCCGGTCCATCGGGGCAGGCCGGACTGCCGAAGGGGATGCAGCAGTCCGCGCAGGGCACGGTGGCCAGCGGGCTGAAGTTGCACGACTGGCTGTCCATGCAGCCCACCACGGGGCCGTTGTAGATGATCGTCACCGTGACCGCGCCGTTGCATGCGCCTGCGTTGTCGCCCACGCGCAGATGATGCACCACGCCAGCGGGCATGTTCGCGGTCACTTGGGCCTGTAGGCCGCAGCCGCCGTCGTTGTCATCGCCGAAGGTGGCCCCCTCGATGCCGTCGCTCAACACCAGTTGCGAGCAGGCCATGTCGTACAGCCACAGGCGGGTGTCGCACGTGTTGGTGTTACAGGTGGTGATGGTGTACGAACCGGTCTGCGGCGGGGTGAAGTCGTACCATTCCTCCACGCGCGTGGTGGTGAACGAGGCCAGCGTAACGGGGTAGGTCTGGCCCACGGGCGCAAGGGTAAGGTCCCTTGGCGTGGCGCAGCTGAAACCCGGCGGGCAGTTGAACACGGTCTCCTCGTAGGATGAGAAGTTGCCGCCCTGCTTCACCAATGTTTCACCGAAGTACACGCGGTACTCGCCGTTGCCATAGCTGCAGCAGATGCCATCACCATAGCTGTCGGCGATGCGGAAGACCAGGCATGTGTTCGCAGGCACACATACGGTGGTGCCGTTCCGGTTCGTGGTGTTGTTGCCGCTGGCGATGGTGGCGCCGGTGGAGCCGTTCTTCAGCGTCCACGAGGTCTCGGCGGGGTATTGGTCGTGGATGATCTCCACCCGCACACGCTCCTGTCCGGCCGGGCAGGCGTAGCTGCAACTGCCGTTGTTGATATTGACGCCGCTGTTGTAGTTGGTCGCGGTAGGCTCGTTGCACCCCAGCACGGCGTTCAGGCTGCCCACGAACACATCATCTATCGCGATGTCGCTCAACGGTCCGGTGCCCGTCACCGCCCGGAAGCGGATGCGCAGGTTGGCCTGACCGATGTAAGGGGAGAGGTTGAGCCAGCCCTGCTTCCAGCGGTGGCCCTGATCGCCGCTCGTGGTCCATGCGTTGGACACGATGGTGCCGTTCACGTTCAGGTCCACGGCCAATGTGCCCTGCTGGCTGCCGCGCATGTGGTACCAGAAGGTGAGGTAGGGGGCGCTGAGCGCGGAAAGGTCGTAGCAGGGCGATTGCAGGATCGCTGCGCGCGCGGGCGTGGTGTTACCGGCGGCGGCCGATACGTACATGTACTTGCCCACCGTGTTCAATGTGGTATGGTCGCCTACGGGGCCTGTGTTGGCCGTGGGTGTGCCGTTGGCATCCACCCACCAATCCAAGTCGTCGCCACTGAGGTTGGACCAATTATTCACCAACGTGCCCGGTGCGCCAACGGTGAAGTTGGTGAACGCTTCGTTGGAAGGGAAGGCGGTGATGCACTGGGCTTGAACGGCGGCCGCCAACGCCAGCGCCATACCTGTCGAGAGGAGTCGTGAGGTCATCCTTGTGCGATATTGGAACGCCGCAATATAGGAGCGTGGTGGGGAATGGCGGCTGACAAAGAGCGTGATCCGTGGGATCCTGTCCCGGAGTTGCCCCGCCCGCTATCTTCACCCCCCACAAACGACGATCATGGCACACGGACTACTGAAAGGGAAGCGCGGCATCATCACCGGCGCCCTCAACGAACAAAGCATCGCTTGGAAGGTGGCGGAACTGGCGCACGCGGAAGGCGCCACGTTCGTGCTCACCAATGCCCCTGTGGCCATGCGCATGGGCGAGATCAACAAGCTGGCCGAAAGCACCGGAGCCACCATCATCCCGGCCGATGCCACCAACGATGCCGATCTCGAAAAGCTCTTCACCGAAGGGGAGAAGGCCCTCGGCGGCAAGCTCGATTTCGTGCTGCACAGCATCGGCATGAGCCCCAACGTGCGCAAGGGCCGGAAGTACGACGACCTGAACTACGAGTGGTACAAGCAGACGCTGGATGTGAGCGCCATGAGCTTCCACCGCATGTTGCAGGCCGCCCATAAGCTGAACGCACTGGCCGAAGGCAGCAGCGTGGTGGCCCTCAGCTACATCGCCGCGCAGCGTGTATTCCCCGATTACGGCGACATGGCCGAT
This sequence comes from Flavobacteriales bacterium, assembly GCA_019638075.1. GTDB lineage: Bacteria > Bacteroidota > Bacteroidia > Flavobacteriales_F > PHOS-HE28 > PHOS-HE28. The sequence continues at coordinate 5,033 of JAHBUM010000101.1, read as the reverse complement.
GCCAAAGCCCTGCTCGAATCCATCGCGCGCGGCTGGGGCTATCGCCTGGGCAAGGAGAAGAAGGTGCGCGTGAACACCGTGAGCCAAAGCCCCACCTTGACCACCGCAGGCAGCGGCATCAAGGGCTTCGATGGCTTCTTCGGGTTCGCGCAGGAGATGAGCCCCCTCGGCAATGCCCCGGCCGAAGCCTGCGCCCAGTACTGCATCTCGCTCTTCAGCGACCTTACGAAGTACGTCACCATGCAGAACCTCTTCCACGATGGCGGGTTCAGCACCACGGGTGTAACGCCGGAGGTGATGGCGCATTTCGGCAAGGAAGGGTAGGCTCCCGCTTGGTGTCGATCACCGTTCGGCCCTATTTTCGCTTCCCCACGATCCATGAAGTTCATCCGTACGCTCTCCCTCGTACTGCTTGTTGGTTGCACGTTGGCGGCTTCCGCCCAAGGCGGAAAGGCTTTCCTGAAGGAAGGTGATGCCCTGCGCAAAGCGGGGCAATTGGAACAGGCGTTGGAGAAGTACGGGTTGGCCGTTTCCGTGGATCCCAAACTGGTGAAGGCCTATCAGGCCCGCGCCGAGGTGAACGAGCTGCTGGGCCACAAGCAGGCCGTGGCGACAGACCGCAGGCACATCGCCGAACTGGTACCGGAGGATGCCGGGTTCGGCGCCGCAGCGGCCATGGCTTACCTCGAGGTGGACAGCCCCGCTGTGGCCCGCCGATTGTCCGAAGCCGCGTTGAAGAAGGACGCGAAGAACATGCAGGCCCTCCAAGCCCGGATCCGCGCCTGCCTCAAGCTCGGCGACCTCGATTGCGCCACGGCGGCCTCCGATGCCGCCGTGAACCTGAAGGGCAGCACCGATACCTACTACCTGCGCGGATTGGTGCGCACCGCCACCCGCGATTACCAGACCGCCGAAAGCGACCTTGACCGCGTGATCGCGTGGAACCACCTCTACGAGCCAGCGTACGTGGCGCAGGCCGAAGTGCAGCTCGCCATGTACGAGCGATACACCGGCCCCACCATGCAGATGCGCACCTTGGAGAAGGCCATCGACAAATGCAGATTGGCGCTGGAACTGAACCCGCAGAGCACCGATGCCCTCTTCTGGCGCAGCAAGGCCTATGCGGCGCAGAAGGAGTACGCCAAGGCCATCGACGACATCAGCCGCTGCCTCGCACTGGGGCGCACGGACCGCGCGGTGTATCTGCAACGCGCCCTGTACTACCACGGCTACGGCCAGCACCAAAATGCGGTGAACGACCTCAACAGGCTTATCCTCGAAGACCCGAAGGACATCGAGGCGCTGCTGTTGCGTGCCGAGTGCAGGGAGGCCAACCTTGACATGGATGGCGCGCTGAAGGATCTGGAGAACGCGCAGAAGGAGATGCAGGGCAACGCCGCTTATGGCACCGACGCCCGCAGGAAGATCGACGAGTCGCGCACACGCATCGCGCAGCAGGTGTTCGAGATGAACCGCGAGAGCGACGCGCCCCGCCTCACCGTGGTGGAGCCGCACAGCAGGGACAGCGTGGCACAGGTCTCGGCCGCCCTGTCGCACCTGAAGGTATCCGGCCACATCCTCGACCGCAGCCTGCTGAAGACCATTACCGTGAACGGCATGTCTGCCGAGTACGACAAGGAGGAGAAGGATCCGCAGTTCTTCGCCGTGATACCATGGAGCGTGTCCGACAAGGAGATCGTGGTGCAGGCCATCGACGTGTACGACAACTTCACGTCCGTGGTGCTGAAGGTGGAACGCAGCGAAGGCGTACCACCGGTGATCCAGTTGACCGCACCGCTGGCCGCCTCGGATCGGAGCATCACCATCGAAAGCGGAAAGGAAAGCCTGTTCGTGGAAGGCCGCGTATCCGATGGCTCGCCCATCCGCCTGATCGCGGTGAACGGTGTGAACGCCAGCTACGCGCCGGACCAGATGAACCCCGAATTCAGCATCAAGGTGGATGTGAAGGACAGGGACCGCTTCACCGTGCGCGCCGAGGACCAGTTCGGAAATGGCACGGATCAAGTGTACACGCTGGTGCGCAAAGCCCCGGAAGTGGTGGCCGTGAAGCCGACACCTGTGGGCGGTGGTGCCACGGCTCCTGCGCCTTCACGCACGGGCACCACATGGGTGATACACATCGAGAACAGCAACTACAGGAACTTCCCGGCGACACAGTCCACCGGCGATGCGGCCAAGATGCAGAAGGCGTTCTCGAACTATGCCATCTCCCGCACCATCAACAAGAAGAACCTCACGAAGGAACAGCTGGACCGTTTCTTCAACATCGAATTGCGCGATCTGGTGCGCACCAACAAGGTGAGCACCATACTCGTGTGGTACTCCGGCCATGGCAAGTCCGTAGGCGGCAAGGCCTACTGGGTGCCCGTGGATGCCCGCAAGGACGACATCTACAGCTACTTCAACTACGGCTCGCTGAAAGCGCAGATGCAGAACTACAGCGAGAGCGTGGACAAGACCGTGGTGGTGTCCGATGCCGCCGGCAGCGATGCCTCCTTCTACGAACTGACCCGATAGCCCTTCCCGATGCGGATCTCCCTTCGCGGCAGCAACAACACCCGCTGGAAGGGTGCCGTGCTGCGTCCGTTCCTGTTCATGGCCTTGTGCGCTGTGGCCTTCGCGGCCCACGCGCAGCGTTACTTCTTCGAGAACATCGGTGTGCAGCAGGGCCTGCCTGCCTCCAAGGTCTATGCCGCCTTGCAGGATGGTTATGGTCTGGTGTGGATCGGTACCGAAGCGGGGTTGGCCAGCTACGATGGCAACGTGGTGGTGAACCATGGAACGCAGGACGGTGTAGCCCCGAACGGCGCGCGGTCGCTGCTGTTGGACAAGAACGGGCACCTGTGGGTGGGGCACCTCGATGGCGGCATCACCTATTACGATGGCAGCCGGTTCAGGGCGTTCACCTTCGGCAAGGACATGCACAGCGCCATCACCGGCATGGCACAAGCCGCCGATGGCCGGATCTGGGTGAGCACCGCAGGCCACGGCGCATACCACTTCACCGGTCCACCGGAGGAAGGGAGCGTGTTGCAAGCCACACGCGCAGCCGAGGCGCAAGGGCTTCAGAATGTATTGCTGAACGTGGTGCTGCTCAATGATGGCCGCCTCTGCTTCATCGAAGACCGTGGGACCCTCCGCACGCTGGATCAGGCCAAAGGAACCTTCACGGAGTTCGTGCTGCCGGGCTGGCAGGAACTCTTCGTGTGCAACGCATTGTTCCAAGACAGCCGGGGAGCCATCTGGGTGGGCACCCGTGGTGGCGGTGCGTTCAAATTCGACCAAGGCGCCATCACGCAGTACTCGCCTGCCAACGGGCTCGGCAGTGGCAGCGTGTTCTGTTTCGGCGAGGATAACAAGGGCCAGGTATGGGTGGGCACCACCGACAGCGGGCTCTCGCTCATCGGACCCAAGGCGATCCGGAGCTTCACCCGGTCCAACGGCCTTCACGGCGCGTTCATCCGCTGCATCGGCCGCGACCGCGAAGGCAACCTGTTGATCGGCACCAACGATGGCGGCCTCGACATCTTCAAGGGCGATCGCTTCGTGAGCTTCAGCCCGGCCGACGGGCTCAGCGATCCCCAAGTGTGGGCGGTGACCGATGATAACAGCGGGCGCACGTGGTTCGGCACCAACGGCGGTATCGTCATCCTTTCCGGACAGCAAGGTGGTGGCATCAGCCGCACCTTCACGCAGCAACAGGGCGTTCTCACCACCAACTTCATCCGATGCCTGCGCGAGGACGACAAAGGCTATATGTGGATCGGCACGGACAACGGTGGCCTGCTCCGGTACGATCCCCGGACCGATCGCATCACGTATGATCTGGAGCTGTCCAATACCCTCGCCGAAGGCAAGGTGAACGCATTGGAGACGGGCCAGTCCGGGGAGATCTGGGTGGGCGGGATCAATGGCCTGCGCCGTTACCTGCCCGGCTCCGAAACGCCGCCCACCTTCATCACCGAGGAGGATGGTCTGGCGGGCAACCACGTGAAGGCGATCTACCGCGACGGGAAGGGCACCATCTGGGTGGGCAGCACGGTGCGGGGCATCACGCGCATCACGAACGGCCATGCCCAGCACATCGACATCGGCCGCTCGTTCACGGCCACCGCGTTCGTGGAAGATGCCCAAGGCCGGATCTGGGTGGGCACGGAAGGGCAGGGCATCATCGTACTGGAGAACAACAAGGAGGTGCAGCGCTTCACCGAGGCTGAAGGACTGCTGAGCAACGCCATCCGCGCGCTGGGCCGCGATCAGCAGGGCAACGTATGGATCGGCACCAACAAGGGCCTGAACAAGTGGCGCCCCAACAAGGGCGGCTTCGTGGCCTTCACGGAACGGGCAGGCTTCACGGGCATCGAAGTGAAACCGAACGCGGTATGGACCACGCCGAAAGGGGACATCTGGTTCGGTACCGCCAACGGCGCCACCCGCGTGGGCAGCGAGAAGGAGGGCGATGCGACGGTGGCGCCGCTCGTGGCCATGCGTGGCTGGAAGGTGAACTTGGAGGACCGCCCCCTGAACGATGTGCGCCTGAACCACAGCGACCGCAACGTGCGCATCGCATACAGCAGCGTATCGCTCAGCGATCCCGGTGCCGTGCGGTACATGTACAAATTGAACGGCCTCGACGATGACTGGCAACCGATCACCACGGAGACGGATGCCTACTATCCCGCGCTTCCACCCGGCAGCTACACCTTCCAAGTGAAGGCCATGGACCGCAGTGGCTTGTGGAGCGATCCGCCCGCCGAGCTGGAGTTCACCATCCTGCCGCCGTGGTACCGCAGCTGGTGGTTCTACACCGCGCTGGCGGCGCTCATCAGCATCGTGCTGTTCAGCTACATCAAGGTGCGCGAGCGGCAGTTGAAACTGCGCAACATGGTGTTGGAGCGGAAGGTGCAGGAGCGCACGGCGGAAGTGGTGAAGCAGAGCAAGGAGATCGAAGGGCAGAAGGTGCGCATCGAGGATCTGTTGCTGAACATCCTGCCGAAGGAGATCAGCGAGGA
>JAHBUM010000100.1 GCA_019638075.1 Flavobacteriales bacterium | reverse complement strand
TTCACCGTGCGCTTCGATGCGTCGTGCAGGTAGAGGTGGTTCCAGCCGTCGCGCTGGCTCTGCCAGATGTATTGGCCGCGCCGGGTCTTCAGGAACTGCGCGGGATGCTGCGGCTCCAGATACACCTTGTCGTGCTCCTCCAACAGGGTGGCCTCCGGCGTTCCGGCGATGGCGTCGTAGCGCACCAGCTTCATGTTCTCCGTGGGCCGGTCGAGGTGCGCCACATGCACATGCTTCTCATCCGCGCTCCACGAAATATTGGTGAGGTATTGGTCCGCAGGCTCGCCGGTGCGCAGGAACACGGTCCTGCCGGTGCGCAGGTCATGCACGCCCACGGTCACGTGGTGGCTGGTGTCACCGGCCATCGGGTAGCGGATCTTCTCGAAGGTGCTGGGCTTGGTGCCGATGTTCTCCAAGTAGTAGGGCGATACCATGCGCTCGTCCATGCGGTAGAACGCGAGCATGTTGCCATCGGGCGACCAGAACGTGCCGTTGGTGATGCCGTATTCCTGCCGATGCACGCTCTGCCCGTTCACGATGCCGTCGGTGCCGTCGGACGTGATGCGAATGTCCTCGGTGTCACCGGGCTTGCGCACGTACAGGTCGTTGCCCACGGTGAAGGCGATGGCGCCGGTCTTCGGATGGATGTCCTCGTTCGATGCTTCGGCGGGCAGGGCGGTGGCGGCGGTGCCCTTGGTGCCGATGACATGCACATGGAAGCGGCCGTTGTGGAAGAAGCGGAAGCGATCCGGCCCCAGCCACGTCACGAAGGGGATGCCTTTCAGCTTCACGGTATCGTCCAGCGCGGCGTTCAGCGTGCCCACGTCGATGATCGGAAGGTCCATGCTTTTGCCGGCCGTCCCGCGCATCAGTTGATCGTCCTTCACGTAGCTGTAGGCCGTGGTGCCCTCGATCCATTGCAGGCCGCGCACCCGCTCCGGCGCGTAGTCCGTGCCAGCCTTCAACACCGCATCGCGCAGGGTGAGGGCCTGTTGTGCATGGGTGACGAATGAAAGTGCAAGGCAGAGCAGAAGGGTCGTGCGGCGGGTCATGGGCTTTCAGTAGGGACGGCGAAGATGGTGATCCGATGCGGACTGATGGATCCCGTTGGAAATACGAATACGCCCACCGATGACATCGATCACACAGATGCTGGATGGGAGGAGTACATTGGACCTCTTTCATATTTCGTCCGCCGACGGCGGACACTCATCCGTGGTTGCTTCCGAATTACGAAAGAGGTCTATTTCGTTCGGAGAGTTTCCATGACCGCCACAGGCGGTCTCCATCTGTGTCATCGGTGCCATCGGTGGGCGCATTTCCTCTCCCTGCATCCGTGGTCGGCCCGGATCATTTCGTCGGTGGTCCGAAAGCCGGATCGGTGAGGAACGCTGTGTCGGTAAGCGCCTCCATGAATTGCACGAGATCATCGCGGTCGCGCTCGTCCAGTTTCACCACGCCCAGCTTCCATGCGAACATGTGGTCGTCGAAATTGGGGGTGTTCAGGTGTACGCCGTCGGCATAGAGATCGACCACTTCGCGCAATGTGGCGAAACGCCCGTCGTGCATGTAGGGCGCGCTGGCCGCGATGTTGCGCAGGGTGGGTGTCTTGAAACGGCCCATGTGCCATGCCTTGCCCGTGTGGCCGCCCATGCCGGGGTCGGTGATGGTGCTGTCCAGCCCGATGTTGATCACCGTGTGGTCTTGGAACACGGGCAGCTCATGGCAATCCATGCAATGCGCGCGGCCGAAGAAGAGGTCCTTGCCGCGCTGTTGTGCGGGCGTGAGGGCCGTGCTGTCGCAACCGTAGTGGAAGCGGTCGAAGGGTGAATCGAACGAGATCAGCGTGCGCTCGAACTGGGCCAATGCGTACACCACGTGCAGGCTGTCGTACGCCATGGTGCCGAAGGCCGCATCGAACAGCTCATCGTAGCCGGGCCGCTCCTTCAGGCGTTGGATGATCTCGGGCCACGCGTTGAACAGCTCGCGGTGGTCGCGCACCGGCTCGAACGCCTGCAGCTCGATGGTGAGCGCGCGCGCATCCCAGAAGAAGAAATGGCTCCATGCGAGGTTCACCAGTGCCATGGCATTGCGCGTGCCCTGCTGCCCATCCATGCCGATCGAATACCGGCGCGGATCGCTGAACGCATGCCGCTGTACGTGGCACGAGCCGCAGGAAAGGTCGTTGTCGCGGGAAAGAGCCGTTTCGTAGAACAGCCTGCGCCCCAGCGCCACGCCTTCCACGGTGGTCGGGTTGTCGTACGGGATGTTCACGCGGTGCGCGCTGTCCACGGCCCATGGCGGATGGCGCAGCACGTACGGCGTAGGCCCTGCATGCACGCTCCGCTGCGCGGTGTGCTTCACGGCGCAGGCGTTCGCCAGCACGAACAGGGCGACGATCGCGAACACGAGCGGCTTGTGCGATGGCATTGGGCAGTTGTCAGTTGGCGGTTGTCAGTTCTCAGTTGTCAGAGGTGGCGTTCGAGGTGTTGGCTCTTTGCCCGCTACGATCCATCACCAAGGAGACTGACAACCGACCACTGACAACTGAGAACTACAAGATATTCACCTCCCGCTCCAGTTCCACGCCGAATTTCTCCTTCACTGTGCGCAGGACATGCTCGCTCAACGCATATACCTCATGCCCGTTGGCGCCTCCGCGGTTCACCAAGACCAAGGCTTGCCGGTCGTGTACACCGTGCGTGCCGAGCGAATAGCCCTTCAGCCCGGCGCGCTCGATAAGCCAGCCGGCGGCGAGCTTGGCGAGTCCCGGACCGGCGGGGTACGAAACGGTATCCGGGTGTTCGGCCTTGATGCGGTCGGCCACTTCCTGCGGCACCACGGGGTTCTTGAAGAAGCTGCCCGCGTTGCCGATCACGGCGGGGTCGGGGAGCTTGCTGCGGCGGATGGCGATCACCGCATCGCTCACATCGCGGAGCGTGGGCTGTGCGATGCCCATGCGCTCCAACTCCTGCTGGATGTTGCCGTAGCTCGTGTTCAGCACAGGCCTCTTGCTCAACCGGAAGGTGACGTTGAGGATCACGTATCGTTCCTTCCCGGCGCGCTTGAAGAAACTCTCGCGGTAGCCGAAGGCGCAGGCTTCCTTGTCAAAGCTGATCACTTCGCCATCGGCGATGCGCAGGGCTTCGAGCGTATCGAAGGTGTCCTTGATCTCCACGCCGTACGCACCGATGTTCTGCATGGGCGCCGCACCCACCTTGCCGGGGATCATCGAAAGGTTCTCCACGCCGCCCCAGCCGTTCGCCACGCAATGCAGCACGAAGCTGTGCCACGTGACGCCCGCCCCGGCCCTCACCCATACGTGGTCCTCATTCTCCCGCACCACCACCATTCCGGGGATCTCGTTCAACAGCACGGTGCCGTGGAAGTCCTGCGTGAAGAGGATGTTGCTGCCCCCACCGAGGATCAGGAGCGGCGCGCCTTTCACCTCCGGCGATGCCAGCAGGCCGCGCAGCTCATCCACATTGCTGAAACGACCCAGACGGTCGGCGGTGGCCGGGATACCGAAGGTGTTGAAGGGCTTGAGGCTGGCGTGCTGTTGGAAGGTCATGGGGATGGGCACAAGTTTACTGGCCGTGCTCCGTTACCTTGGGCGGCCACCGCCGGGCTTGTAAACAGCCTGCGGGTGACAGTGCGTTAAAGCCCATAAGTTCCCCGAAGGGACCCTGCGGCGAACCTTGGCGAACAAAGATGCGCTGTGATGCGAGGTGATACGATTTCGAGGCGCAGGGTTCCGCCATACCAGCCTGCTGCGGATCAAGTTTTCAACTTTCGTTAAAAACACAAAACCATCCCTTATTTTTCGAGCAGTTATCTCATCCGATCATCCCGTATATCCCATCGCATTGCACAAAGAAGCCCCCGGTGCTTGCGACACCGAGGGCCTTGGTCGCTCCGTCCCACCAAACCCACTGGAATAGGTAAATGAAATAGAGCAGTACAAAGGTAGAACCACTCCCCGGTAGCGCCGGGCAGCGTTCGCCGCTCTTGGCCGGTCTAAAGCCAAGCGGGCACGTGGAAGATGCCGATGCCACGCATACCCCGTATCATTAGAAGGCAGGCCGGGTGCTGCTACCCCGGTCGACACGACCTTGAACGAACGACGATGTTTTACACTGTGATGAACAACAGGTGGCTTGGTACACGCCCCGGCGTGATGCTGGGCTGCTTGTTGTTCATTGCAGTTCTCCGCTGCGAAGCGCAGAACCTCTTAAGGAACGCCGGGTTCGAAGAGACCGATAGCTGTTTCCTCGGCATCGGCATTTTGGAGCCGGGTACGGGTCCCACGCATTGGTACAGTGCCAACGGAACATACGATCATCTGCAATCCTGCTTGCCGTACGGGGCAGTGAATGGTCTGCCGTTGAACTTTTTCACCTACCAAAGGCCATACGAAGGGAATTCCTGTGTCGGGTTGATCACCTATCACCAGAACGGTATAGATGAGCAGCGGGAATGGATCATGACTGCGCTGCTGGAACCCTTGGTGGTAGGGCAGACCTACTATTGCAGTTTCCGTGCGAACGCGGCCTTTGGAGGTAACAGAGAGTATCCGCCACAGATCTGGCTGGCAAGCGATAAGGTGGGCATGCGCTTCACCATGGGTGACAGGCCGTGGCACTGGGGCGATGCTGAACCTATGCGCCCCGATCACGCGCATGTGTTGTACCCGCAGGTATTGGCCGATACTATTGGCTGGACCTTGGTGAGTGGCAGTTTCGTGGCGGATAGCGCCTACCGGTATGTGATGGTCGGTCAGTTCTTCAGTAATGACCTTACCGATACGCTGCACTTCGCTGACCCGAGTTCAGTGTTCCCGTGGTATCCACGAGGTTACACCTTGATCGATGAGGTCTGCGTATCCCACCGCCCGAATGGATGTGATCTGGGGCAGGAAGTGGCCGATACGGTGAACGAAGGACCATTGCTTTTTCCGAACCCTGTGCGGGACAGATTGGTGCTGCTGCATGCGAGGAATGCAGACGCACAAATGATGGATGCCGTTGGGCGGATCGTATGGGAGGGAAGAGTGAGCAGTGAGCGGTGGGAGTTGGATGTAGCTGGTCGGGCGAGAGGTACGTACATCTTGCGCCTCTTGCACGAGGGTAGAACATCGTCGTATAAGTTCGTGTTGATCGAGTAGGGAGTAGCGTTCCGGTCCGGTTGGTTGAACTGAAAAGCCAAAGGACATGAACACGAAAATCAATTGGAAGCACCTCGGAGTGGGGGTGTGTTTGCTGTGGACCGGCCAAGTGGTCGGACAAGCTTCGGTTGTCGGGCATGCTGGAGCCGTAACGGACTACTTGGGCTGGAACAACCTACAGGGTTTCCCCCTTCAGATCCGCCACGACAACAACCAGCAGATCCAGTTCTTCACGAACAACGTTCGGCGGATGCAATTGCTGCCGACCGAGTCGTACACTATTGGCGGGTTCACGGGCCAGTCGAAGAGCGGCTCGCTGCTGCTGGCACGCGATGTGGCCGCCTTCTACAGTGGTGGCGCACCGGGGCCATTCACCCGGCTGCACTTGGCCGATACGCCCAATGGCTCCCAAGACCACGGCTACCGCAGCAACATGCAGAACGGCGTGACCATGACTGGCAACAACGACCAGATGTACGTGGGCCAACTGTACCATGGGCTGGACTACACCGATGCGGCCATCGTATGGAGCGACAAGCAGCGCTTACGACGACCCCGGTCCATGGCTGGATCTTGTACGGCCATGGACCGGGGTGGTAGAACAGACACGTGCTGCTGAAGAACACCGCCGCCGCCAGCACGCTTTGGCGGGCGAGGTAGTAGGCAGCGCAACGCCCACTGAAGGCGGTCTTACATTTCGGATGCTCCAGCGCAAACCCGAACGCATGGGGCATTGAAAGACAACAAGGGTCTTGAGCCGGAATGATGCTCCGGCCAATACGAACGAACGATGACGAACGTCAAGGCAATGAGCGGCAGGTGGCACAAGGAGGTACCTCCAATACTCCTGTGCTGCCTGTTGCTTGTTGCCACCACTTTCCGCTGTGAGGCACAGATCAATCTGGTACCGAATGCGGGGTTCGAGGAGGCGGATACCTGTACGTACGGTTTAGGCTTGATCGGGGCGTACAATTGGTACGCAGCGAACAATACACCTGACCATCTTGTAGGCTGTCAACCCTATGGTACGGCGAACGGGTTGCCTTTGAACATATTCACCTACCAAGAGCCGTACGCTGGAAATTCCTGTGTCGGGCTGTTCACATACCATCAGAACGGCCCCAACGATGAGCAGCGTGAATGGATCGCAGCTCCTTTGCTGGAGCCGTTGGTACCCGGCCAAACCTACTACTGTAGTTTCCGGGCGAACGCGGCTTTTGGCGGCAATGCGCAATACCCGCAGATCTGGTTGGCCAGCGACAAGGTGGGCATGCTCTTCACCACGTACGAAGGCCGTTGGGAATGGAATGATCCATTCAGGCCGAACCACGCGCACATCCTTTACCCAGAGGTCTTGGCGGACACGGTAGGCTGGACCTTGGTGAGCGGCAGTTTCGTGGCGGATAGTGCATACCGCTACGTGATGATCGGCCAGTTCTTCAGCAATGAGCTGACGGATACGTTGCATTATGCCGACCCCAATTCAGTATTTCCGTGGGCTCCCCGTGGCTACACCCTGATAGATGCGGTGTGTGTATCTCCAAGCCCAATGGGTTGTGACATTGGGCAAAACGTGCCAGAGTATGGCAGTGCAGACGGACTACTATTCCCGAACCCGGTGCGTGATGAATTGCTCATCACGGGTTCGATTGGGGCACATGCAACCATCATGGATACGATGGGGCGTGTGATCTGGCAGGGCGAAGTACTGAGCGACCGTTGGACGATAGTGGTGAGTGGATGGACACAGGGAGTATACGTATTGCGCAGGGAAATGAGGAATGCGGTAGAGTCACGAAAGTTCGTGGTGGAGTAGGGGCATCAATCCTTTCGAGAACGCACAAACCAAAACAAACACATGAACACGAAGAGCATCTTTAAGCTCCTGTTGATGGGAGTGTTGATTTTTACCATGGAGCGTGCAACTGGGCAGGTTTCTTGGTTAGGCAATGCGGGAGGTCCAACCGACTACTTGGGCTGGAACAACGTTCAAAATTTCCCCCTTCAGATCCGCCACGACAACAACCAGCAGATCCAGTTATTCACGAACAACGTTCGGCGCATGCAGTTGCTGCCGACCGAGTCGTACACCATCGGCGGTTTCACGGGCCAGTCGAAAAGTGGCTCGCTGCTGCTGGCACGCGATGTGGCCGCCTTCTACAGCGGTGGCGCACCGGGGCCGTTCACCCGGCTGCACTTGGCCGATACGCCCAACGGCACCCAGCAGAGCGGCTACCGCAGCAACATGCAGAACGGCGTGACGATGACGGGCAACAACGACCAGATGTACGTGGGCCAGCTATACCATGGGCTGGACTACACCGATGCTGCCATCGTGTGGAGCGACAACCCCGGCGGGTATCTGGCTGACCGGCTCACCTTCAACTTCACCAGTTCGTACAACTCAGCGGCCACGAGCGGCAACAACTCGTTCCGCGGCCTGCAGACCCTGCTGGTGCAGCCAGCCGCCAGCGGCGATGAGGCCTTCGTGGGTGTGGGCGATTTCGATGCGGCGGGCGCCACGCCGAATGAGCGGCTGGACGTGCTGGATGGCAAGGTGCGCATTCGGCAACTACCAACGGACCCAGCGAACGACACCCTGGACAAGTACATGGTAGTGGGCAACGATGGGGTGGTGCATTGGCGGCCGCTGCCACCCTTTGCAAGCAGCGGTTGCGAATGGGTGCCGAACGCAGGTGCCAATAGGCTGACCACGGCTACGGCTGCGGTAGGCAATAATGGCAGCTGTCCCGAGCAGGATTGGCGGGTGGGTATCGGGGCTGCCGATCCGGAAGCCAAGTTGCATGTGATGCACGATGGGGTGGGGTCGGGTTCCGGTTTGCTATCCGGTGTGTACTCCGACCTGTATACGAACAACACCGGAACGCATACAGGCGTAACGGCCCGTGTGCGACCTGCGAATGGTGCGACCGTGGAACTGGAAAGTGCTGCGGGAGTGTGGACGCGGGTCCAGGATGTCGGTACAACGACCGGTTTGGTGACGGCCACCAGCTATGGCGTCTACGGCCTGAGCACTACCGCGAAGGATGTGAAAGTCAAGATAAGCAGTGGTGTTACTGGACACGGGGTGGCCGATGCGGGCACGATACATGGCCTATACGGTGGATACTTCGACGGCCTCCGTCGAGGGGGGGCGGTCACGAACGTCTATGGGGCATACTGTTCAGGTACCGAGCAGCAACCCAGGACGGAGGGCTTGGCGACCAGTGTCTTTGGTGTGCATGGCGTGGCGAAGGGTGGTGCGACCAACTATGGCGTAGCCGGGAACGCCTCATCCGCCGTGGCGAGTGATGTGTGCTACGCGGTCTTTGGCTGGGCAGGAGGCCCGGATGATCCGAACGGACCCAATGGGCACACGAAATGGGCCGGTTACTTCCAAGGGAACACCTATTCGCCTGGAATGGTTTGGACCGCGAGCGACGAGCAGCTGAAGCGGAACATCGAGGACCTGCCGCAGGAGGTGGCCGTTGCGAAGTTGATGGAGCTTGAGCCCAAGACCTACGATTTCGATCAGGGGCAGTTCGGCTTCATGAACCTGCCCACCGAGCACCAGTACGGCCTCATCGCGCAGAACGTGCGCAGCGTGCTTCCGGAGCTGGTCACCAACATCCACCAGCCCGCGCGCTTGGATACCGCTGGTGTGGAGGTCGCACCGGCGATCGATTTCTCGGCCATGAACTATCAAGGCCTTATTCCGCTGCTGGTGGCGGGTTTCAAGCAACAGCAGGCCACCACGGCCGGGCTGCAGGAGCAGGTGGGGCAACTACAGGATCAACTGGCGGCCATGCAGCAGCAACTCGCCGCCTGCTGCGCCAACCCCGGCGGCGACCGCCTGCAACAACAACCCGCGAACACCACCGGTACCATGTTGGACGACACCAACGACCGCAAGCTCCGCATCGTGCCCAACCCCTTCAACGAGCCGCCCACGGTGTATTACACCATGGAGCGCGGTGGCCGCATGCAACTGCTGGTGAACAGCGCTGATGGCCGCGACCTGAAGGTGCTGCACGAGGCCACGCAGGAGAAGGGAGACTACCAATTCCAGTGGGATACCAACGCCCTTGCTCCCGGCATGTACTACGTAACGCTGTTGATAGACAGCCAGCCCGTGGTAAGCAAGGCCGTGAAGGTGGGCCGGTAGGTTCTTTCGAGGTATTCAGCAACGGCCCGGGGACGAAAGCTCCGGGCGGCTGCGTTTCATGGTCGGCGGAAGCTCCGCATCTTCACGCCATCATCCGCATGCCCCGCGCCATCGTAGCCGTCACCAACGACCTCAGCACCGACAACCGCGTGCATCGCACCTGTGCCGTGTTGCAGGAGCTGGGTTACGAGGTGCTGCTGGTGGGCCGCGCGTTGCCGGGCTCGCTCCCGTTGGACCGGCCGTATGCTACCAAGCGCATGCGGCTCTTATTCCGCAAAGGGGCGTTGTTCTATGCGGAATACAACGTGCGGCTCTTCCTGTTGCTGCTTTTCTCGCGGTGCAGGCTGGTGGTGGCCAACGATCTGGATACGCTGCTGGCCTCGTTCGTGGCGGCCCGCATCCGGGGGAAGGCGATCGTGTACGACAGCCATGAGTTCTTCACCGAAGTGCCCGAGCTGGAAGGCCGCTTCGCCCGCCGCGTGTGGCTCGCCATCGAGCGGTGGATCTTCCCGAAGCTGCGGCACATCATCACCGTGAACGACAGCATCGCCAACGCCTACGCCGAACGTTACGGAAAGCGACCCGTCGTGGTGCGCAACATCCCGATGTCTCCTACGCGCCATAGCCGCTTCGGCGACGGAGCGCCGCGCGAACTTGGCCCGTTGCCTTCGCGGGAGGAGCTTGGCCTTCCTGCGGATCGCTTCATCCTGATCCTGCAAGGCAGTGGCATCAACGTGCAGCGGGGTGGGGAAGAGGCCGTGCTGGCGATGAAGGAGATCCCGAACGCATTGCTGCTCATCATCGGTGGTGGCGATGCGTGGCCCGTGCTGGAGCGCATGGTGAAGGAGCACGGCTTGGCGGATCGTGTGCGGATGCTGCCGCGCATGCCGTACGAGCGCATGATGCAGTACACGCGCAACGCCGATCTGGGCCTTTCGCTGGATAAGGACACCAACCTCAATTACCGCTTCAGCCTGCCCAACAAGCTCTTCGACTATTTCCGGGCGTCGATCCCCGCGTTGGTGAGCGACCTGCCCGAAGTGGCGGGTATCGTGCGGAAGTATGATGCCGGTGTGGTGATCGGCCGGGTGGAGCCGTCCATCATCGCTGCGGAAGTGCGCACATTGCAGGCCGATCCCGCGCATCGGGAAGCCCTCCGGCAGAATGCTATTTTCGCGGCCGCTTCGCTGGACGGTTCCCGCGAGCAGGACGCGCTGAAGGCCGTCTTCCAAGGGCTTTGACCGCCAACACGACCCGGATCGACCACAGATGACGCAGATGTCGCAGATGAGCAGGAAGTCACGACCATCTGTGTCATCTGCGTTATCTGTGGTTCAAACAAGAATGTGTCCGCCAAAGGCGGACGGATCACGATAGGGATCCTTTGTCAGATCACCACATCCATATCATCAGCTTCGATGTGCCCGCCCCGCCGGATTACGGGGGCGTGATCGACGTGTACTACAAGGCCAAGGCGCTGGCCGAGGTGGGGGCGAAGGTGCATCTCCACTGTTTCGAGTATGGGCGCGGCCGCGCGAAGGAGCTGGAGAAGTTCTGCGCTTCGGTACATTACTATCCGCGCCACTTGGGTAAGCACCAGTTGCTGAACTCGCTGCCCTACGTGGTGGTGAGCCGCCGCAGCGATGCGCTGATGAGCCGCCTGCTGAAGGACGACCACCCGATCCTTTTCGAGGGGCTGCACAGTTGCCACAGCCTCGGCGACCCGCGTCTTCATGGACGCAAGCGCTTGGTGCGCGCCCACAACGTGGAGCACGACTACTACATGG
>JAHBUM010000010.1 GCA_019638075.1 Flavobacteriales bacterium | reverse complement strand
CGGATGCGGCACTGCCTCCGAACAAGGGCTTCGGCGCGGGAACGTTGCCGGTTGCGGCGGGCTTGGCTTTTTCAGGGGCAGGGGCAGGGGCAGACGCAGGAGCAACCTGCCCGTCCGGCAGGCGGGCTGCCTCCTGCCCCTGCGCCTGCCCCTTGGGCTCTTCCTTCGCTTTCGGTGCAGCGGCAGCCTCCCCGGCCAGCAATGCGGTGATGTCCTCACCGGCCTTGCCCAGCACGGCGAGCACGCTGTCCACGGCGGCGGCCTTGCCTTTTTCCACACCGATGTGCAGCAGCACACCGTCGGTGAAGCTCTCGAACTCCATGGTGGCCTTGTCGGTCTCGATCTCCGCGAGCACCTCGCCGCTCTTCACGGCATCCCCCACCTTCTTGTGCCATGCGCTCACCACCCCTTCGGTCATGGTGTCGCTCAGTTTCGGCATGCGTACGATCTCGGCCATGTGTCGGACGCCCACCCTGCGGCGGGCGCAGCTGTTGTCAGTCCTTCTCGAATGGATAGTCCTTCTCGGCGTACACGTCGTTGTACAGTTCGTCGGCGGTGGCCATGGGGCTTTCCTCGGCGAACTTCACCGCAGCCTCCACCTCCTTCTTCACCGCATCGTCCATCGCTTCCAGCTCGGCTTCGCTGGCCCACTTGTTCCGGAGGATGGTGTCCTTCACACCCTCGATGGGATCCTGCTTCTTGTACTCCTCCACCTCGTCCTTGCTGCGGTATTTCTGGGGATCGCTCATGCTGTGCCCCTTGTAGCGGTAGGTCTTGATGTCGAGCAGGTACGGCCCGTTGCCCGCGCGCACGTGCTCGCACGCCATGGCGATGGCCTCATGCACATCCTCGCAGCGCATGCCGTTCACGCCCTTCGCGGGCATGCCGTAGGAAAGGCCCAGCGTGCTGAGGTCGTGCATGTTGGTGGTGCGCTCCACACTGGTGCCCATCGCGTAGTTGTTGTTCTCCACGATGAAGATCACCGGCAACTTCCAGGTCATGGCCATGTTGAAGGTCTCGTGCAGGATGCCCTGGCGCACGGCGCCATCGCCCATCATGCACAGGGTCGCATGGTCTTCGCCGCGGTACTTGTCGGCGAAGGCGATGCCCGCGCCAAGGCCGATCTGCCCGCCCACGATGCCGTGCCCACCGAAGAGGTGGCGCTGCTTGTCGAAGTAGTGCATGCTGCCGCCCTTGCCCTTGCTGGTGCCGGTCATCTTGCCGTAGAGCTCGGCCATGACGTGCTTGCTGGGGGTGCCCAGCACCAGCGGGTGCGCATGGTCGCGGTAGCCGGTGATGAGGCGGTCCGTGGGGCGGATGGCGGTGATCATGCCCGCGAGGATAGCCTCCTGCCCAATGTAGAGGTGGCAGAACCCACCGAACTTCTGCATGGTGTAGAGCTGGCCCGTCTTCTCCTCGAAGCGGCGCATCAGGATCATCTCCTTGAACCAGCGCAGGTAGGTGTCCTTGCCGAACGCAGGGCCATCGGCTTTGGCCGGTTTGCCGCCTTTCGCGGCGGTTGCGGTCTTCGTGCTCATGAGCGAAGGGCAAATATAGACCCTCCCTTGCGACGGTGCCGGTGCTCAGCCGTTGAGGTAGGAGGCATCGAACGAGAGCGGCAGCAGCAACGATGCGCTGCGCACCTCATACACCGGCCCGTTGGGCACGGCCATCAGCAGGCGCAGGGGCTGGCGCTTCTGACGCACCTCCTGCTCCAGCAAGGCCTGGCGGCAGATGCCACAGGGCGTCACGGGACGGTCGCCGGTGGCCGATGGCACCACGATGGCCATGGTCTCGGCGATGCCATGCGGATCGAAGGCCATAGCGGCGTGCAAGGCGGTGCGCTCTGCGCAGGTGCCTGCCGGGAACGAAGCGTTCTCCTGGTTGCTACCCGTGACCACGCGGCCATCGCGCATGCGCAGGGCGGCCCCCACCAGAAAGTTGGAATAGGGAGCGTACGCCCGCAATGCGGCCTCATGCGCCGCGGTCAGCAACGCCTGATCGGATTCGGACAGGTCCTGGGCCGAAGCGTGGCTCACGAACTCCAACGTAACGGTTCCGGGACTGGCCATGGGTGCTGTGTAAAAGGGGGTTAAAAGTAGGAATGGCCGTGGCTGCTTCAAACCTTGGCCGCTCCCCGCCGTCCCAGTGTTCCGTAGATTTGGCGGCTTTTCCCCGCATGTCCTCCTTCGCACCCATCATCGCGCGTTTCGACCCCATCTCCCTCGCAGAGATGGATGGTGTGAAGCTGCAGGACCGCGTGGATACCAAGTACGTTTTCGGCGGACATGAGTTGCCGGACGTGCTGGAGGCCATGCTGCCACACTACCGCCTGCTGGAAGTGGGCGGCGTGCGGGGCACGGATTACCGCAGCCTGTACTTCGACACGCCGGACCTGCAACACTACAAGGCGCACCACGACCAGCGCACGTTCCGCAGCAAGGTGCGGTTCCGCGAATACCTCGGCAGCGACCTGGTCTTCCTTGAGGTGAAGCGCAAGACCGGCCGGGGCCGCACCGATAAGAAGCGCATGCGGGTGGATGCCATCCCCAGCACGTTCACGCCGGAGCAGCAGGCGTTCGTGGCCCGCGCCAGTAGGAGCGATGCGCCGTTGCAGGCCACCTTGTGGAACTACTTCACCCGCTACACCTTCGTAAGCCGCACCTCGCCGGAGCGGTTGACGATGGACATCGCGCTGCGCTACACCGCCGACGACGCTGACCGGCGGCTGGGCGACGTGGTGATCGCCGAACTGAAACAGGAACGTGCCGACCGCACCTCGCCCTTCGTGCGCATCATGCGGCAGCGGGTCATCGCCGCATCGGGCATGAGCAAATACTGCGTGGGCCTGCTGCTGCTGGGCCGCAACGTGAAACACAACGCCTTCAAAGCCGTGCTGCTGAAGCTGGACAAGATCCGCCAAGCCGCCTGAACCCTGACATCACGCCATGAAAGTCTTCGGAATGCCGCTCATCCACGCCGACATGTGGGAGCTTCTCTTCAAGTTCAGCATCAACACGGTGGTGCTCTTCGTGCTGATCCGGCTGATCTATTATCCGATCCACCGCAAGAAGGATTACCTCTTCACCTACTTCCTCTTCAACACGCTCATCTTCTTCCTGTGCGTGCTGCTCAACAGCGTGAAGCTCAGCATCGGCTTCGCCTTCGGCCTGTTCGCCATCTTCGGCGTGCTGCGCTACCGCACCGAGCAGATCAGCATCAAGGACATGACCTACCTGTTCGCGACGATCAGCGTGGCCGTGATCAACGCGCTGGCGAGCAAGAAGGTGAGCCTTGCCGAACTGCTCTTCACCGACGGCATGATCCTCGTGATGACCTACGCGCTGGAACACGTGTGGCTCACCCGCCACGAGGCCATGAAGTTCCTGATCTACGAGCGCATCGACCTGATCAAACCCACCAACCGCACAGCCCTGTTCGACGACCTGCATACGCGGCTGGGCGTGAAGGTGTCGCGCGTGGAGATCGGCAAGATCGACCTGCTGAAGGACACCGCCGAACTGAAGGTGTTCTACTTCGAGGACGAGCAGGGCCACGGCTCGTTCGTGCAGGGCGCCGCGGATGATGGGGATGATTAGGTCGCAGTTGTCAGTTGCTTGTTGTCAGGAGGCTTGGTGGTCGTAGATCCCACCAACGACCGGCTCCCTGCCCGCTCAAGCGCGCTGCACCAACGCCACCGCATGTGCGGCCACGCCTTCGCCACGCCCCACGAAACCCATGGTCTCGTTGGTGGTGGCCTTGATGCTCACGGCATCCTCCGCCACGCCCAATAGCGGCGCCATCACAGCACGCATCGCCGGTACATGAGGCATGATCTTCGGGCGCTCGAGGATCAACGTGCAGTCCACGTTGCCCACCTGCCAGCCATGCTCCGCAAGCATGCGCACCGCCTCCTTCAACAGCAATTTGCTGTCCGCGCCTTTCCAGCGGGGATCGGTATCGGGGAAGTGGCGGCCTATATCGCCCAATGCTGCGGCACCAAGCAGTGCGTCACACACGGCATGAAGCAATACATCAGCATCGGAATGGCCCAAAGCCCCGACGGTATGCGGGATATTGACACCGCCCAACCACAACTCGCGACCTTCCACCAGCCGGTGTACATCGAACCCGAAACCGACGCGGAACATCATTCGGCGGATTTGGGCTTCTTCGCCTTGTCGAACTTGAAGCCGAGGGTGAACCGGAGCGTGTTCGCCAGCGGGCTGCGCTGTGTATTGGCGATCAGGTAGCTCAGGTCCAGAGTGAAGATGCTGTACTTCACACCGGCACCCAGCGTGAAGTACTTGCGGTTGCCCTTGGTGTAGTGCTCCCAGAAATAGCCCGTGCGGAAGGCGAACTGCTCGGCATACCAGTACTCGAAGCCCCCTGCCAGGTTGATCTCGCGCAGTTCCTCGCGGAAGCGGCTGCCCTTCTCCACATAAGGCTTTCCGTTGTCGTCATAGCCCACATTGCCCGGCGCATCGGTGAACGAACCCAGGATGCCGTTCATGATGCCCACGTTCGGGTCGCGGCCACTGGCCACTTGGTAGTTATTCGTCACCGGGTCGATGATCGGAGCTCCGTTCTCATCCAGCAAGTACACAGGAGGGGTGGGTACCAGCAGTTTGTTCACGTCCAGGTTGAAGGCGATGCTGTTGTACTTGTCCAGTTCCAGCTTCAGCGAAGGCCCCAGGCGCAGGTTGATGGGAATGAAGTTCTGTGCCGATGTCTCTGTATAGGACATCTTGGCTCCGATGTTCGAGATGTTCACCCCGAATGCGAAAGTGCCGTCCTTGTCGCCGAAGCGGGCTTCGTCGTTCCTGTAGAACATCGACACATCCGCCGCCACGCTCTGCCCGGCCTTGGAGTTGGCCCCCTGCACACTGATGCCGCCCGTAAGGTTGCTGTTGACGTAGCGGATGGCGATGCCCCCAGAGAGCCGATCGCTGAATTTCTGGGAAAAAGCCACGTCAAGGGCGAACTCCGCCGGTTTGAAATCGCGGATGGTGGCACCGTTCACATCGGTGAACAGGATGCTCCCCAGGTTGAAATAGCGCAATGATCCGCCGATGGCGCTGCGCTTGTTGCTCAACCGCTTGTACCCGGCCAGGTAGGCCAGGCTCATGTCGGGCACCAAATTGCGCAGCCAGGGGCTGTAGCTCATGCTGAACTCGCCATCGTTCTCTGCGAAGGCCAGCTTGGCCGGGTTCCAGTGGATGGCGTTGGCATCGGGGCTTATGGCCACACCAGCATCACCCATACCGCCAGCCCGGGAATCGGGGGAGATGAGCAGGAAGGGCACCGCCGTGGTGATGGTGTTCAACTGGTCGTTGCACTGCTGGCCCGCCGCCCTGAATTGGGGATCGCAGGGCTGGGCCACCACGGCTTGCGGCCGTAACGCAACGATCGTAAGAAGAATGCAGGCGAGGTGCGGCCGGAACAAGGTCATCAGCAGGGGGCGGGAAAAAGGATGGCAAATATACGGTGGCTGCCAGGGCTTTATTGTGTCACCGCAGGATCACCAGCTTCTCGAACTTCTCGGCCTTTTCCCCGTCGGGCGCGGTCACGCTGAGGCGGTACACATACACGCCGCGCCCGAGTTTGTCACCGTAGTCGTCCAAGCCGTTCCATGCCAGACCCTCGCTGCGGTAGCCCTCGCAGGCCAGGCGGCGGCTGAGGGTCTTCACCAAACGGCCGCTCACGGTGAAGACCTGCACCTGCACTTCCAAGGCGGTGCAGGGCCGGTTGTGCTCGAAATAGAACTCGGTATGCGTGGTGAAGGGGTTGGGGTAATTGAGCACGCGCTCCAAGGCCATCTCCTCCGAAGCAGCCACCACGAACTCGGTGGTGACCTCTGACGAGTTGTTGGATGTGTCCCAGGCCTTCAGGCGCAGGGTATGCTGCCCTTCTGCAAGGTTGCTGAACCGGTAGCGTACCTCGCCGCTCTTGTAGGTGTCCATGTCGGCCTGGTACAGGTCGTTCAGCACCACGGCCCGCTCGGTGTTCTCATCCAATACCGCCAGCAGGTCGTGGCCTATGCTGGTACCCACCGTATTGATGCCGTTCTCGTCGAACAGCCGGGCGAACAGCAGCGGACTCTGATCGGTGATGCCGCCGCGCACGAAGCGATCATCGTTCATGAACAGTTGCACGCGAGGGCCTACCTCATCCAGCGGGACATCGGTGGCAACGCCGCCCACCAGCGGCTCGTTGGTGAAGCCCGCCGCGTTGGTGCTCCCGTTCTCGGCATAGCAGCTCACGCGGCCTGGCCCTACCTGGTAGTTGATGTCCTTCGGCACCACGAAGGTCAGTTCGAACACGCCCTGCGACACGGTGGAGCGGCCGCGATGGATGATGTTGTTGCGGATCTGGAAGGGGAAGGCCCGCCCACCGTCGTTCGCCAGGGTCACTTGCTGTTGCGCTTTGTCGAAGACGGTGGGCACCACCACGCCGTTGAAATCGGCCATCGGCAACCCGTTCCCATCGTCCACGAACCCACGGATCCGTACCGTGGACAGGGCCTTCAACGTATCCAGCGCAACGCCCAGGGTATCCGTCACCGAGGTTATCGTGATGCTGTTCCGGGGAAGCGCCAACTGCAGGCTCGGATCGCCCAGCAGGCAGAAGTTCATGTGATTGCTCGAGTTCGGATCGGCCGTGGCGATGTCCTGTTTGGTGCGGCGGTAGACGTCGCCCAGGCGCTGGGCACGCCCTTGCTCTTCCACGCGCTCGAAAACGTGGTTGTAGAAATGCCCGCCCAGGTTGAAGTTGGCGAGCGAGTAGGCCAGGCGGGTGGTCGTCATCAAGCCGATGCCGCCGCCATCGGGGTTCAGGATCACGTATTCGCCTGCCGAGGTACGCCCTGGGTCATCCCACCGGGAGAATTCGCAGGTCGCCGTCATGAACAGCGGCAGCCGGTCCCCGTTGGTCCAGCCCAGGATGGTCGTATTGTCAAGGAATCGTTCATGGGCCCAGCCCACCTCGCCTCCATGGCCGATGTAGTTCACCAGCAGCAGCCCTTTCTCCACCTCCTCCCGCAGATCGGCTGCGGCCTGTGGGTAGCGCGCACCACCCGGTGTGCTCAACTGCTGGTACGCATCCAGGTAGATCTTGTCCACGTTCAGCATGGGCTGTCCAGCGCTCACCCGTTGTGCAAGGGTCTCGCTCTGGGACATGTGGATCTCGCCCTCGAAGGTGTCTCCGTTCTGGTCGTCCGAGGCGAAAAGGATATGGGTGCGCCAATCGGAGCGCCCCCCATCGCCACTGGCCGAGCAACTGCTGCCCGTATAGCCCAGCAACCTGGTCTGGTCGTACCGCAGCAGCTTGTTCACCATGCTGTTCGCCTGGTCCACGGAGCTCACCGGCAGGCGGCCGATGCCGATGTCCACCAGGTCGCCGGTCCCCTCCCCCTCGCTCTCGTCAAGGAATCCGTAGTAATCGTCGGTGGCATAGGACTTACCAGGGTCCAGGGAGTTCACCGTCTGGTAGGATGGTATCCAGTTCTGGTTGCCCACCGCAAGCTGGATGTTGTTGTACGAACCATCGCCGAAGAGGAGCAGGTACCGCGGCAGTTCATCGGGCGCCTGGGCCCTGTCGTATTGCAATCGCATGAACCGCTTGATGGCCGTGGCATCCCGCGACCCGCTGGAGAACTCGTTGTAGACCTGCTGCGGCGACACGATCAGCACCGACAGCCCTTCGCTCATGCGGCGCTCGGCGAGGCGCGCGGCGGCACCTTGGAACTCCGGCGGGCACACGATGGTGAGGTCGATGCCGACAGGCGTGGCGTGCAGGTTCTGGTTGGGCACCCGCCCGATGATCACCGGCTCCAGGTAGCCCGTATTGCGGAAGGCGATGAACTCGCGCAGGCTGTCGGTATGGACCATGAACCGCCACGAAGCGCCATCGACCGTGGCGTTCACCACACGCGCCTGGGCGGGATCGGTGATCTCCCATACGCGATGCACGTTCTGAGCCTGGTCCAGCACGAACTCCGAGAGCGCGCCTGCCTGCACCGAACGCAGGTCGCGGAACGCCAGCTGGTTGCCCACCATGCGCAGATGGCGGCGGCAGTTCAGTTCCACGAAGTCCATCCAAGCGATGGAAGTGGCGGCATTGTGCTTGTGGAAGGTGACCGTAGCGATCAACGGGCTGGTTGTGGGCAGGAAGCCGATGCGGCGGTCGAAAAGGCGGCCGTATGCCGCAGTGTACACGGGCGACACACCTGCCACCGGGAAGTTCTCCGATAAGGCCCCCGGCACGCTCACATCGAACGTGCTGGAATTGGCCAGGTTCACGGTGCGGGCAGCCCCGGCCAGACGGATGAACGCCGAATCGCTTGTCACGATATTGGGCACCTCGAAGGGGAACGGATAGCTTAAGGTGACATCGAAGACCTCCCCGAACCAAGTGCGCCCGCTCTTCAGCAGGTTGACGAGGTCGCGCTCGATGAACTGGCGGTCGTTGAAGGTGGTGACCACCTGCGTAGGCGCGCCTTCACCGAGCACGGCAGGTGTGATCCGCGTAGGCGGGTCCACATCCAGCCCGATGAAATAGTGCGCGCTATCGCAATACGTGTTCTTCGTATGCACGAAGCGCCCCGCACCATCCGGGGACCAACGCTGGGCACCCCGTGCATAAAAAAGCAGGTGATCGCCGGGGCCGAAAACGCCGTCGCCCCCATCCACCACCTCGATCGCGTTCAGAAGAAGGTCCGTCGGCGGAAGCTCGCTGTTCGCGAACGGGAGCATACCCGCATGGTTCCCGTATACATTGATACGGTCCGATGCAAGGTTCGCCATATCCACGCCAAGGCGCGCGAGCATCTCGTAGGTCACCTTGTGTACGCCATCGGCAGCCACGCTCATCCGATACCATTCACCGGATGCGAGCTTTGAAGAACGCGGGTAGTTCTTGAGCGCCCGCCCCCCGCCAGACACCACATCACGCACCCGCACCCGCGCCTCTATCAGACGCTCCACCCGGCCCGTGGCCGTATTGCGCCGGTACGGTTCCACTACCACCCCACCCACCGTCATCTTGCGCTGGATGCCGGCATGGGTGCGCACCAAGGGTGCGGGTCCCACACTCTCCAACGCCGGGTACCGCTTCAGCAGTTCAGCGGGCACCTCCTCCCATACCGCATCATCCAGCGCCACATCGAAGGCGGCCGCCCCCTGCGGTACTGCTACCGGAGGGTTCCACAGCGGCAGCCCTCCCCGTTCCATGTCACGGAACATCTCGGTGCCAAGGCCATCGGCATACGCGGCGTCCTTCTTTTCCGTTGTCCCAGAGCCTGCTTTATCCATGGTCACGACCGCTCCTCCGGCCGCAGTGGCTGCCCTGTCCGCCCACGGGAGCGCACGTTTTTCAAGGGATTGGGCCAGCAGCGCCTCTCCCGCGCCCATGGCGAGGAACAAGGCCAAGATCCGTAGTCGTTTCATGAACAGCGATCGAACAGGTTTTCAACAGTTCGGATCGAAAGTACTACCTTCGACCCTTGCGTTCTCGGGACACCCCCACCAACGGCACCTGTGGATGGATATTGCAAGAGGTGGGCAACCGTAACCGGAACTGCTGCGTATACTTGGCGCTTGGTGTAAAGCCTCGATGACAACGAGCATGAAGGAATGGACCGTTGGGCGTGCGGCCGCTGGGTGCGCACTGATCGTGATGACGGCTTTGTCGGCTTCGGCCCAAGACCCTCAATTCACGCAATTCTACGCCAACCCGCTGTACCTGAACCCCGCGTTCGCAGGCACCGCCCGTTGTCCACGCGTGGTGATGAACTACCGAAACCAGTGGCCGGCGCTCACAGGCACCTTCGTGACCACCAGCGCCAGCTACGACCAGCATGTGGATGGCATGAGCGGTGGGCTGGGCCTGCTGGTGACCCATGACCAAGCGGGGAAAGGCACCCTGAACACCACCACGGTGAGCGGGATATACAGCTATCAAAAGCCGCTGACGAAGAAATTCTCCATGAAGGTGGGTTTCCAAGCCACCTATTTCCAAAAGGCACTGGACTGGAGCAAGCTCACGTTCGGTGATATGATCGATGCACGCCGGGGCTTCATATACCAGACCAACGACGTGCCCCGTGGTGGCAGCGTGGGCAACGCCGATTTCAGCGCCGGTGTACTGGGTTACAGTGATGTGTTCTTCGTGGGCTTCGCCGCACACCACCTCACCGAGCCGAACGAATCGCTCATCGTGGGCAGCAGCAAATTGCCCATGAAGTTCACCGGGCATGCCGGGGCCGCCATCCCCATCGGCATGAAAGGGAAGTATGGTGAAGCGCGCACGCGGATCTCGCCCAACGTACTATACCAGCAGCAGGCTGCGTTCCGTCAATTGAACCTCGGCGTATATGTGGACCACGGCCCCATCACTGCCGGTGTATGGTACCGCACACGCGATGCCTTCATCGCCCTGATCGGCTTCCACTTGGAGAAGTTCAAGTTCGGATACAGCTACGACGTGACGACATCGAAACTCACCACCTCCACGGCCGGCTCGCACGAGATCAGCATGCAGATGCAGTTCAACTGCAAACCGAAGAAACGCCGCTTCCGTGTGGTGGCCTGCCCCACCTTTTAGACCTGAACCCTGCAACGAATCCAGATACACATGAACCAGCTCAGGAACATCGCGCTCATCACCGCGTGTACCTCCATCCTCAGCGGATGCCAGTTCGAACGGAGCGGCGCCACCGGGTGGAACTACAACGACGAGAAGAACGGTGGGTTCGAGAAGGTCGAGTTCACCGAACAGGAGAACGGCCCCGGCCTCGTCCTCATCGAGGGCGGCCAGTTCACCATGGGCCGTGTCACGGACGACCTGCGTCATGAATGGGACATGATCCCGCGCACCGTGACGGTATCATCCTTCTACATGGATGAAGTGGAGGTGACCAACTTCTATTGGCTGGAATACCTCTACTGGCTGGACCGTGTGTTCGCCGCCGATTATCCCGAGATCTACAAGAAGGCTCTGCCCGACACCTTGGTGTGGCGCAGCAAACTGGCCTTCAACGACCCTTACGTGGAGTACTACCTGCGCCACCCCGCCTACCGCGACTACCCTGTGGTGGGCATCAACTGGCTGCAGGCCAACGACTACTGCGCATGGCGCACGGACAGGGTGAACGAGCTGATCCTGATCCGCGAGGGGCTGTTCGAGCACTATCCCAACCAGATCAACGAAGACCACTTCAGTACGGACGCCTATCTGGCCAACCAGTACGAGAGCGGCAAGAAAGTGGATGGTGTGCAGGATTTCAACCCGAGCAAGGATTTCCGGAACATCAAGATGGAGGATGGCGTGCTGCTGCCCCGCTACCGCCTCCCCACCGAGGCCGAATGGGAATACGCTGCGTACGGCCTGCTGGGCAACACCGTGGATGAGCGGGTTGTCGAGCGCCGGATCTACCCTTGGAACGGCCACTGGGTGCGCTATGACAGCCGCAAGAAAGGCGGTGCCTTCTACGGTGACTTCCGTGGCAACTTCATGCGCGGCCGGGGTGACTACATGGGTGTGGCAGGCAGCCTGAACGACAACGCCGACGTGACCGCTCCGGTGTTCAGCTACTGGCCGAACGACTACGGCCTGTATAACATGGCCGGCAACGTGAGCGAGTGGGTGATGGACGTGTACCGCCCGCTGAGCCCGGAAGACAAGGACGACTTCCGCCCCTTCCGTGGCAACGTGTTCAAGACGAAGGTGCTGAACAGCGACGGCGTGGTGCAGGACAAGCACGACATCGTGGTGTACGACGTGGACGGCATCAAATACTACCTCACCGAGTTCCAAACGGCGATGCAGGGCCGTGCCACGGACGAGGAAGCAGCGCTCATCGACGAGCTGCTGACCGCGATCGATCAGTCCATCGAGTTCAACAACACGCGCAAACAGGACGCCGCCATGCAGCGCGTGCAGGACATGATCGACAACATCAAGGGGAAGGATCTGGAGATCTGCCCGAAACTGCTGAGCGGCATAAGCGACTACCAGAGCAGCCAGCCCGGCGATCTGCGGGTGCGCAACGTGACCGTGGAGGAGAACATCGACCGCCGGAACTACCGTGCGAGCGACAACATCGACTTCCGCGATGGCGACGTGGAGAGCAGCGTCTACTTCGAGAACCCCGAGTACGAGGGCAACGCCATGTACGACTGGGGCAAGACCAGTTTGGTGAACGACCGGAGCCGCGTGTACAAGGGCGCCAGCTGGGCCGACCGCATCTACTGGGCCAGCCCCAGCACCCGCCGCCACCTGGACGAGCGCCAGAGCACGGCGACCATCGGCTTCCGCTGCGCCATGACGCGCGTGGGCAGCCCCCGCGGGCTTGGCGACGACAAGCGTAGCAAGAAGCTTGAGAAGAAGCGCTGATCTCTCCCGACCCTAATTTGGCCCCCCGGCCCGCTTCCCCCGCCTTGATGCGGTAAGCGGTCCGGGGGTCTTCTTTTCCATGCACCACACGCCCACCGCCGAACTACATCAACTGTTCCTGACCTGTTCAGGAACAAGCACGGACACCCGCACCATCGGCAAGAACAGCATGTTCTTCGCGCTGAAGGGGCCGCACTTCGACGCCAACATCTTCGCTGTGGAGGCATTGTCGAACGGCGCGAAGTACGCCGTGGTGGACGATGCCTCGGTAGTGGAGGATGACCGCTTCCTGCTGGTGCCCGATGTGCTACTGGCCCTCCAGCAACTCGCGAACCACCACCGCAGACAGTTCAACATACCTGTCATCGGCATCACCGGCACCAATGGGAAGACGACTACGAAGGAATTGGTGCATGTGGTGCTCGCTGCGGATCGGTCCACACTTGCCACGAGCGGCAACCTGAACAACCACATCGGTGTGCCGCTCACCCTGCTGCGGTTGAACGCCGAACATCGCATCGCCATCATCGAGATGGGCGCGAGCAAACCGGGTGACATCGCGGAACTGTGCGCCATCGCCGAGCCCACGCACGGACTGATCACCAACATCGGGCGGGCGCATCTGGAAGGCTTCGGTGGCTTCGAGGGTGTGCTGAAGACCAAGACCGAGCTGTACGATGCGCTGTGGCTGCGCGACGGCACCGCGTTCGTGCATGGCGATGATGCCCTGCTGATGGAGAAGAGCGAGGGCCTGAAGCGCGTGACATACGGCTACAGCGAAGACAACGACACGTACGGCGACGCGGAGTACAGCGATACGCCGCTCCTGAACACGTACTTCGGCGACCAGCCACGCATCGGCCGCCACCACTTGGAAACGCAGTTGGTAGGCGCCTACAATACGCCGAACGTGCTGGCCGCCGTGTGCATCGGCCAGCACTTCCGTGTGCCGGACCAGATGATCGCGAACGCCATCTGCGAATACCAACCGGGCAACAACCGATCGCAATTCGTGGACACCGGCCGCAACCAGCTCGTGCTCGATGCCTACAACGCGAACCCCACGAGCATGGCCGCTGCGCTGGAGAACTTCGCGGCCATGCCCAGCGACCGGCCCAAGCTGGCGGTCCTTGGCGACATGCTGGAACTGGGTGCGGACAGCGTGCAGGAGCACAAGGCCATTGTGGCGCTTGTGGCCGAACTACAGCTCGAAGCGCGCTTCGTGGGCAGTGAATTCGCGAAGGTGACGCCCGAGGCGGTCCTTTCGGCGAACGAATTGAACGAACGCATCGCTACTGAACCGATCAACGGCAGGTTGATCCTTGTGAAGGGATCGCGGGGGATCAGGCTGGAAACGGTGGTGCCTGCATTGTAGGGTGACCCGCATTGTCACTCCGAGCTTGACCCGGAGTCGCGTGAAAGTGCCGTTCCAATGCGTTCGTGGGAACCGGCGATCAGCCTTTCAAGACGGATCGGCTGATCACGATGCGCTGCACCTCGCTGGTGCCTTCGTAGATCTGCGTGATCTTGGCATCGCGCATCAGGCGCTCCACGTGGTATTCCTTCACGTAGCCGTAGCCGCCGTGGATCTGCACGGCTTCCACCGTGGTCTTCATCGCGGTCTCGCTGGCGAACACCTTGGCCATGGCGCTGGCCTGATCGTAGTTCTTGTGCTGGTCCTTCAGCCATGCGGCCTTCAGACACAGCAGGCGCGCGGCCTCGATCTCGGTGGCCATGTCGGCCAGCTTGAAGGCGATGGCCTGATGCTCGCAGATGGCCTTGCCGAAGGCCTTGCGCTCCTTGCTGTACGCGAGGGCCAGTTCATACGCACCACTGGCGATGCCGAGGGCCTGTGACGCGATGCCGATGCGGCCGCCGCTCAGGGTCTTCATCGCGAAGGTGAAGCCGAAGCCGTCCTCGCCGATGCGGTTGGCCTTGGGCACCTTCACATCTTGGAACATCAGCGTGTGCGTGTCGCTGCCGCGGATGCCGAGCTTGTCCTCCTTCGGTCCCACCACGAAACCGGGCATGCCCTTCTCCACGATGAGGCAGTTGATGCCCTTGTGCCCTTTCGCCGCATCGGTCTGCGCCATCACGAGGTAGGTGCTGGCCGTGCCGCCATTGGTGATCCAGTTCTTGGTGCCGTTCAGCAGGTAGTGGTCGCCCATGTCGATGGCCGTGGTGCGCTGGCTGGTGGCATCGCTGCCGGCCTCGGGCTCGCTCAGGCAGAAAGCGCCGATCACTTCGCCCTTGGCCAGCGGTACCAAGTACTTGCGCTTCTGCTCCTCGTTGCCGAACTGCTCCAAGCCCCAGCACACGAGGCTGTTGTTCACGCTCATCACCACGCTGGCGCTCGCGTCCACCTTGCTGATCTCCTCCATCGCGAGCACGTAGCTGATGGTGTCCATGCCGCCACCGCCATACTCGGGGCTCACCATCATGCCGAGGAAGCCGAGTTCGCCGAGCTGCTTGATCTCTTCGGCCGGGAACTTCTGTTCACGGTCGCGGTAGATCACGCCGGGCTTCAGCACGTTCTGGGCGAAATCGCGGGCGGCATCGCGCACGGCGATCTGTTCTTCGCTCAATTCAAAGTTCAATCCGGCGAGGGTGGCGGTGTCTTGCATGGGGTCGGGAATTCAGGTGCGCGAAGATACGGGGCGGGAGGCTGAAGAATGCGTTACGTGTTGGCCGCGCACAGGCTGTTCGCGCGGGTTACGTGTTGGCCGCGCTCCCGACACGCAACACGTAACCCGCCAACACGTAACGCATTCGCAACAGCCCCCATTCACCACCTTTGCCCCTCGCCTACACCAAGGCTTCGGCCAGCAGCGCATGTCCACCTACACCGCCCTCGGCATCATGAGCGGCAGCTCGCTCGATGGGCTGGACCTCGCCCTGTGCGCATTCACACGCACCGATGGGAAGTGGGTCTTTTCGATCGAGGATGCCCGCACCGTGCCATACGAGGATGCCTTCCGCAGCAGGCTGAAGGAGGTGATGCACAGCACGGCGCTGGACCTTGCCCGGCTGGACCGCGACCTCGGCGACCGGATCGGGCGCGCGGCTTCGGAATTCCTTGCCGGAAGGAAGGTGGATGTGATCGCATCGCACGGCCACACCATCTTCCACAAGCCCGATGAAGGGCTTACCGTGCAGATCGGCCATGGTGCACGGATCGCGGCGGCCACGGGCATCACCACCGTGTGCGACTTCCGCACTACTGACGTAGCGTTGGGCGGACAGGGCGCGCCGCTGGTGCCCTTGGGCGAGAAGTTGCTCTTTCCCGGCCACCGGTGTTTTCTCAACATCGGCGGCATCTGCAACATCGCGATGCACAGCGATGACCGGGTACTCGGCTACGACGTGTGCATCGGCAATCAGGCGCTGGACTTCCTTGCCGAGGAAGCGGGCAAGCCTTACGATGCCGACGGTACCTTGGCCCGCTCCGGTCAGGTGGATGGCGATCTGTTGGAACGCCTCAACGCCCTCCCCTTCCTCCGCCAACCGCCGCCGCGCTCATTGGGCCGCGAATGGTTCGATGAAGCGGTGAAGCCGTTGATCGCCGACCGTTCGCTGGCGGTGCGGGATCGCATGTGCACCGTGGTGGAGCACATCGCGCAACAGGTGGGTGGTGCAGCCAAGGAAGCGGCCGGACCTGTGCTGGTGACGGGCGGCGGCGCGCACAACGGTTTCCTGCTGGAACGCATCGCGGCCTTCACCCCATTGGAAACACCCGATGCCAGCATCATCGACTTCAAGGAAGCGCTGGTGTTCGCGCTGCTGGGCATGCTGCGGCTGCGTGGCGAGCCTACCGCGCTGGCGAGCGTGACGGGCGCGCAGCGGGGCAGTGTGGGCGGGGCGGTGTATGCGGGGTGATCGCTTCGGGAACCCTCCTCCCGTGAAAAACGATTATTACCTGTGAAAAACGATTATTTTTTTCATCACTTTTTCAGGAAAAGTGATCACAAGCATAGGTCATCCACTCCGAGCGGACCGTCCGACGTGTGACGCGGTATCCGACAACGCCTTAGCCCTCTCGTGGGTTTCATGTCACGATGACCCTGAGGCGGGAGTGACGAAGCCACATTGTATTAACACACCGCTGGGATAAAGCGGTCCCCACCCCTGCCGGGCGTCCTTCCCACGCCGGGTTACTTTCGCCCCACCAGAACGGAACCGTAGATGCGTGATGCCCTGCGCCGCTTCGAGGAGCGCGCCCCCGAGATCGTATTCGCTTGGAGCGATGCCCCCACCGGTGCCCGTGGCTGGGTGGTGATCAACAGCCTGCGCGGTGGGGCGGCCGGTGGCGGCACCCGCATGCGCAAGGGGCTGGACCAGCGCGAGGTGGAAAGCCTCGCGAAGACCATGGAGGTGAAGTTCACCGTGAGCGGCCCGGCCATCGGCGGCGCCAAGAGCGGCATCGATTTCGACCCGGCCGACCCGCGCAAGGGCGAGGTGCTGAAACGCTGGTACAAGGCCGTGGACCCGCTGCTGAAGAACTACTATGGCACCGGCGGCGACCTGAACGTGGACGAACTGCACGAGGTGATCCCCATCACCGAGGCCAACGGATTGCTGCACCCGCAGGAGGGCGTGGTGCGCGGGCACCTTGGTGCCGATGATGCCACGGCACAGCAGGCCATCGGTCAGCTGCGCACGGGCGTGAGCAAGAAGGTGGATGACACCGCGTACGTGCCCGTGGCGGGCCAATACGCGGTGGCCGACATGATCACCGGTTGGGGCGTGGCCGAGAGCGTGCGCCACTATTACCGCGTGTACGGCGGTGATCTTCGCGGGAAGCGGGTTATCGTGCAAGGCTGGGGCAACGTGGGCGCGGCAGCGGGCTATTACCTGAGCCGCCAAGGTGCGCGCATCGTGGGCATCATCGACCGTCAGGGTGGCCTTGTCGCGCCGGATGGTTTGAGCGAAGCACAGGTGCGTGAACTCTTCACCAACAAGCAGGGCAACCAGTTGAAGGCCGATGGGCTGTTGTCTTTCGATGAGGTGAATGCCCGCATCTGGGACGTGGGTGCTGAGATCTTCCTACCCTGCGCCGCCAGCCGCATCGTTACCCGCGAACAGGTGGACCGCATGGCCGCCGTCGGCCTCGAACTGATCAGCAGCGGCGCCAACGTGCCCTTCGCCGATCCGCAGATCTTCTACGGCCCCATCGCCGAGCATGCCGACGGCCGCGTGAGCGTGATCCCCGACTTCATCGCCAACTGCGGCATGGCGCGTGTGTTCGCCTACTGCATGCAGCCGGGGAACACACTTACCGACAAGGCCATCTTCGAGGACGTGAGCGCGGTGATCGGCACGGCCTTGGAGCGCACCCACACCCGCCATCCACAGCGCACGCACCTGACCCGCACGGCCTTCGGGATCGCGCTGGACAACCTCAATTGACAATTCCGAACGGCACACCCGCGTTCACCCTACAACCTGCAACCAACATGTCCCTCGAACTTTTCGCCCAGATCCAAGATGTCGCCGAAACCGCCCGGCAGACCTTGGAGGCCACCCAATCCGCCCCGGTGCAACCCACCGAGAAGAGCATCAGCGTATGGGAACTGCTCAGTTTCGGTGGCTGGTACATCATGGGGCCGCTCGCGCTGATGTCGCTGGTGGCCGTGTACGTACTGATCGAACGTGTGATGGGCCTGCTGAAAGCGCGGCGCATCGAAGGCGACTTCATGATGCGGATCCGCGACTATGTGCATAGCGGCAAGCTGGATTCGGCGCGCAACCTGTGCGACAACCATCCTTCGCCGATCGCGCGCGTGGTGGGCAAGGGCGTGGCCCGCATCGGCCAGCCTGCCAAGGACATCGAAGCCGCCATGGAAGGCACCGGGCGCTTGGAAGTGGCCCGCGCCGAAAAAGGCATCGGCCTGCTGAGCCTCTTCGCGAAGCTGGCACCCATGTTCGGCTTCATCGGCACCATCATCGGTGTGATCAACATCTTCTACCAGATCAGCCTGAGCGACAACATCAGCGTGGGCAACATCTCCGAGGGCCTTTACCAGAAGATGGTGACCTCGGCGGCGGGCCTCATCGTGGGCATCGTGTCGTTCACGGCCTACTTCATCGTGAACGGCCTCGTGGATTCACTGGTGGAGCGCATCGACGCCACCGGCCAGCAGTTCCTCGATCTGCTGCGCGAAACCCCAAAGGCCTGAGCCATGCAGCTGCGCCGCACACGCCGGGAACATGCCGAGGTCAGCACCGAGTCGCTGAACGACATCATGTTCTTCCTGCTGCTCTTCTTCCTCATCGTATCCACGATGGCGAACCCGAACGTGATCAAGCTGCTGCTGCCGGAAGCCAAGCAGAGCCAGACACTGGACAAGCAGCAGGTGCTGTTGCAGGTCACCGCCGACCACCAGTACTACATCGACCAGACCATGATCCCCGAAGCCGATCTGAAGGGCGCATTGCTGGACAAGACCGCCGGCATGGACAAACCCACCATCGTGCTGCGGCTGGACAAGGCGCTCTCGGTGCAGGACCTCGTGAACGTGCTGGAGATAGGTACCGAGATCAAGGTGAAGATGATCCTCGCCACGAAGAACGGCTGACGCCATGTACCAGACGCTGCCCAACGACGGAGCACAACGGCGCACGGCGCTGGTGTTCAGCGTGGCTTTCCACGCGGGCATCTTGGCGCTGTTGCTGATGCTGAAGATCGTGACGCCGCTCCCGCCCTATCCGGAAGGTGGCGGCGAAGGCATGGCGCTGGGCATCGCCGACATCGGTTACAGCTTGGAAGGCTTGGGCGAGAAGGAATCCATGGAGGAGAGCGGCGCGGTGGAAAAGCACACACCGCCCCCACAGCCCGATACGAACGAGGAGCTGATCACCGAGGAGGATGGCGAGGCGATCAACAAGCAGCCCGATCCGGTGAAGAAGCCGCCCGTGACCAAGCCGGTGGTGACCAAGCCCACACCCACCCCACCGAAGATCAGCGAGCCCACGGTGGACAAGCGCATCTCGGACGCGTTCAGCAACTGGAACAAGCCGGGTAAAGAGGAAGGCAAAGGCGGCCAACCCGGCGATCCCGGCCAACCCGATGGTGTAAAGGGCGGCGGCGGACTCTTCCACGGCAATGGCTGGGAGCTACGCGGGCCGGGCAGTGGTGGTGGAAACGGTGGCGGACGCGGTCTGGCCCGTGGTCCGAACCTGAGCGAGAAACCGGCGCTGCAGAACGCCACGTGGGTGGAGGTGATGGTGATCGTGGACCGCCAAGGCAACGTGATCCGCACGTCGGTGGCCAACTCGGGCACCACGGACAAGAACATCAAAGATGTGGCGGAGCGCGCCGCGAAGAGCTGTAAGTTCGTGGCCATGCCCGATGGGCCTCCCGAACAGGCGCACTACATCAAATTGCGCTTCTTCCCCGGTTAGCGATGGACTACGCCGAAACGCTGGCGTACCTGTACGCGCAGCTTCCGATGTTCCAGCGCATCGGCAAGGCCGCCTACAAAGCCGACCTCTCGAACACGCACGCGCTGATGGACCTCACCGGCCATCCGGAGCGCGGCCTGCGTTGCGTGCATGTGGCGGGCACGAACGGCAAGGGCAGCACCAGCCATTCGATCGCAAGCGTATTGCAGGAGGCCGGATACAAGGTGGGGCTGCACACATCGCCGCACCTGAAGGACTTCCGCGAGCGGTTCCGCATCAACGGCGACATGATCGCGAAGAACGAGGTGGTCCGCTTCGTGGAGCAGTACCGCGCGGGCTTCGAGCCGATCCAAGCCTCGTTCTTCGAGTGGGGCGTGGCGCTGGCCCTGTGGTGGTTCCGCGAACAGCAGGTGGACATCGCCGTGATCGAGACCGGCATGGGGGGCAGACTGGACAGCACCAACGTGATCACCCCGGAGGTGAGCGTGATCACCAACATCGGTTGGGACCACACGGACTTCCTCGGCAACACGCTGGAAGCCATCGCCGGGGAGAAGGCGGGCATCATCAAACCCGGCATCCCCGTGGTGGTGGGCGAAGCCGAGGGTACCGTGGCCGACGTGTTCCGCAATAAGGCAGCAGCCAGCAACTCGCCCTTATTCCTCGTGGATCAGCAGGCGCCCCTCCCCTTCCCCAGCGCGCTGCACGGAAGGCATCAGGAGCGCAACGCCCGCACCGCCTGTGCGGCGATCGAACGGCTGCGCGAACGCGGCTGGCGCATCACCGACGAGCACATCCGCCACGGCCTGCGCGAGGTGGTGCGCAACACAGGGCTGCTGGGTCGCTGGCAGACCTTGTGCGACACCCCGCTCACCATCGCCGACGTGGCCCATAATGTGGACGGCATCCGCGTGGTGAGGCGCATGTTGGAGTGCCAGCCCTACCACGTGCTGCACATCGTTCTGGGCATGGTACACGACAAAGACCTGAGCCCCGTGCTGGCCGAACTGCCCAAGAGCGCCACCTACTACTTCTGCAAGGCCAATATCCCGCGCGGGCTGGACGCCACCGAGCTGCAACGGCAGGCCGCCGGGCATGGCCTGCAAGGCAGCCCTTTCGCCAGTGTGGACGCCGCCTACCGCGCCGCCTGCCACCGCGCCGCCCTCAACG
The DNA here is from genome assembly GCA_019638075.1 of Flavobacteriales bacterium. Taxonomy (GTDB): domain Bacteria; phylum Bacteroidota; class Bacteroidia; order Flavobacteriales_F; family PHOS-HE28; genus PHOS-HE28. Next base: position 5,885 of record JAHBUM010000010.1, on the reverse strand, counting down.
ATCTGGTGCTGGTCACGGGCAGCGTGTTCGTGGTGGCCGAGGTTGTTTGAACTGTTCCGCTATATTTGCCGCCCCTTAGCGCCTACCGCCATCGGTCGGCAACGTTCTTTGGATAGGGAATTTGGAGGCATAGCTCAGCTGGTTCAGAGCATCCCGCTCCACGAGCGGGAGGGTCGCTGGTCCGGTTCGTTCTTTGGATAGGTAGTAATGGAGGCATAGCTCAGCTGGTTCAGAGCATCCCGCTCCACGAGCGGGAGGGTCGCTGGTTCGAGTTCGTTCTTTGGATAGGTAGTAATGGAGGCATAGCTCAGCTGGTTCAGAGCATCTGCCTTACAAGCAGAGGGTCGCTGGTTCGAATCCGGCTGCCTCCACTCCAAAATGCCTTGGGATGTTAGCTCAGCTGGTTTAGAGCGTCCCGCCCTCACGGGCGGGAAGGTCACTGGTCCAGCCGGGAAGCTCCCGCCGCAGCGGTTCGCCAAAGCGGGTATTGACATCTTGGGATCTTAGCTCAGCTGGTTTAGAGCGCATGCTTCACACGCATGAGGTCACTGGTTCGAATCCAGTAGGTCCCACTGAAGGGGCTGTCTCGAAAGAGGCGGCCCCTTCTGCATTCACATGGCTTGGTTCTACATCCTCTACTCCGCCGAGATCGACCGCTACAATCGGCCATACCGAACAGCCCGTGGAAGAACGCCTGAGAAAGCACTTGGGCGAACACAAGGCATGGACCGGCAAAGCCAAGGACTGGATCATCAGCTACCGCGAGGAGCACCCAGACAAGGCTTCCGCCATGCGCAGAGAACGCGAGGTGAAGGGATGGAAGTCACGGCCACGCATCGAAAAGTTGTGCGAAGCTGGTTCGGAGCGTCCCGCCTGACAGGCGGGAAGGTCACTGGTCCGGATCCAGTAGGTCCTCAAGCCCCGCCCGCAGCGGAGCTTTAGCATTCCCGCTCCTTGTGCTGGGGCGTAGCTTGGCACCGGAATGCCTTCCACAGCTTCAGCCACAGGCCAGCATACCCGCAGCGCCATCGTCATCGGTGCCGGGTTCTCCGGGATCGCCGCAGCAGCCTCACTCGCGCGGCGTGGCTTCCGTGTGGATCTCGTGGAGAAGAACACCACACCCGGTGGCCGCGCGAGGGTCTGGCAGAAGGATGGCTTCACCTTCGACATGGGTCCCAGCTTCTACTGGATGCCCGAGGTGTTCGAGCGCTTCTTCGCCGAATTCGGGGAGCACGTGACGGATCACTACGAATTGCGCCGGTTGGATCCTTCGTACAGGATCATCTTCGGCGAAGAGGACATGCTCGATCTGCCCGCCACGCGGGAGGGGCAACGTGCGCTTTTCGAGCGCATCGAGCCGGGTTCCGCGCGCGCGCTGGACCGCTTCCTCGCCGAAGCGAAGGTGAAATACGACCTCGGCATGGGCGAACTGGTGTACCAGCCAGCGCTCTCGTGGATGGAATACGCGCAGTCGGCCGTGTTCGTGGGGCTGCTGAGGACATCGGTACTGAAGTCGCTGCGCAGGCATGTACAGGACCATTTCACCGAACCACGACTGCGCACGTTGATGGAATTCCCCGTGCTGTTCTTGGGCGCTTCACCACAGGACACGCCCGCGCTGTACAGCCTGATGAACTACGCGGACCTTGAATTGGGCACGTGGTATCCCATGGGCGGCATGGGCCGGGTGGTGGAAGCCATGTTGAGCGTGGCGAAGCGTCAAGGGGCACAGATCCACCTTGGCCGCACGGTGGAACGCATCATCGTGGAGGATGGCCGTGCCGTTGGCGTGGAGACGGATCAAGGCATGATGAAAGCGGACGTGGTCGTGGCGAGCGCCGACTACCATCACGTCGAACGAACGTTGCTTCCGGACCGTTATCGCAGCTACTCCCCGGCGTATTGGGAAAAGCGGAGAATGGCGCCGTCCAGCCTGCTCTTCTACCTCGGCATCGACCGGACAGTGCCCGGGCTGGCGCATCACACGCTCTTCTTCGACGAGCCGCTGGATGTACACTCGGCGGAGATCTACGACAAGCCATCATGGCCCAGCAGGCCGCTCTTTTACGTGAGCTGCCCCAGCAGGACCGATCCATCCGTAGCGCCGCCCGGCCACGAGAACATGGTGGTGCTGATCCCCATCGCACCGGGCTTGGAGGACACCGAAGCCATCCGCGAGCGTTACTATGATATTGTCATGGAACGCATCGCACGTTACACCGGCTTCGACCCAAGACCGCATGTGGTCTTGAAGCGCAGCTACTGCATCAACGACCTGAAGCGGGACTACAACGCCTATCGCGGCAATGCCTACGGGCTCGCCAACACCATCATGCAGACGGGGCCGTTGCGGCCAAGCATGAAGAGCCGCAAGGTGCGGGGGCTGTACCACACCGGCCAGTTCACCGTGCCCGGCCCCGGTGTTCCACCCGCCATCATCAGCGGACAGGTGGTCGCCAGATTGATCGAGAAGGAGACCGCACCACGTTCTACCATCCGCGCAGGGCGGAGCAATGCCGCCGCCACCACCGAACACCTAAGCCCTGCTCCGGCGCTCAACGCATGAACACCATCGCCCTGTACGACGACGTGTGCCTGAAAGCCAGCCGCACCGCCACGCGCAGCTACAGCACATCGTTCTCGCTCGGCATCCGTTCGCTGCACAAGCAACTGCGCAGCCCCATCCATGCGATCTACGGCTTCGTGCGTTTCGCGGACGAGATCGTGGACACCTTCCATGGCCACGACAAAGCCACGCTGCTCGCGCGGTTCCGCGAAGACACACACACCGCGATCCGGGAAGGCATCAGCCTGAACCCGATCCTGCACAGCTTCCAGCGCACGGTGCGCAGCTATGGCATCGAAGCCGGGCTGTACGATGCCTTCCTCGACAGCATGGCGATGGACCTGCACGGCCGCACCCACGACCAACGCAGCTACGACACCTACATCCACGGCAGCGCCGAAGCGGTGGGGCTGATGTGCCTGCGCGTGTTCTGCACCGGGGACGAAGCCCTGTACATCAAGCTGAAGCCCGCTGCGATGAAGCTCGGCGCGGCCTTCCAGAAGGTGAACTTCCTGCGCGACCTGAAGGACGACCACGCCAGCCTCGGGCGCACGTACTTCCCGGGGGTGGATGCCACCCGCATGGACAACGCCACGAAGCGCCGTATCGAGAGCGACATCCGCGCCGATTTCGATGCGGCGCGCGAAGGCATCGGGCTGCTGCCGCGCGGATCACGGCTGGGCGTGTACGTGGCCTACCTGTACTACCGGGCGCTCTTCAGGAAGATACAGGCCCTGCCCTGCGAACGGATCCTGCGCGAACGGATCCGTGTACGGAACAGCGGCAAACTCGCGTTGCTCACCACGAGCTACGTGAAACACAGCCTCGGCCTGATCCGATGACCGCCCAGTACCCACCCGAACACGTGATCCTCGTGAACGAACAGGACGATGTGCTCGGCGCCATGGAGAAGCACGAAGCCCATCGCAGGGGCGTGCTGCACCGCGCGTTCTCCATCTTCCTGTTCGATGCCGAAGGGCGTGTACTGCTGCAACAGCGGGCCGCCGACAAATACCACTCCGCCTCGCTGTGGACCAACACCTGTTGCAGCCATCCGCGCCCCGGAGAGGACACGGCCGCCGCCGCCACGCGCCGGTTGAAGGAGGAGATGGGGATGGATGCCCGCCTTGAACACCGCTTCACCTTCACCTACCGCGCCGACGTGGGCCACGCACTGACCGAGCACGAGCTGGACCACGTGTTCTTCGGCCCCGCCCGTGGCACACCCACGCCCGACCCCACCGAAGTGCAGGACTGGCGCTACGTGGAGGTGGAAGCCCTGAGCGCGGAGATCGCGGCGCACCCCGAACGGTTCACCGCATGGCTGCGGATCTGCTGGCCGCTGGTGTGCGGTCAATTGCAGGTGAAGCCGCCCCGAACCCCGCACGTTAACGTATGATATTCAACTTATTAGACCGGACACGCATAAAGAATATCACCTCAAACCACGATCGGGGAACGAGTTAAACTATGCAAAGAATTAGGTGGGGGGATCCGGGAATGCGAACTATGCAGGGCCGGTCGCAGAGCAGCAAAGCCGATCCCACGGCGATGTCAGCCTCCAGAAAGAGTAACATCCGGAGGCTGGAAGAACGTAGAACCGACCAGCACGCAGCCATGCCACGCAAGAAGAAAGCCATCATCCTGAGCCAGCCGGTGAAAGCGGGACTGAAGGCGATCAAAGTCCGGCTGGACGCACGTACCATCATCACCGTGGCGAGCAACAAGGCGCTGGAGATCTGGCGCAGCCGCTACCCAAAACTGGAAGTGATCGGCTGATCGCCTCCGCAACACACACGAAATGCCACGCAAGAAACCCGCTATCATTCTGGAACGTCCGATCAAGGCGGGAGTGAAGGAGATCAAGGTCCGTCTGGATTCACGCACCATCATCACCGTATCCTCCCAGAAAGCGCTCGCCGCATGGAAGCAGCGCTATCCGAAATTGGAAGTGATCGGCTGAGCCGGCCGGTCAACGAACAACGCCTGTGAACAGCGGAGCGCCTGATGGTGTTCCGCTGTTCATGCTTTCAGGTAGCGTTGCCAGCTACGGTACCTTCGCTCACGAGACCTCTATCGTAATTCGGGGCCAACCACAGATGAACACAGATCTCACAGATGAGGCTATCTGTGAGATCTGTGTTCATCTGTGGTTCAAAAAGTGAGAGTCCGCCGACGGCGGGCGAAATGGGACAGAGGTCTATGCAACCATGAGCATCTGGACCATCATCGCGATCATCGCCATCACCTTCGTGATGATGGAAGGTGTGGCATGGGCCACGCACAAGTACGTGATGCACGGCTTCCTCTGGCGCCTCCACGCCGATCACCACAGGAAGGACCATTACCACGTGCTGGAGCGCAACGACACCTTCTTCCTGATCTTCGCCGCGCCCTCGATCGCCCTTTTCGCCATCGGCAGCCACAAGGGCCTGCACACACCGTGGCTCTGGATCGGCCTCGGCATCCTGCTCTACGGCATCGCGTACTTCCTCGTGCATGAAGTGTTCATCCACCAGCGCATCAAATGGCTGCGCAACACGAAGAGCGCCTATTTCCTCGGGATCCGCAGGGCGCACAAGGCCCACCACAAGCACCCCGGAAGGGAGCATGGCGAATGCTTCGGCATGCTGTGGGTGCCGCCGAAGTATTTCCGCGAAGCACGCAGGGCACTGGCCGAACGCATGCGCTGAAGCCCCCAAGCCGTTGCGGCGTGCGGGCTATCTTTGGTGGCACCGCAATACGGACCATGCACATGGGCGAGCAACTGCAACGGATCGGGAGCTACTTGGGCCATCTGGTCCGGGCACGGACCCGGCACGGCGTACACAGTCCGTTCGTGTACGACCTGATCACGCACGTGCTGCGGCCCACCTCCGACCTGCCCGAGTTCAAGGCCATCGAAGCACTGCGGGCGGAGTTGCTGGAAAGCGAGCAGACCATCCGCGTGAATGATCTCGGTGCCGGATCGAAGCGCCTGCCTGCCGGAAGCACGGTGCTCGACAAGCCTGCACGGGCGGTATCCGACATCGCGAAGACGGCCTTGAAACCGGCTTCCGAGGCACAACTTCTCTTCCGCCTGGCGCGCTACTTCGAGGTGCGGAAGGTGCTGGAGCTGGGCACCTCCTTCGGCCTCACCACATTGTACCTCACGCTCGGCGCCGACGAAGGCGCGGTGCATACCATCGAAGGCTGCCCGCAGACCATGCGCATCGCGCAGCATCACTTCGATCACCTGAAGCTGCCCAACATCCATCCGGTGCTGGGCAGCTTCCGCAGCAAACTGCCGGAGATCCTGCAGAAGATGGGCACCGTGGAC
>JAHBUM010000001.1 GCA_019638075.1 Flavobacteriales bacterium | reverse complement strand
CCGGGCGCTGCGGACATCGCCGCCGGGCAGATCACCTTGACGCTGACCACCACGGGCAATGGCAACTGCGCCCCGGCTACGGATACACGCATCATCACCTACACGCCCGCGCCGATCGTGAACGCCGGTGTGGATGGAACGGTGTGCGCGAACGCTCCATTGATCAACCTGAACGGTACCGTGAACGGCGCCGTCGGTGGTGTGTGGAGCGGTGGTGCCGGTGTGTTCTCGCCGAACAGCATCACGCTGACCGCGACCTACATGCCCACTGCGGCGGAGATCGCGAACGGCAGTGTGACGCTCACGCTCACTTCTGCGGGCAATGGCCTGTGCAATGCGGTGACCGATCAAGTGACCTTCATCATCACGCCTGCTCCCACGGTGAACGCGGGTGTGGATCAAACGCTCTGCGGCAACAACGCCAACGCGGTGTTGAACGCAGCGATCACCGTGGCCACGGGTGTGCAATGGTCCGGCGGAACGGGCCTGTACGCACCGGGCAGCACGGCGCAGAATATCACCTACATGCCTTCGCCGATCGAGATCGCGAACGGCAGCGTGATCCTGACCGTGACCACCACGGGCAACAACAACTGCGCGGCGGTGAGCGATCAGGTACAACTCACCTTCACCCCGGCGCCGATGGCGAACGCGGGTCCTGACCAGACGGTGAGCAGCAACAATGCGAACACCACATTGGCCGGATCCTTCACCATCGCCACGGGCATCGTGTGGAGCGGTGGCGCGGGCACGTACAACCCGAACAACACCACGGTGAACGCGGTGTACACGCCGACCGCTGCGGAGATCGCGGCTGGCAGTGTGACCTTGACGCTCACCACCACGGGCAACGGCGCGTGTGCGGCTTCGAGCGATCAGATGACGATCACCTTCAGTGCCGCGCCCACCGCCAACGCCGGTCCGGACCAGACCATCTGCGCGAACAACGCCAGTGTGGTGTTGAACGGTGAAGTGACCATCGCCACGGGCGGCATCTGGAGCGGCGGTACCGGCACCTACACGCCGAACAGCGGCGCGCTGAACGCGACCTACGTGCCCAGTGCGACTGAGATCGCGGCGGGCAGTGTAACGCTCACGCTCACCACGGTGGGTAATGGCAACAGCAATCCGGTGAGCGATCAGATGACGATCACCATCACGCCTGCGCCTGTGGTGAACGCTGGTGTGAACATCACGGTGTGCGCCAACCAATCCACGGCACAGCTCGCCGGTATCGTGAACAACGCCACCGGTGGTGTGTGGAGCGGTGGATCGGGCACCTTCAACCCAAGCAACACCAACCTGAACGCGACCTACACGCCCACGCCGGGCGAGATCGCGGCGGGCACGCTTACGCTTACGTTGACCAGCACGGGCAACGGGCTGTGCAACGCGGTGAGCGATCAAGTGGTGATCAACATCGCGCCAGCACCAGTAGTGAATGCCGGTCTGGATGCGACGGTGTGCTCGAACAACGCCGCCGTGCAACTGGCTGCCACCGTTAGCAATGCGGGCGGTGGCATCTGGAGTGGCGGCACCGGTGGCTTCTCGCCGAGCATCACATCGCTCAACGCGGTGTACACGCCGAGCACCACGGAACTGAACAACGGATCGGTAACGCTGAACCTGACCAGCACGGGCAATGGCACGTGCGCCCAAGTCACGGATCAGGTCTTCATCGTCTTCACGCAAACGCCGGTGGTCAACGCCGGTGCGGATGTCACGGTGTGCGCCAACGGTGCCACGGTGAACTTGAACGGATCGGTGACGGTCGCCGGTGGCGGCGTCTGGAGCGGCGGCGGCGGCACCTTCACCCCGAACGCGAACACGCTGAACGCGAGCTACACGCCAAGCCCTGCCGAAGTGGCGCTGGGCACAGCGACGCTCACGCTCACCTCCACACAGAACGGTCTGTGCAACGCGGTGACCGATCAGATGACGATCACCATCATCGCATCGCCGGTGGCCAATGCGGGCAACGACCTGTTCGTGTGCAGCAACAACGCCAATGTGCAACTCGGTGGCAGTGTCACGGGTGCTGGCGGCGGTCAGTGGAGCGGTGGTGCCGGCACCTTCACGCCTTCGATCGCATCGTTGAACGCGGTGTATCATCCTACTGCGGCCGAGATCGCCGCTGGCACGCTGACCCTGACGTTGACCACGATCGGCAACGGCAACTGCGTGGCGGTGACCGACAACGTGCTGATCACCTTCACCGCCGCACCCACTGCTGAAGCGGGTAATGGTGGAGTGTTCTGCGCGAACAACGCGAGCATCCCATTGAACGGCAGCGTGACCGTGGCCAACGGTGGCGCATGGTCCGGCGCGCAGGGCACCTTCAGCCCGAACGCCAACGTGCTCAATCCGGTGTACACACCCTCGGTGGGCGAACTGGCTGCTGGCAGCGTGACATTGACACTTTCAACAACGGGCAACAACGGTTGCACCTCGGTGAGCGATCAGGTGACCTACACCTTCACGCCCGCTCCGACGGCCAACGCAGGCATCGACCTGAACAGCTGCGCCAACAGCGCGACCGTGCAACTGAACGGCGCGATCACCGTGGCCACGGGCGGTCTCTGGACTGGTGGCACGGGTGGCTTCAACCCGAACAACAGCACGCTGAACGCGACCTACACGCCCAGTGCAGCGGAGATCGCAGCCGGTACGGCAACGCTCACGCTCACCACGGTGGGCAACGGCCTCTGCAACGCGGTGAGCGATCAGGTGGTGATCACCATCGCGCCTGCACCCATTGTTCAAGCTGGGAATGCGATACAAGTGTGCGCGAACAATGCGAGCGCTCAATTGAACGGCTCCGTGCTCAACGCCGCTGGCGGTATGTGGAGTGGGGCGGGCACATTCAGCCCGAACGCGACCACCTTGAACGCGACCTACACGCCCACGGCCGCTGAGATCGCCGCAGGCAGCGCTACCGTGACACTTACCAGCACGGGCAATGGCCTTTGCACGCCGGTGACTTCGAACGTCACGATCACCTTCACCCCGGCACCGGTGGTTGAAGCGGGCGCATCGCAGACCTTGTGCGCGAACAACGCCGCCGTGCAATTGGCGGGCAGTGTAACAGGTTCCACCGGCGGTGTGTGGAGCGGCGGATCGGGCACGTATGCACCGGGCGCCAGCAACCTATCCGCTGTGTACACGCCAAGCAATGCGGAGATCAACGCGGGCAGCCTGTGGCTGTACCTCACCTCCACGGGCAACGGTGGCTGCAACAGCGCGCGCGATTCCGTGCAGGTGTTCTTCACACCCGCACCTACTGTGAATGCCGGTCTGGATGCGCACGTCTGCGCCAACGATGCGGAAGTGGAATTGAACGGTGCGGTCACGGTCGCGACCGGAGGTGTGTGGAGCGGCGGGGCAGGAAGCTTCAGCCCGAACAATACCACCTTGAACGCGATCTACACGCCAAGCCTTGGCGAGATCGCGGCGGGCAGCGCCACGCTCACGCTCACCACCACGGGCATCGGTAACTGTATCGCGGTGCAGGACAACATGGTGATCACCATCGATCCGGTTCCCGTGGTGAACGCCGGACCCGACCAGTCGATCTGCGCCAACAATCCGACGCTGCAACTGAACGGCTTCGTGGGCAACGCGCCCGGAGCCATCTGGAGCGGCGGCAACGGCATCTACGTGTCGGGTGCCACGGCCACCGCTACGCAGTACCAGCCTACGCCCGATGAGATCGCCGCAGGCTCCATCACCTTCACGCTCACCAGCACGGGCACCACCATCTGCAACGCCATGAGCGATCAGATGACGATCACCTTCACTGGTGCACCTGTGGTGGATGCGGGCAGCGACCTCGCTATCTGCTCGAACAACAGCGCTGTTCAACTGAACGGCAACGTGACCAACGCCAACGGTGGCGTGTGGAGCGGTGGCAACGGCACGTACGCTCCGGCCAACAACGTGTTCGCTCCGGTGTACACGCCGACGGCAGCGGAGATCGCGAACGGCAGTGTGACGCTCACGCTGACCAGCACGGGCAATGGCAACTGCTTCGCAGAGAATGATCAGGTGCTGATCACCTTCACGCCTGAACCTGTCGCGAATGCCGGAGTTGACCTGAACGTGTGTGCGAGCAACCCGGTGGTGGACCTCAGTGGTTCCGTCACTGTGGCTGCGGGAGGTGCTTGGAGCGGCGGTCTGGGCAGCTATGCGCCCGATGCCAGTGCACTGAACGCACAATACACGCTCACGCCGTTCGAGCTGCAACAAGGCAGTGTGACGCTCACGCTGACCAGCACGGGCAACGGCAACTGCCTTGCCGTGACCGATCAGGTGACGATCACCGTGACACCTGCGCCTGTGGTGAATGCCGGTGCGGATATCACCGCCTGCTCCAGCGCGCTGAACGTGCCGCTGAACGGTGCGGTGAGCGCGGGAGCGACCACCGGCGTGTGGAGCACTTCGGGTACGGGCACCTTCTTCCCGAACGCGAACATCCTCAACGCCACTTACATCGCCAGCAGCCTCGATTCGCTGAACGGCAGTGTGACGCTGACGCTGACCAGCACCGGCAATGGCCTGTGCAACGCTGTGAGCGATGTGCTGACGCTGACCATCCTGCCGAACGCCGTGGCCCATGCGGGCGCCGACCAGATCGTGTGCGCTTCGGAGACCAGTGTGCAACTGGCCGGTGGCATCACCGGCAACGCGACCGAGGGCACGTGGACCACCACGGGTGCGGGCGGCTTCGTGCCGAACGCCGCTGCGGCCAACGCGGTCTACCAGTTCGCACCGACCGATGCAGGAACGCTCACCTTCACGTGGAGCGTGAACAGCTGCGACAACGCGATGGACCAGATGACGGTGACCATCGTACCCGAGTCGCAGGTGAGCGCCGGCACCGATCAGGTGACCTGCGTGAGCAACATGAGCATCCTTGTGAACGGCTCGGTGAGCGGTGCATCGAACACGGGCGTGTGGAGCACGCTGGGGTCCGGCACGTTCACGAACGCCACCAGTGCGCTCGCCAACATCTACAACGCCAGCACGGCGGATTCGCTCGCCGCCGGAGTGGACCTGATCCTCACGGCCACCGGCACGAGCGTATGCCCTGCCGCAGCCGACACCATCCATATCGCGATCCTGCCCTTCGGCACCGTGAACGCGGGTGCCGACCTGAGCTACTGCGCCAACAATGCGGTGGTGCAGCTGAACGGTTCGCTGGTGGGCGATGCCACGCAGATCCAGTGGACCACCTCGGGCACGGGCCAGTTCTTCCCGAACAATGCGGTGCTCACGCCCACGTACATCCCGGGCGCTGCGGATGCCATACTCGGCAACGTCACGCTTACGCTGAGCGCGCTCAATAGCTGCAATGCGGCCACCGATGCGCTGGTGTTGGAATTGACGCCTGCGCCCACCGTACACGCCGGTGCCGACCAGACCTATTGCAACCAGGTGAGCAGCTTCGACCTGAACGGCGTGATCTCCGGTATCACCACCACGGGCATCTGGAGCACGACCGGTACAGGCACCATCGCCAACGCCGGTTCGCTCAGCACCACCTACGCAGCCAGCGCGGCCGATGTGTCGGCGGGTGCCATCACCTTCACGCTGACCTCGCTGAACAACGCGAACTGCAACGTGGTGACGGATCAGATGACGATCTACCTCACCGATGGCCTGGCCGCCAACGCTGGTCCCGACCAGAGCGTGTGTGTGCTCGGCACCTACGCTCAACTGCAAGGCCAGATCATCAACGGTTCGCCGTCGGGTCTTTGGTCCGCCACGGGTACGGGTTCCTTCGTGCCCGGTCCGGATGTGCTGAACGCGCAGTACCACTTCTCCGCGGCCGACGTGGCCAACGGCAGCGTGGTGCTCACCTTGCTCAGCACCAACACGGGCACATGCCCACCGGTACAGGACCAACTGGTGCTCACCTTCGGCAACACCAGCTTTGCCTTCGCGGGTGATGATCAAGTGGTGTGCGCGAACTCTCCGCTCGTGCAACTGAACGCCAATTATAGTGGTGGAGCCCAGGGCGTGTTGTGGAGCAGCAATGGCAGCGGCTTCTTCAGTAACACCACCGATCCACAAGCGAGCTACACGTTGAGTGCGGCGGACATCGCCAACGGTGGTGTACAACTGCGCGTGACCACGATCACCAATGGCTCCTGCGCCCCGGTGAACGACGTGATGCAGGTAAGTGTTCAAGCGCTGCCACAGATCAATGCGGGAGCGGACATCGTAGCCTGCACGGCCGCACCGGTGCAGCTGATCGCCAATGCGGTGAACGCGCCTTCGGGTACCTGGACCACCTCCGGCACGGGAACCTTCTTGAACACTAACGCCCTAACCACGCTCTACACGCCGAGCGCTGCAGATAGCACGGCAGGCAGCATCACTTTGACCGTAACCACCATTGGTGTAGCACCGTGCGCAGCAGTGAGCGACCAGCTCGTGATCACCTTCGGCGGGGGTCTCGCAGCAACAGCCGGTGCCGATGTGATCGCATGCAGCACCGACCCGAACATCGTGTTGAACGGAGCGGTCACAGGTACCACTACCGGCATCTGGAGCACAACAGGAACAGGTTCGTTCACGCCAAGTGCCACAGCGCTCAACGCAACGTACGTTCCCGGTCCGGCGGATTTCGTGATCGGCAACGTATCGCTGATCCTGCGCACCACCGAGAACCAGGGCTGTGCTGCTGGTCGCGATACCCTAGTGGTGAGCTACCACGTGCCACCGACCGTGGATGCAGGCGCGAGTGTGATCCTGTGCGATGGCCTCGAAGATGTTCAACTCAATGGCGCTGTGCAGAACGCAGGAAGCGTGCAGTGGTTCACCACGGGCACGGGCAGCTTCAGCCCGGCGGCTGATGTGACCAACGCGGTGTACACACCCACGGCCAACGACAGCATCGCAGGCGGTGTGTACCTGATCCTCACCGGATACGGTACCGGCACCTGTGGCAACACCTCCGATTCGCTCTTCGTGGACATCGGACCCACGCGCATCGCCAATGCAGGCATCGACCAGTCGATCTGCGCCGATGGCAACCCCATCCAGATGAACGGCGCCATCACCGGTGTGAGCGGCGGCGTGTGGAGCACCACGGGTACGGGCACCTTCCTCCCGGATAACACCACGCTCGGAGCGGCTTACGTGCCAAGTGCCACGGACATGGTCTTCGGTGAACTGCGCTTCGTGCTGGCCACGACCGGCAACATGGGCTGCCCGGCACACACCGATACCATGGTGGTGAGCCTGCAACAGAAGCCCACGGTGAGCGCAGGCGCCGACATCAACGTGTGCGATGCCTCGGCCGCTGTTCAACTTGGTGCATCATCCACAGGTGCTGCCGGTGTGCTGTGGTCGTCGAACGGCGCTGGTGTCTTCCTCCCCAGCAATACCGACCTCAACGCCACCTATCAGCCCGGTGCTACGGATGAGCAACTGGGAACCGTACGCATGATCCTCACCACCACCGGCAACGGTGTGTGTGCGGCGGCCAGCGACACACTGTTCCTCTCGTTCACCAACCCGCTGCAACCGGCGTTCGGCCTCACCAACGCCTGCGCGGGATCGGAGACGAGGTTCATGGATGCCAGCACCACCAGCGGATCGCCCATCATCGGTTGGAGCTGGAGCTTCGACAACGGCATCACGGGCAACGGGCCGCAGGTGAACGCGACGTTCGATGCTCCCGGTGAATACACGGCCACCCTCACCGTGTTCGCGCAGAACGGTTGCAGTGCCACGAGCACCCGTACCATCGAGGTATTGGCTGCGCCGATCGCAGGGTTCAGCATGGACGGCGAACTGCTTGCAGAGACACCGATCGCCTTCGCCGATACATCCATGGGTGCCACCAACTGGCGTTATGACTTCGGCGATGGTCAGGGAGCGATCACCGCTTCACCGGTGCATGAGTACGCACAGCCCGGCCAGTACCTCATCGTGCAAACGGTGACGAACGCGAACGGCTGCATGGATCGTGACTCGCTGCTGATCACCATCGAGGTGAAGGACATCCTGCCGCCGAAACTGCCGAATGCGTTCAGCCCGAACGGCGATGGCGTGAACGATGTGTTCTTCGTGCGCGGCGGCCCCTTCGAGACGATGGAACTGAAGATCTACAACGGCTGGGGCGAGCTCGTCTTCGAGACCACCGATCCCACGGCCGGCTGGGATGGAACGCACAAGGGCAAGGCCGAGATCAACGGCGTGTATGTGTATTCCGTGGTCGCCACGACAACGACCGGCGAAACGCATGACCGCGCAGGCAAAGTGACACTGACCCGATAAACCCGCAGCAAGATGACCAACAAAATGAACAGGATCGCGCTCGCTTTCACACTCTGCACTGCGGGAGCCCTTCAAGCCCAGGACGGCCACCTGTCGCATTACGACGCGGCACCCGCCCTGCTCAATCCCGCGCTCACCGGCATGTACAGCAATGCGGACTTCCGCATGACCAGCAACGTGCGCAGCCAGTGGAACAGCCTTTCCAGCAGTTTCACCACCACGGGTTTCGGCTACGACGTGGCCATGCAGGACCGCTATGGTATCGGCATGTACCTGAACAACTACAACATGGCCGGTATCCTGAACACGTTCCAGAGCGGCCTTTCGGCAGCCTACAACGTGGCCGGTCGCGACTCGCGCTACATCCTTTCGGGTGGCTTCAACATCGGCATCGTCTACAAGAAGATGAACGACCAGCAGCTCGTCTGGGATGCGCAGTACGACAACGGCTACTTCAACACCGATCTGCCATCGGGCGAACTGATCCAACGCTGGTCACGGCTGATGCTGGACATCGCTGGTGGTGTATCCTATAAGTCGACGAACGCGCGGAAACGCGTGAACCCCTTCGCCAACTTCGCCATGTTCCACGTGAACACGCCGAACGAATCGCTCATGCGCACCACGCAAAGCGATCTGCCCATCCGGTATTCGGTGAACGCTGGTGCGCGGATCGAGGTGGTGCAGAACACGTACATCTCACCGTCCGCCCTCTACATGCGTCAGCGTGCGGACCAACAGGTGAACGTGGGCGTGATGAGCGAAGTGGGCCTCGGCGGCTCGGTGTACAGCGTGCTGGCCGGTGTGGCGTACCGATTGAACGATGCCATCATCGCGCATGCGGGGCTTAAGCACAAGAACATCTACTACCGCTTCAGCTACGACGCCAACGTATCGTCGCTGAAGAACTACACACGCAGGAACGGCGCGTTCGAGTTCTCGCTGATGTACTATGGCATGCACTCGGGACGTGATCGCAGGGCGACGAGCAGTGCGTTCTGATGCGATCGTGAATTGCTGATAGGGCCTATCGTGCGGCATACGCTGTGCCCGCACCGTAGGTGAGCGCCACAGCCGGAATGGATCAATTAGCAATTAGCAATTCGCAATTGCACCGCACCCTCAATGCATGCACCCCAAGAACAACTCCGCCTGCACAGTGAACGCGGAAGGTGCCATGGGGGCCAGCCCCCGCAACGCGGAGTCGGCCTGTTGCGAGGTCTCCCAGATACCGGTCACCAACGCGAATGCACCCGGCGACGCGGTCGTGTAGTTGTCAAGGTACTCGATGCTCAGGTCTCCCGATGGGAAGCGACGGGGGAAATAGGATCCAGCGTAAAGCTCATCGGCATCGTCGAAGGGCAGCAACAACGAGTCGCGTTCGGGATGGTAGCGGCGGCCCATCATGTCGATGCTGGCCGGAAGGGTCGCCGCCAGCTCCTGCATCAACGCTTCCAAGCGGGCGAAGTCATGGCTCGTGTCCGCGATGGTGACATGGAACTCGGCATGGCCCATCGTGGGGTCGTATTCCTCATCCGCGTCGAGACCCTCCACAGGAACAGGCTCAGCTTCAACGGACGTAGCCTCCAAGGACCCGCTATTGGGATGATCCGCAGTGGAACAAGCTGCTATGAGCGTGCCTATCAACAGGGCCGTTGGGACCCGCATGGCACAAAGATGGCGTGACGCGCATCAACATGGCCAGCGGCTACGCACCATGGCCGTCATGCGGCATCGCGCCCACCTCCACATCATCCTTCGCCCAAACACGTTATCCCTTCCACGAACGTTCGGACCTTTGCATCCGAACCCAACACGCATGCGCCTTGCCCGCACCATACTACTGCTTTCGTTCGCCCTGCTGCTCATCACCTGCCGTTCCAAGCGCGAAGCCGTGAGCACGGGCGCCAGCACACCCGACCCACGCTGGACGGCCGTGGATTCGTTGCAACGCCTCGGACAGTACGCCAGCGCGCTCAAGCGCACCGAGGAGCTTCTCGCCGAAGCGCTCATCGTCGGCGATTGGCGCAACGAGTATCGTGCATGGTGCCAGCGCAGCGCCTTCATCGAGGCCTCCGGCGGCTCCGCCGACAGCGTGCTGTTCGCCATGGAGGCACGCGCTGCTTCTGCGCCGGTGCCGTTGAAACAATTGATGCATTCCACCGTGGCAGAAGGGTGGTGGCAGCGGTACGAGGAAGATAGCTGGAACATCCTTGAGCGCACCGAACTGGCCGTGCCCACCGACGATCCCGCCACATGGACGCAACGCATGTACATGGACAAGGTGATCGCGCATTACCGCGCCTCGCTGGACCCTGCGGACACATTGCTGCGCATCCCCGTGGGCGATCTGGGCGCACTGCTCGTGGGGGAAGGAACGGCATTGCACCTGCGCCCCACCGTGTTCGATGTGCTTGCCCACCGCGCATTGGAAGTGTTCACCAACAGCGAAACGCGCATCACCGAACCGGCGTGGCGCTTCAAGCTGGACGACCCGAAGGACTTCGCGCTCTTCGAGCCCTTCGTGTTCCGCGCGCTCGCACATCGCGATAGCACGGCATGGGAGTTCCAAGCCCTGCGCCTGTACCAGCGGCTGGAGCGCGCGCACCTCAACGCGAACGCCCCCGATGCGCTGGTGGATGTCACCCTGCAACGCCTCGCCTACGTGCGCGAGAACAGCGTGGTGCCTGAAAAAGATACGCTGTATCTCGAAGCCCTCAACACGCTGCGCAGCCGCCTGCCCAACGACAGTTGCCGCGCCGAGGTGACGCATGCCGTGGCGCTGTGGCACAAGGAACAGGGTGGCAACTACCAACGGCTGGCCGATGATGCGTGGAAATGGGAGAACCGCACGGCCCACACTTTGTGCGAAGAGGAGATCGCCCGTTTCCCCGGCTCGTTCGGTGCGAGGCGGTGTGCGCAGTTGAAAGCGGAACTGGAGCTTCCGTCGCTGCGCATCCAAGTGGAGGAGGCCAACGTGCCGGACAAGGACTTCGCGATCGCCGTGTACTACCGCAACGTGCCCAAGGTGGGCGTGCGCGTGATCCGCTTGCGCGATGAGGAGGAGCCCGTGCGCAACGAACTGGAGAAGTGGCTGGTGGGCCAGAAGCCCGTGAAGGAATGGGCCGTGGAACTGCCCGATGATGGCGACCTGAACGAGCATGCGATCGAGCTTCCGGTGGCTGCGCTGCCCGCTGGTCAGTATGCGATCTTGGTGGCGCGCGATGGCGTCTTCCGCGCGGAGCAGGGTGCGCAGGCCCATGCCTTCTTCTGGGTCACAGGCTTCGCTGTAACGCACCGCACGGTGAAGCAGGAGGCCGAGGCCATCGTGCTGGACCGTGCCACGGGTGCGCCGCGTGCCGGGGTGAAGGTGGTCCGCTGGAAACGCTCCGAGCTATGGTCGCAACAGCGGACCCATGAGCGCGCGGGCGACGCCATCACCGATGCCGAAGGCCGCGTGAAGTTCCCCGCATTGACCGATCACCTGCCGGTGTACCACGTCTTCGATCAGGGCGCCGACCGCTACCGCACGGGCGAGCAATGGAACTACGGCCGCGCGATGGCCGAGCCGCAGGAAGAGGTACGCACCTTCCTCTTCACCGATCGCGCGATCTATCGCCCCGGTCAGGAACTGCTCTTCAAGGGCATCGTGGTATCGCGCAAGGCCAAGCAGGCCGGTGTGAGGGCGGGGCTGCGAACGGTGGTGCGCTTCTTCGATGTGAACGGACAGCTGATCGATTCTGCGAACGTGACCACCGATGACTTCGGCGCGTTCCACGGGAAGTTCACCACGCCTGCGGGCACGCTCACCGGCGGCATGCGCATCGAAGAAAAGCATGGCAGCGCGTACATACAGGTGGAGGAATACAAGCGCCCCACCTTCGAGGTGGTCTTCGATCCGATCGCGGGCACCCCGAAGCTCGGCGGTGATGTAACGATCACTGGCACGGCGAAGAGCTACGCCGGTGTGCCGCTCGATGGCGCCACCGTGTACTGGCATGCGGACCGCAGCGCGATGATGCCGTGGTGGTGCGGCTGGGGCTGGCGCGGACTACCGTGGGGCCGCAGCACCGAAGTGGCGAGTGGCACTGCGGTGTGCGATGCGCAGGGCCGCTTCACCGTCACCTTCCAAGCCGAAGCGGACAAGGCATTCCCGCAGAAGTCCGACCCTTCGTTCACCTTCTCCATCACCGCCGATGCCACCGACATCAGCGGCGAAACACAGACAGGAACAACGAGCCTCAGCCTCGCCTACCGCAGCATCGACATCGACCTGCGCATCGGTGAAGCGTTGGACCGCGCCACCACCGACAGCATCGACGTGCGCGTGAAGAACCTCAACAGCGAAGAGGTGGACATGCCGATGGACATCCGCATCGTGGAACTGGTGCCGCCACCGGATGCACCGCGCCGCGAGCGCCTGTGGGAGCGCCCGGACCGCATCCTTGAAGGAGAATTGCCCAACACGCACCTTGCCGATGATCCCATGAGCTGGCCGGTACGCCGGGTGGTCTTCGAGCTGAAGGATCATCGCGCACAAGGCCGCGCCTTGCAAGTGAACGGCATGCACGACTTCACCGTGGGCATGTACCGCATCGAAGTGGAGGCGAAGGATGCGCACGGCGTGCCGGTGAAAGTGGCGCGGCTGGTGACGCTGTACGACACCGCGATCCAGAACACGGGCTTCATCGACGAGGCCTTCCACGTGGAAGCCGTGAAAGCGCGTTGCGAGCCGGGAGAGAAGGCCGTGTTGTTGTTGAGCAGCGCCCTACCAGCGGGCCGCGTGCTGATGGAAGTGGAACGCGATGGCCGCATCGCCGCGAGCCGTTCGTTCGTACTGAACAACACCCAGCAGTTGATCGAACTGCCCGTGCAGGAGAGCGATCGCGGTGGCTTCGCCGTGCATTTCCTCTGTGTGGAACGTGGCCGCGCGCACCAGAAGACCATCGCGATCGACGTGCCGTGGACCAACAAGGAGTTGCAGGTGGAATGGATGAGCTTCCGCGACAAGCTGCTGCCCGGCGCGAAGGAGGAATGGCGCCTGCGCATCACCGGTCCGAAAAAGGAGAAGGTGGCCGCGCAACTGCTCGCCGTGATGTACGATGCCTCGCTGGATCATTTCACGCCGCATGCGTGGAGCATGTTCCAATGGCCGATGAACGGAGCGGAGTACGGTTGGCAGCGCAGTGAGCCGTTCGCGACGCGGCAGGGCAGCATGTGGAACACGGGTATCGGGCTTCCGGGGGATACGAACTGGGTGTATCCACAGTTATCGTCCTTTTATTCTCATCGGATCTATCATCGACGCCTATATGAACCCAATGGTGCAGTCATGCGGAGTGCGGTGGCCAACGCGGCAGCTCCCGCTGACGCATCTGGGATGTTCGATTGGCGTGGTAATGTCGAAGGGAAGAACGCCGCAGCGCACGAACCTTTGGATGAGTCGTGGGAGAGCGATCGGCAGACCGGGGACGTATCAGCACCCCAGCCCATCCGCACCGACTTCCGCGAAACGGCCTTCTTCTTCCCCGACCTGCTCACCGACCGCGATGGCAGCGTGGTGTTGCGGTTCACCACGCCCGATGCGCTCACGCGCTGGAAGGTGATGGGCCTTGCGCATACGAAGGAGTTGGAGCTTGCGCAGTTCAGCAAGCAGGCCACCACGAGCAAGCCGCTGATGGTGGTGCCCAACCTGCCGCGCTACCTGCGCCACGGCGACCGCATCACGCTCACCGCCAAGATCAACGCGACCGAAGGCACCGTACATGGCAATGTGCGTCTCTCGCTCTTCGATCCGGTGAGCGGCAGGGAGATCACCACGCGCTTCACGCAGCAGCGCACCGAACAGGCGTTCACCGCAGCGCCGGGGGCGAGCGCGACGGCCGCGTGGCCCATCACCGTGCCCGAAGACGTGGACGTGGTGAGCGTGCGCATCGTAGCCACGGAGCAGTCAGCCACACCCACCCGGCGGTCAAGAAGCCGGAAGCGAAGCAAGCCCGTACAAGTGGGCATCAGCGATGGCGAAGAACGTCCGCTGCCGGTGCTTACGGACAAGGTGCTCGTGACCGAAAGCCTGCCGTTGCCGGTAACGAAAGCAGGCACCAAGACATTCACGCTGGACAAGCTCGTGAAGAACACCAGCACCACGTTGCAACAGCGCAGCCTCAAGCTGGAATTCACACCCAACCCCGCATGGTACGCGGTGCAGGCATTGCCCTACCTGATGGAGTTCCCGCACGAATGCGCCGAGCAGACCTTCAGCCGCTACTACGCCAACCGCCTCGCCACACACATCGTGGAGCAACGACCCGTTGTGCGCACTGTGTTCGAGCAATGGCGTTCCCCTTCTCCCTCGGAGAGGGGGCCGGGGGGTGAGGGTGCATTTCTCTCCGCCCTCGAAAAGAACCCCGAGCTGAAGAGCGTGGTGCTGGAAGGAACACCGTGGGTGCTCAACGCGAAGGACGAAGGTGAACGCAAGCGCCGCATCGCCCTCTTCTTCGACATGCAACGCATGGCCTCGGAAGAGCAGGCATCGCTGAAGAAACTGCGCGACATGCAACTGCCGAACGGTGCATGGCCGTGGTGGAGCGGCATGCGCGAAAGCCGCTACATCACGCAGCACATCGTGGCGGGATTCGGGCATCTCGAAACGTTGAAGGCCGCCGATACACGCGGCGATGGACCG
Organism: Flavobacteriales bacterium; assembly: GCA_019638075.1. Taxonomy (GTDB): domain Bacteria; phylum Bacteroidota; class Bacteroidia; order Flavobacteriales_F; family PHOS-HE28; genus PHOS-HE28. Next base: position 43,065 of record JAHBUM010000001.1, on the reverse strand, counting down.
AACGAGCAGATGGTGCGCCGCGCCGTGCAGTGGCTCGATGCCGATGTGGACCGCAGCTACCGCGAACTGGTGAAGAACACGAAACCCGAGGATCGCGAGAAGTACGTGCCCGGTGCGTTGGAAGCACACCTGTTGTACACGCGCACCTTCTTCCGACGCTGGCCCATCGACGGCACCACGCGCACGGCCATCGACTTCTATGCCGCGCGTTGCAAGGAAACATGGGTGCAGCGCGGTCTACAGGAACAGGCGATGCTCGCACTGGCCTTCGACCGCCTCGGCGACAAGACCACCGCACAGCTCATCCTGAAGTCGCTGGGTGAACGCGCCACACGCAGCGAAGAGTTGGGCATGTACTGGAAGGGCTTCAACGCGGGTTACGTATGGAATGAATTCCCGACGGAAACGCATGCCCTCCTGATCGAAGCCTTCCACGAAGTGGGCAAGGACAAGGCCAGCGTGGACCAACTACGCCAGTACCTGTTGAAGCTGAAGCAGACCACCGATTGGAAGACCACCAAAGCCACGGCCGATGCCTGCTACGCGCTACTCCTGACCGGTGATGACTGGCTCACCACCGACAATGCGCCAACGATCAAAGTGGGCGACCACACCGTGAAACCGGACAAGGCGGAAGCGGGCACCGGCTACTTCGAGGAGCGCTGGACCGGCGAAGCCATCAAGCCAAGCATGGGCCGTGTAACGGTAAGCACCGCGAAGGATGGTGTGCAATGGGGCGCGCTGCACTGGCAATACCTCGAACGCATGGACAAGGTGACGCCGCATGAGAGTCCCTTCAGCCTGAAGAAACAGGTGCTGCTGAAGAAGCCCACCGATGCGGGTCCGCAGTTGGTGGAGTTGGGCGGGAATGCCAAGCTATCCCCCGGCGACCGCATCACCATCCGCATCGAACTGCGCACCGACCGCCACCTCGACTACGTACACCTGAAGGACCAACGCGCGGCCGGGCTGGAGCCTGTGGAAGCTCTCAGCGGCTACAAGTGGCAGGGCGGCCTCGGCTATTACCAAAGCATCCGCGACGCGGGCATGCACTTCTTCTTCGACCGCATCGCGCCGGGCACCTACGTGTTCGAGTACGAACTGAAAGTGACCCACGCAGGCGACATGAGCAATGGGCTTACCACCGCGATGTGCATGTATGCACCGGAGTTTTCGTCACACAGCGAAGGTGTAAGGGTTGTGGTGGAGTAGGAAAGGAAGGAAGCTCAAAGCTTCAAGGCTCAAGCTCAAAGGCACAAGCATCACCGGTCGGGCTTGCCGTTTTGAGCTTGAAGCTTGAGCCTTGAAACTTGTGGCTTCTCCGCTCTGCCGCCAAGGAGCCCGACAACCGATCCCCCGCCTAACTTTCGCCCCATGAAACCCCTCATCCCGATCGCCTTGCTCCTGTGCTTCTCCGCCTGCGGAAGCAACAACGGCACGCCCGAAGGCGAAGTGGTGGACAGCACCGAGACCGCCATCGCGCCCGCCGTGCTCGACCTCGCGACCTACGACACGCCCCTGCTGGTGGAACTGGGCGATATGGCCACCCTCGGCGTGGATTCGGCCACGGTGAAATGGAACGAGGAGTTCGGCCACTTGGAGGTGAGCGCCGGTGAGCATTTCGGCCTGCTCATCACCGAAGAGCCCGCCGACCTTGCCCGCCTGAAAGCCGACTTGGACCGCGACATGCTGCGCAAGCACACGGTGATCGAAGAGACTCCCGAAAAGCTCGTGTACCGCTCGGAGTTCCCCGATGATGCTGGCACCTACATCCACTTCTACCGCGCTGTGCAGGCGGGCGATCGCACTTTCGTGATCACCGATGTGGAGCAACGGCGCTTCAACGAGGCCGATGTGAAGCGCATGGCGGGTTCCATCAAGGTGAGACCGGCGGCATGAGGCTGTTGATGGCCGTGCTGTTGGCGGTGGCCGGCCACACACTGGCAGCCCAAAGCGACAAGGAATGGCTGGCCGGGCTGGACCGGTACTGGGCGGCGATCGACTCGGCCTATCGCGACACCCTGCATTCGCCCCTGCCGAAGGAGGACCGGGAGGGCTTCACCGCATTGCCCCGCTTCGTCGCCGACCGGAGCTTTCTGGTCACAGCCCGCTTCGAGCCACGCACCGGGGAGGTCTTCGGCATGAAGACCAGCACCGAGCGCGAGCCGAAGTACCAGAGCGTGGGCCTCCTGCATTTCACGCTGGATGGAACGGAGCAGCAGCTCACCGTGTACCGGAACATCGACCTCAGCCGGTTGGACGATTACCGCAACTACCTCTTCGTGCCCTTCACCGACCTCACCAACGGCGAAACCACCTATGGCGGAGGGCGTTACCTCGATCTGGAAGGCCCCTTGGGCGATGCGGTGGAACTGGATTTCAACCGGGCCTACAACCCGTATTGCGCTTACGGCGGGCGCTATTCCTGCCCCATTCCGCCACCGGAGAACCACTTGGAAGTGGCCGTGCGGGCGGGGGTGCTCAGGCACCACGACTGAGCCGGGGCGGGGCTTCCCGGAGACCCGCTGTAACCGATCGGTCGATCCCCCGTACACACGGCGTCGAAAAGCCCTTGGAAACCCGGTCCGGATCGGTTATCCTTGCAGCTTCACCGGACTACCGCCATGCGTGCCATCCCCCTTTTCTTCGCTGCTGCCTTGAGCATTCCCGCCTCCGCTGGCGTGATCGTGCTTGATGGCAATTACCAAGGCAAGAACCTCTTCATCCAGAACCCCTTCTCCGAGGCCGGGGTCGGCTTCTGTGTGTTCGAGGTCACGGTGAACGACCAGATCGCCACCGACGAGATCAACAGCAGCGCCTTCGAGGTGGACATGAACAACTTCGGCCTCAACGTGGGCGACAAGGTGGTGGTGAAGGTGAAGCACAAGGATGGTTGCACGCCCGTGGTGCTCAACCCCGAAGTGCTGAAGCCCAAGAGCACCTTCGACATCGTGAAGCAGTCCATCGGCACCGACGGCACCTACACGTGGACCACCACCAACGAGACCGGCGAGCTGCCCTTCATCGTGGAGCAGAAACGCTGGAACAAGTGGGTGAAGGCCGGTGAGGTGATGGGCATCGGCAAGCCCGGCGAGCACAGCTACGAGTTCAAGATCACGCCCCACAGTGGCGAGAACATGTTCCGCGTCAAGCAGATGGACCTCAGCAAGCGCGCGCGGTACAGCGAAGCCGTCACCTATGGATCCACCGTGGTGCCCATCACATGGAGCCCGCCCAAGCCGAAGGACGAGATCGTTTTCAGCGGCACCACCCTGTTCGAGATCTACGACCAGTACGGCAACATCGTGAAGCGCGGCTACGCCGATCGCGTGGAGGTGGCCACCCTGAAGAAGGACCTCTACTACCTCAACTACGACAACAAGACGGGCGAGACGTTCATCAAGCGTTGAGGGGATCAAAAACGCGTTGGAAGACCCTCCTGCCGGAGGGTTTTTCTTTGGAGGTGGTTGTTGGTCGTCAGTTGTCAGGCTGCCGACCAGCACACTCCCACAGCCTGACAACCAACAACTGACAACTGACGCCCCCTCCACCCATGATCCGCATCGAACACATCGGCATCGCCGTGAAGGACCTCAGCGCCGCCGAGGAACTGTACCACAAGCTGCTGGGTGCCGCCAGCTACAAGCGCGAAGCCGTGGAGAGCGAAGGCGTCATCACCTCGTTCTTCCAAGTGGGGCCGAACAAGATCGAACTGCTGGAAAGCACCCGCCCCGATGGACCCATCGCCAAGGCCATAGAGAAGCGTGGCGAGGGCATCCACCACATCGCCTATGAGGTGGCAGACATCCGCGCGGAAATGGCCCGCCTGAAAGCAGAAGGCTTCACCCTGCTGAACGAGGAGCCCAAACGCGGCGCCGATAACAAGCTCGTGTGCTTCGTACACCCGAAGAGCGCGGGCGGTGTGCTGGTGGAACTGTGTCAGGAGATCGTGAAGTGATGGCTACCCGCAAGGACACCGCCGCCTTCATCCTCGAACAATTGGGCCACCCCGACCGCTTCAGCGTGAAGCCCATGTTCGGCGAGTTCGCCCTGTACGCCAATGGCAAGCCCGTGGCCTTCATCTGCGACGACCAGCTATTCGTGAAGATCATGCCCGAGAGCGCCGCGTTGGACCATTGCGAGCGAGGCCATCCCTATCCTGGCTCGAAGGACTACTACCTCGTGCCGGAGGATGTGATCGTTGGTGAGCGCAAGCTGGCGGGGGTCCTGCTGCGGATGGGGGAAGTGCTGCCGTTACCGAAGGCGAAGAAGAAGCGCCGGAAGGACTGATGGCCCAGAAGGCCGGAATGTCGCACGTTTGTACGCACAACTAACCGACATGATCGCTATACCCGTCACCACGCTGCGCGACAAGTTGAAGAGCTATCTCGACCGCGTGACCAAGTCGTTCGAGGTGATCGTGGTGTCGCGCAGCGCCGATGAGAACGACTCCGTGGTGATCCTGCCGCCAAGAAGAAGAACCGCGAACTGCTGGAGTGTTCATCGCCGAAATGAAGCGTGGCGATGTGGTCACGCCGGACGAGTTCAACGAGGCTCCGTGACAGAGGCATCATGCGGGTCCAGTTCAGCGCACCCGCATGGTCTGACTTCTGCTTTTGGTTGGATGCCGACCTGACCAAGGCCAACAGGATCCGGGAGCTTATCGCCGATATAAAGTGGGGCCCGTTCAAAGGGCTTGGCAAGCTGGAACCCCTGCGTCATCAACTGGCCGGTTACTGGTCGAGGAGGATAGACATGGAGCACCGCTTGGTCTACGCCGTGAGCGGGAGCAAAGAGGACTACCGTGTAACGGTCCTTTCCTGTCGGCATCATTGATTGACGCCGGGCCGAAGCGGAAGAAGAAGAACTGCCCCCCTGCGGATCTGGCCGTTCCGAATATCTGCCAACTCATCACGATCGTGATGAGTTGGCAGAAGCTGAAAAAGCTGATCGGGTATGCGACCTCCGAACGGATGGCATGGAGCGTCGGATTGCTCGTTCTCTTCTTCGGCCACGGCGATGAAGGCCCCACGCTCTGCCTCTTCCACTGGATGGGCCTCACCTCCTGCTGGGGCTGTGGCATAGGGCATGCCCTGCACGATGCGATGCACCTCGAATTCAGCGCCTCGATGGAACACCATCCACTGGGCATCCCGATCCTCCTGATCCTGCTGTACAGGGTCTACGAGCTAAGCAGACCACGAACCAAACAACGAACCACATGGATCAGCAACAGTTGATGATGATGCTTCCGGGCTTGAAACCCGATGAATTGATGGTCATTCAGAGCGCAACGGCGGGGATGAACGAGAACCAGGTGCGCCAATTCATCGCCATGTACTCGGGCAGCCGGAAGGATGGGCAGACCCTGCTGCTTCTGTCCTTGGTGGGCCTGTTGGGCATCGCGGGCATCCAGCGGTTCATCGTTGGACAGACCGGCATGGGGGTCGCCTACCTCCTTACATGGGGCTTCTGCGGCATCGGCACGATCATCGATGCGGTGAACGCCAACAAGATGGCTTCGGAATACAACCAGACGGAGGCCATGAAGGCGGCCAACATGGTGAAGATGATGACCCCCTAAGCGGGGTTCTCCGACCGCGAGCAAGCGGAACCACGCCACCGGCCCGGTCGCGACCTGCGGCCACTTCACTGGCCTGCTGGCGCAGGCGCGGGAAGGAGCGTGTGTGCGCTCATGTCGGCATCAGAGGGGCGTTGGGGGCATCCTGCTGATGCAAAAGGACGACTTGACGGGCACTACCCCTTTAGTAGTGTGTCTTGTACCCCGCCTCGGCGGGCTTACGGCGCATCACTTCCTTCCAGGATACACCTTGCGCACCGCTTCGTGCCTACAGCTCACCTGTAGCTTGCCGTAGATGTTGCGCACGTGCTTGCGCACCGTTTCGGTGCTGATCCCTGCCTTGGCGGCGATCTCTTTGTACGAGAGCCCGTTGGCAAGCTGATCCAGCACGCTCTTCTCACGCTCGCTGAGCAGGTGATCCTGAATGTCCTGCTTGATCTGCTGCTGGAAACTGGCCACCACCAGCCGCGCGATAGGCGGCGACATGGGCGAGCCACCGGCGTGGATGTCGCGCACTGCGGCGATGATCTCGTCCGGCTCGGCGCTCTTGATCAGGTAACCGGTGGCGCCCGCGCACAACGCTTGGTGGATGTAGGCCGGGCTCTCGAACACGGTGCTCATCAGGTATTGCGTGGCCTCGGATCGGGGCTTGGCCTTGCGCACGCACTCGATCCCGTTCATGCCCGGCAGTCCGATATCCATCAGCACCACTTCCGGCGCGATGCGCTCCAGATCGGCGAGGTAGGTGTCCGCATCGGGATAAGAGCCTACCACGCGGAAGCCATCGGCCCGCAACAGCATATTGCGCAGCAATTGCCGGATCTCGCTATCGTCCTCCACGATGGCGACACGGATGGGGCTGGCGGACATGTCCGCTAATGTAGTGAAGAAGTAAATGAGTGGCGGGTAGAAGAGTGGCGGGTGCCGCATGGTGGATGTTGCGGTACTCGCCTACTCGCCACTCGCTTACTTCTCCCCCTACGCCAGCTTCCCCGCCAGCGTGATCGCGCATCCCTTTCCCTCGGCACTTTCCATCCGCAGATCGGCCCCGATGGTTTCCGCCCGCGCCCGCATGTTGCGCAGGCCGTTACCCGCACGAGCCATGGCCCCGGGATCAAAGCCTTTGCCATCATCGGCCACCACCAGTTTCACGCGGTGCGCCCCGGCTTCCAGATGGACGTTGATATGCTTTGCATCCGCATACTTCAACGCATTGTTGATGGCCTCCTTCATCACCATCACCACGTGATGTTTGGTGCCGGGCGCAACGGGGTGCGATGGGCCGGTATGATCGAAGCGCAGTTCATGCGCCACGCCGCTGCCTTCCAGCAGGCGTTGCGCCACGTTGCGGGCATGATGCACCAGTTCCTCACTGGTGTCGTGCGTGGGATCTACGCTCCATACGATGTCGCTGAGGGCGGCGTTCACCTCGCGGCTGTGCCCGATGATGCGTTCCAGCGTGGTGCGCAGTTCTTCGGAATGCTCCTGCATGTGCTGCCGGGCCTCGCTGCCGAGCATGGCGATCTTGGTGAGGCCGCTGCCGATGTCGTCGTGGATGTCGCGGGCGATGCGGGTGCGCACTTCGCCCGCTTCACGCGCTCGCTCGCTTTCCACGAACTTGTCCTGGGCCTCAAGGATGGCTTTGTTGGCCCGGCGTACCGTGCGGACGCGGGCCCAGAGCAAGGAGCCGGTCAACAGGGCCATCGAGGCCAGCCCGATGAACAGGTACCTGCGGCCGCGCTCGCGGGAGAGGTCGCGCTCGTGCGCCAGCGATGCCTCGTGCATGCGCTGTGCATAGTGCATGCTGTCGCGCAGTGCCTGTGTGCGGAACTCGAACGCGAGGATCTCATCGCGGCCGTCCATGCCGGCCACACTATCCTTCAACAGAGCCCAACGCTCGGTCATCATGCGGGCATCCCGTTCACGTCCCATGTCCGCCAGCACACGGCGCCACAGGTCCGCGATGGCGAGTTGCGAGCCTTCATCGCCGGCCTCGCGCGCAGAACCCACATTGCGCGATCCGATGGCCAGTTCCTGCGCCGCAGCCAGCAGGGCATCCGCCTTTTCGGGCTCGGCCATGTCCCTTCGTGCGTATGCCTGCAACACAATGCAGCCGCATTGGGCCGTACGATCGTTCATCCTACCGGCCAGTTCCGCGCATCGGGTGGCATCCTCCAACGCCTCGTGCGTGCGGCCCCGTTGCAGGAAGACCCGGCTGCGCACCGTCAACACGGGCAGTTTGTCCCATTCGTTGTCGGAAGCTGCGGCGGCCCCGAGGCTTTGCTCCAACACCTGCAAGGCCATGGTAGTATCGTGTTCCTCAAGGAACGTCCGGGCGCGTTCGAGCAGGGCCAGTGACCGATCCGCAGGGCTTCCGGGTGGGCAACTGTCCAACAATGCATGTGCCGATGCGATACGGCCGAGGTCGCGCTCACAGGCCGCCAGATGCACCAAGGCCTGGATCGTCTGCCGCGTGTTTCCCCGTGCGCGGGCCAGAAGGAGTTCGCGCCTGAACTGGGCCTGCGCCTGCGCGGGGTCGCCTGCTGCCTGGAGCAGCACACCGAGGGCATCGTGGCACTCGGCGAGCATGGCGGTATCCCGCAAAGCGGTGAAATGCGCCAGCGCCTGCCTGAACGAATGCAGCCCGAGCGGCACGTTGCGTTCGAACTTGGCGTGGTAACCGATGAAGTAACCGTGGTACGCGGATCCGTGCAGCGCTCGTTCGCGGAAGGTGGTGTCGGGGCTTTGTGCCAGCCGTTCGCTTACCTGCGCAAGCTCTTCCAGATAGGGATAGGCCTTGGGTGATGTGAACCACGATTCCGACGCAAGGATGAGAAGCTCGATGCGGGCCGTATCATGCTGTGGGCGGTCCAGTTCGCGCAGGACCGAGTCGAGCCGTTGCGGAGCATACTGTGCAAATGCGACAGGGAGAATGCAAGCGGAAAGGAGTACGGAAAGAGCCGATCGCATGGGTGCTGTGCGGATCCGTACATGATGGCCGTCCCGTTCAGGCCTTCCGGGTGAGCGTGACCAACATGCCGCCATGTACGGACTACGCCAAAGATCCATCGAATTCCACAGTGCAGCCATGCCCGGGCGTTGAATGCAGGGTCAACCGTACCCCGATGGCTTCCGCCCGCGCCCGCATGTTGCGCAGCCCATTCCCCGCGCGTGCCATCGCTTCCGGATCGAAGCCCTTGCCATCATCGGCGATCACCAGCTTCACGTGGTGACCACCGGCTTCCAAATGCACGTTGATGTGTTTTGCGCCAGCATACTTCAGTGCATTATTAATGGCCTCCTTCATCACCATCACCACGTGGTGCTTGGTGCCGGGTGCCACCGGATGCGCGGGATCGATGTGATCGAAAAGCAGCTCATGCGCCACGCCGCTGCCTTCCAGCAGGCGCTGCGCCACGTTGCGGGCATGATGCACCAGTTCCTCGCTTGTGTCATGGGCGGGATCTACGCTCCACACGATGTCGCTGAGGGCGGCATTCACCTCGCGGCTGTGGCCGATGATGCGTTCCAAGGTGCCGCGTAGTTCTTCGGAATGCTCCTGCACGTGCTGCCGGGCCTCGCTGCCGAGCATGGCGATCTTGGTGAGGCCGCTGCCGATGTCGTCGTGGATGTCGCGGGCGATGCGGGTGCGCACCTGCTCGGCTTCGTGTTGCTTTTCGACCTCCACCACCTGCTGTTGGGCGCGGATGATCTGGGCGTTCTTGCGGCGGGTGGCGATCAGCAGCCATGCCAGCAGCAGGGCGATGAGCAGCACCAGCGCCCCGCCGATCAACGCATGGTGGCGGCGTTGCCGCTCTTCGGCCAGCCGGATCGCGGCCAACTGTTGCTCCTGCTCGTGCTCGGCTTTCAACCGCACCTCGGTGATCTCCTGCACCTTCGCCAGATCGAGGTCGCGGATGAGGGCGTCGCGGCCGTCCTGAAGCTGGCGTATGGCAGCAACGGGGTCGTTGCCCTGCGCACTGATCAGGGCCCGCAGGTCCTTGATCCGCCCCAGCGATTCATCGTCCTCCAATTCCACGGCCATCCGCTCCGCGATGCCCAGTTCATCGGCGGCGGCGACGTACTGCCGCGTGGCAAGCAGCGCACGCCCATGCTGGCCGTGGGCAATGAGGAGGTAATAGGGGTTGCCGGCAGCCTCCACCAAGGGCATGGCCCGCTTCACACAGGCGAGGGCGGAATCGTACCGTTCCTGTTGGATGAAGGCGTCGGTCATGTTCAGCAGGGTGGATCCACGGTTCATGTCGTTGCCGGTGCGCGCATAGATGGCAACGGCCTCGCGTGCGTAAGTGACGGCGCTGTCGTACAGGCCCTGATCGGAGGCGATGGAGGTAAGGCCGGAGAGCGCGTTGGCGAGGTCGTCGCCGGGCGGCAGGGTGCGCAGGATGGCGATGGCCTTGCGGGAGGCTTCCATCGCACGCGGCACATCGTTCATCTCGCGGTACTGGTATGACTGGTAGTTGTGCGCTGCGCCGATGTGCTCGGGGGCGCCGTACAGTTCGGCCACCTGTTGGAACCGCTGGAACGCGTCGAGCGCCTTGGGGTATGCGCCTGCGCGGTAGTGCGCGATGCCTTCGAGCTTGGTGGCCTGCAAACGCCGGGGCAGCAGCGCGGGGTGATCACCACCCGTGCGGATGCCCGCGATCACCGCCTCCAGCTCCGGAACGAGCACCAGTGCCTCCTCGATCCGGCCCGTGCCCACGTACCGCTTCAGACTGTCGATGAGCACGTCGGCCTGCACCGTGTCGGCGAGCGGGCGGGCGTGTGTGGTGGGCTGTTCCTGTGCGTGCAGGAGCGCACAGTGGATCAGCAGCAGGGGTAGGATGAGGAGGCGCATGGGTTGTCCGCCTTATGGCCCTGCCGAAGCTCCTTGCTTCGCCGACCATGCCTCCGCGAAGTCTCGGCGGAGCAGGGGGCGGCCATGCAAAGGCGCGGTCAGCGGCACGGGAAGGCGGGGACGAAATTGGGAGGTATTGCGCACCCTTCCAATACTACTCATGTAGTAGATGGCCAGAACTGGAGCTCTTCGCGGGGCCCTGTTGTGGTCCAGCCTTGGCGATGCCCGCAAAGCCCTGCTATCGGCCCAGCCACCACGTCCGCAAACGCTTCTGCTCCTTGGTGGGCTTCGCCTCGGCCAGCGGAACGCTGTTCTTGTCCATGGTGATCCCCGCCTTGCCCAACCATTCCTCCACCGGCAGCACGCTGGGTTCGTTCAGGTGGCGTTGCAGGAAAGCCCCGATGTCCGGCCCGGCAAGGCGCTCGATGGTGGCGAACAACTCCTCGTCCTTGAACGGCCTGCCGGGGCCGTATTCGCGTTGCAGGTCCTGCACCAGTTCCACCACGCCGTAGGTGCCCTTCGATCGTTCGCGCAAGGCGATGTCCAACCCCATGCAGAAGAGCGTGCCCTTCAGGTAGAAGTTGTAGTACTGCTCCTGTTGTTCCATGGCCTGCTGGCTCAGGGTGGTCAGGGCGATGTCGTCCGGGAACTTGCGCATCATCCGGATCTTCTCCTTCAATACACCGAGGAACTCCTCAACCGGTTGCCTGCCCTGCTTCACCGGCATGTGTATGGCGAAGTATTCGGTCATGCCTTCGTAGAGCCAGAGGTGACGGCTCATGCGCGGCGCGTTGAAATCGTACTGCGCGATCTCCTCGCTGTGTACGCTCAACGGCAGGATCGTGTGGAAGAACTCGTGGCTGGCGATGCCGTACACGCTGCGCGCGATCATCTCCGCATCCAGCGGCATGCACAGCAGGATCAACGTGCTGGCCGAGTGCTCCAGACCGTCGCCCATGCTACTGCCCTCCACGTCGCTCGGGTGGTGGTAGATCAGGAAGGTATAGTCCTTCACCGGCAGAGCGCCCCCGAGATAGGCACGTTGGTCCGCCAGCAACGGACGGATCTCCTTCGCCACGTCGTGTGCGATGGCCTTGCCCGTGGTGCTGTGGCAGGCCACCAGCACGTTGATGTCCTTCAAGCGGATGTGGGCCGTGTCCGCCGGGGCCACCATCACAGGGTTGTCAACCAGATGGCGGTAACTGCGGGCGTTGAAGGTGATGGCATCGGTGGTCTCCTGCGTGCGTGGCAGGCTGGTGGCAGCGTAGTGCGCGGCGGGCTTCTTCAGGTGGATGGTGTACGGCAACGCTTCGTGCCCTTCGAAATAACCGATCACCGTGTTATGGTTCAGCACCACGGCCTCGTGCTTCACCGTGCCTTCTGAAGAGCGGTAGTTGCCCAGGGAAAAACGGATGTCGAACTCCTCCCAGCCATCGTCCACGGAATAGGTGATGCGGTGCAGGGCGCGTGCTTCGGGGATCGTCCAGCGGCCCACGTCGAGGCGCTGCACAGGGATGGGCTCTCCGTTCGGGTCGAAGGCCTGGAGGTCACTGGCCAGGCGACCGTGGTCCATGATGCCATAGATCCCCGGCACGATGCGCGGCAGGGCGAAGACAGCCTGATCGACATTGAGCGGCGGCACGGTCAACTCCACCGCGAGGCGGTCGTGGTGTTGGTCGCGCAGGTCGATGGCGGCGAGGATGCCCGGTTGGGCCTGCAGCCACAGGCCCTGAACAAGCAGGAGCGGTGTGAGGAAGCGCATGGGAGGGTACCGTCGATGGGACGGCTCATCGGCGAATGAAGTTACAAGCCCGAGATACCTGATCGAGCTATCTTTTTGATCGACGGATCGACGCAATATCCGTCGATCATGTTCCTCAACTGCCACAGCTGGTTCAGCCTGAAGTACGGCGTGCTGCGGCCCGGCGCCTTGCTGGAGGAGGCCGCACGCGCGGGTGCCACGGTGTGCGCGCTCACCGACATCCACTGCACGGCCGGCGTGCCCGACTTCGTGCGCGACGCACCGAAGCACGGTGTGCGGCCCGTGGTGGGCATCGAGTTCCGGCAAGGGTCGCACCTGCTGTACATCGGATTGGCCCGCAACAACGAGGGCTTCCAAGCGCTCAACACGCTCCTCAGTACCCACCTGCTCGATGGCACGCCGCTGCCCGAACGACCGCCGCTGCTGGAGCACACGTACTTCATCCTGCCCTTCACCACGCCGCACCGCACGCTACTGCCGCACGAACGCATCGGCGTGCGCCCCAGCGACCTCACGCGCCTGCCCTTCAGCCCCTGGGCCCGATCCACCAAGGACCTCGTGGCCTGGATGCCGGTGACCTTCCGCGATCCCGGCACGGAACGCCATCGCGAGTTCGATCTGCACCGGCTGCTGCGCACCGTGGCCCACAACACCGTGCTGAGCCTGCTACCACCCGAGGAACTGGCCCGGCCCGACGAAGTGTTCCGCTCATCCGACGAGGTGATGCGCATCTACCAGGACCATCCGCACCTGCCGCGGAACACCATGGCCCTGCTGGAGGAATGCATCATCGCCTTCGACGCCAGCGACAAGACCTGGCGCAGTTTCGGCGCCGACGAGCGCGAGGACCGCGAGCGCCTGCACGCCGATGCCTTGCGCGGGCTGCACACCCGCTACGGACGGCCGTCGCAGCGGGCCTTGGAGCGGTTGCGCCACGAGCTCGACGTGATCGACCAGAAGGGCTTCGTGAGCTACTTCCGTATCAACCAGGACATCGTGGACTTCGCGCGGAGCCGGGGCTTCTTCCACGTGGGGCGCGGCAGCGGCGCCAACAGCCTGGTGGCCTATTGCCTCGGGATCACCGACGTGGACCCGCTGGAATTGGACCTCTACTTCGAGCGCTTCATCAATCCCGCGCGGCGCAACCCGCCCGACTTCGACATCGACTTCAGCTGGAAGGACCGCGACGAGGTGTACCGCTACATCTTCTCGAAGTACAACGGTCCCGACGCGGGACGCATCCATGCCGCGCAGATCGCCACCTACACCACCTTCCAATGGCGGGGTGCGGTGCGTGAGCTGGGCAAGGCGCTCGGCCTGCCACCCGCAGAGATCGATGCGCTGAGCGCGGGCGACGAAGGCGGCTGGGGGCGCGGCGCTCCCAGCGCGCAGGTGCGGGCAGGCACCGTGGACCGCGTGGCGCGCGCGGTGGTGCGGCATGCGCAACGGCTCATCGGCATGCCGCACCAGTTCGGCATCCATGCCGGGGGCGTGGTGATCACCGAGAGGCCCGTGACGCACTTCACCGCGCTGCATCGCCCGCCCAAAGGCTTTCCGGTGACACAGATCAGCATGCTGGAGTGCGAGGACCTGGGTCTGCACAAGTTCGATCTGCTGAGCCAGCGCGGCCTGGGCCACATCCGCGATGCGGTGGAGATGGTGAACGCCGCGGCCCCGGAGCCCGTCGACATCCACGACATCCCGCGCTTCAAGCAGGACCCCGCGATCAAGGAGCTGCTGCGCAAGGGCGACACCATCGGCTGCTTCTACGTGGAGAGCCCGGCCATGCGCATGCTGCTGAAGAAGCTGCGCGTGGAGGACTACCTCGGGCTGGTGGCGGCCAGCAGCATCATCCGCCCGGGCGTGGCCGAGAGCGGCATGATGCGCGAGTACCTGCTGCGTCACCACGACCCCGAACGGCGCAAGCAGGCCCCCAAGCGACTGCTGGAGATCATGCCCGAGACCTACGGCGTGATGGTGTACCAGGAGGACGTGATCAAGGTGGCGGTGCAGTACGGTGGCTTGAACTTGTCCGAGGCCGATCAGGTGCGGCGCGGCATGAACCTGCGCTACCGCGAACGGGACGACTTCAAGGAAGTGGAGCGGAAGTTCTTCGCCAATTGCCAACGGTTCGGCCATCCACCGCAGGAGGTGGAGGAGATCTGGCGCCAGATCGAAAGCTTCGCCAGCTTCAGCTTCGCCAAGGGCCACAGTGCGAGCTATGCCGTGGAGAGCTACCAGAGCCTCTACCTCAAGGCCCACCACCCGCTGGAGTTCCTAGTGGCCGTGGCCAACAACTTCGGTGGGTTCTACCGCACCGAGTTCTACCTGCACGAGGCGGAACGGGCGGGCGCGGTGATCGAGGCGCCGTGCGTGAACACGAGCGAGGAGTGGTGTTCGTTGGCAAGGAGGGGGTGTCAGTGGTCGGTTGTGCGTTGTCACGGTGAGCGCGACCGACCCACGACCGACAACTCCCGACCGGCTCCCCGGATCCAACTCGGCCTCGCGCACATCAAAGGCCTCACGAGCGATACGGTGCACGCGGTGCTGGAAGAACGGCGTCGCCGCGGGCCCTTCACCGATCTGCAGGACCTGCTGCGGCGTGTGCCGCTGGAGCTCGAGCAGGCGCGTCTGCTGGTGCGTGCCGGGGCGTTGCGCTTCACCGGTCGCAGCAAGCCGCAGCTGTTGTGGGACCTGGCCCTGCTGCATCGTCCGGCACGTGTCGGTGCGGGTCATGATCTGTTCGCCACGCGTGTGGAAGAGCCTGCGCTGCCACCGCTGCACCATCATCCGCTGGCCGATGCCTACGACGAGCTGGAGCTGCTGGGCTTCCCGCTGTGCGATCCGTTCACGCTGGTGGACGCGACCGCCGACACCATTCCCACGGACCTGCCGCACATCGGCGCGCGCGACATGCCCCAGCACATCGGCCGCCGCGTCGCCATGCGCGGCTATCTGATCCACGTGAAGACGACCACCACGCACTACGGGCAACAGATGACCTTCGGTTCGTTCATCGATCCCGCGGGCGACTTCTGGGACAGCACGCAGTTCCCGCAGGTGGCCGCGCGCCATCCCTTCCGTGGGCGCGGTGTGTATCTGCTCACCGGTGTGGTGGAGGAGGAGTTCGGGCATTGCGCCCTGCGCACCGAACGGTTCATGAAATTGCCGTGGAAGCCCGATCCGCGGTACGGGGCCAAATAGTACGAGAACGAGGCATCCGCCGAGCGGTCCGCCCGCGTCCTTCCACCAAGAAGGCGGATCCCATGCGTACCCATCTCCTCTCCCTTGCCCTGCTCGTGGGGCCCGTGTCGCATGCCCAGCAAGTGAGCTGGCTCAATGAGGCGTCGGTCGATTACATCTCCAACCCGGGCATGCCGCGCCACGAACTGGCTTCCGCGCCGGGCCACTTGGCGGCCATGCGCATGGCGGATGTGTCGCTCATTTACGGCACCCATATCCTCGGTACGGTCGTCCTCGATGCGCTGGACCCGGCCACTGGTGCTGTGGGCCTATCCTGTGCCGTGTCCGATTCCGTGTCCGTGGGCGCCGCAGCGGTGTCGCCCCAGGGCATCGGCTATTTCACTGGAGCGTTCGCCGGCGATGCCTTGGTGCTCTGCGATGGCACCCAAGTGCCCAGCCTGGGCAGCTTCCTGACGATGAACCATTTCCTCCTCGCGTGGGACCTCACCACGGGCACACCGCTGTGGTGCCGCAACCTCAGCATCGCGCATCCCGGCGGAGATGAGGTCCCCTCCCTGGCGATCGATCCCGACGGACACTTGTGGTACCTCGTGGAGGATTTCATGTCCGGCAAGGTGGTGCGTGTGGATGCGGCGGGCAACGATGTGGAGGAACGCACCATCAGCGGCGTCCGGCGCTTCGGCAACCTGAGCTTCGACCCATGGGGCGGTTTGTACGTGAGCGGATCGTGCGAGAACGGCGACCTCACGTTCGGTGGGCAGAGCTTTGCTGTTGAGAGCACCGAGGGCTACAACATGTTCGTGCTGCGCTACCGGCCCGATGGCACGGCAGGATTCGCAGAGTTCGCGCGGGACTTCACCTTCACCCATCCCACCGTGGCCGCCACGCAGGATGGGCACGCCTACTTGGCGGGAGATCTGAACCTATCGGGCGGGTTGTGGGGCGGCATGCAATTCATCGGCACCAATTGGGGGCACGATGTGTTCATCGCCCGGCTCGACAGCACGGGCCATTTCATCTGGGGGCTGGAGGCGCATCCCACCGGCGAGGGCATCACCGGTGATGTGCAGCGTGCCCAAGGCGCCTGTATCGCGGTCGGTAATGCGGGTGAGGTGTATTTCACGGGCTCCACTCGCGGCACGGTGGGCTGGGGCAATGGCGTGGTGAGCGGTGGGCCCGGCATCACCAGCCGCCGCCTCGCGGTGCTGGCCATCGATCCCGATGGCGTGCCGCAATGGGTCGCCAATAGCGCTGCCGCGGGCATCTTCGTGACGGCCCAGACAATCACCAGCGGTGCGGAAGCCGATGCCGTGCACTTCGTGGCACACACTTCGGGCGATCTGACCTACGGGCCTTTCAGCGTGAACAGCGATGGGGGCCAGGCGGCCGTGCTGGGGCGTATCGCGGGGATCACCACCGGTGTGCACACGAGGCCCACCTCCAACGATCTGCATGCGTGGCCCAACCCGACCACCGGTCTGTTGCATATTGAACGCAAGGGAAGCCTCCCCGTGCCCGCCGAACTGATGAACAGCGCGGGTCAGCGGGTGCAGCGCTTATCGCTGCGTCCCGGTCGCAGCACGGTGGATGTGACTGGTTTGATGCCGGGGCTCTACCTGCTCCGTATAGCGGGTGAAGAGGCCCTTCGCGTGGTGGTGGAGTGACCGTTCTGTCACCCCTAAGTACGTCGGTTGGCCAGCAGCAGCGGTGCCTGCCCGTCGAACGGATCGTCCATACGGCCGATGCTGTGCGCGTCCATGCCGCTGGCGCGCATCACGGTGCGGTCGCCGAAGCGCTGGCGGATCTTGTCCATGGCCTGGTACAGCCGCATGGCCTCCTCGGTGTCGGTGAAGGCGTCCATCTGGTGGCCGCCGCCCACGAGGTTGCTGAAGCGCACGCCGATGAGCCGGATGCGCTGCCGGCGGTCGTAGAGTTTGTGGAAGAGGTCGTGCACCAGCGGCAACAGCAGGTGGTCGCAGGCGGTGTAGGGGATGCGCTGCTGGCGGTCGTGCGTCTCCATGTCGGCATAGCGTACGCGCACGTTCACACAGCCCGTGAGCCGGCGCCCGCGGCGCAGCTGGAAGGCCAGGCTCTCGGCCATGGCGGTGAGCATGCCGCGCACCTTCACCAGGTCGAGCGTGTCGGTGGCGAAGGTGCGTTCAGTGCCGATGCTCTTGCGTTCGTGCCAGGGCACCACGGGGCTGGGGTCGATGCCGTTGGCCTTGCGCCACAGCACGGGGCCGTGCGCGCCGAGCAGCCGTTCCAGCAACTCCATGGGCATCTCCTGCATGGTGGCGATGCGCGCCACGCCCATGCTGCGCAGCAGATGCGCCGTCTTGCCGCCCACGCCCGGGATGGCCTCGATGGGCTTGGGGGCCAGGTAGGGCTTCTCGGTGCCGTGCGCGATCTGCTTGGTGCCGTTGGGCTTCGCATCATCGGTGGCCACCTTGCTCACGGTCTTGTTCGCGGAGAGGCCGAAGCTGTTGGGCAGGTGGGTTTCGCGCAGGATCGCCGCCCGCACATCGCGCGCCAGCTTCTCCGCGCCGAAGAACTTCTCCGTGCCCGTGAGGTCCACGTAGAACTCGTCCACGCTGGTCTTCTCGAACAGCGGCACGCGCGCGCGGATGAGCTCGGTCACCACATCGCTCATCTCCATGTAGGCACCGCTGTTGCCGCGCACGATGATGGCGTCGGGGCAGAGCTGCTTGGCGGTGCGCATGGGCATGGCGCTGCGCACACCGTAGGCCCGGGCCTCGTAGCTGCAGCTGGCCACCACGCCGCGGTCGCTGTCGGCACCCACGATCACGGGTTTGCCCACCAGGGCCGGGTTGTGCAGCCGCTCCACGCTCACGAAGAAGCTGTCCAGGTCCAGGTGCAGGATGACGCGTTGCTCGGCGGAGGACATCGAGGGCGGATCGACATTAAATACGTCGATCCCGGGATGGGTAATATATCATCATGCAGAAGCACGAACAGCCCGCTCCTTGAACGGAGGGACTGTTCGCACCAAAAGGTCGGATGGCGCTCCGGGCCGCGCGATCACAACTGCCGCAGCAGCGTGCGCATATCCACCTTCTCGCCCACGATCCGCTCCACCTCGCTGATGGGCACCCGCTCCTGCTTCATGCTGTCGCGCTCGCGGATGGTGACGGCGTTGTCGGTGAGCGTGTCGTGGTCCACGGTGATGCAGTAGGGCGTACCGATGGCATCCTGGCGGCGGTAACGCTTGCCGATGCTGTCCTTGTCGTCGTACTGGCAGTTGTGCGACAGTTTCAGCCCGTCGATGATGGCGCGTGCCTTCTCGGGCAGGCCGTCCTTCTTGATCAGCGGCAGCACGGCCACCTTCACCGGGGCCAGCGGCGCGGGGATGCGCAGCACTTCGCGTGTTTCGCCGCTTTCCAGTTTTTCCTCCTCGTAGGCCGCGCTGAGGATCGCAAGGAACATGCGGTCCAGGCCGATGCTCGTCTCCAGCACGTAGGGCACGTAGCTCTCGTTGGTCTCGGTATCGAAGTAGCGCAGCTTCTTGCCGCTGTACTTCTCGTGGTTGCCCAGGTCGAAGTCGGTGCGGCTGTGGATCCCTTCGAGCTCCTTGAAGCCCATGGGGAACTTGAACTCGATGTCGCAGGCCGCATCGGCGTAGTGCGCCAGTTTGATGTGGTCGTGGAAGCGGTAATTCTCCGTTGGCAGGCCGAGTGCGCGGTGCCATTCCATGCGCTTGGTCTTCCAGTATTCGTACCAGTCCTGCTGCGTACCGGGCTTGATGAAGAACTGCATCTCCATCTGCTCGAACTCGCGCATGCGGAAGATGAACTGGCGCGCCACGATCTCGTTGCGGAAGGCCTTGCCGGTCTGCGCGATGCCGAAGGGCAGCTTCATGCGCGCGCTCTTCTGCACGTTCAGGAAGTTCACGAAGATGCCCTGCGCCGTTTCGGGCCGCAGGTAGATCGTGCTGCTCTCGCCGCTCACGCTGCCCAGCTCGGTGGCGAACATCAGGTTGAACTGCCGCACCTCGGTCCAATTGCCGGTGCCGCTCACCGGGCACTTGATCTCCTCGTCGATGATAAGCTGACGCACGGCCTCCAGATCGTTGGCCTCCAGTGCGGTTTTCATGCGGCCTTCCACGGAGTCGATGCGCTCCTGCGAACGCTTCACGTTCGGGTTGGTGGCACGGAACTGCGCTTCATCGAAGGCATCACCGAACTTCTTCCGACCCTTCTCCACCTCCTTCTCGATCTTGTCGGCATACTTCGCCATGTGCTCTTCCAGCAGCACATCGGCGCGGTAGCGTTTCTTGCTGTCCTTGTTGTCGATCAGCGGGTCGTTGAAGGCGTCCACGTGTCCGCTCGCCTTCCACGTGGTGGGGTGCATGAAGATGGCCGCGTCGATGCCCACGATGTTCTCGTGGAGCTTGGTCATGGCCTCCCACCAGTAGCGGCGGATGTTGTTCTTCAGCTCCACGCCGTACGGGCCGTAGTCGTACGTGGCGCTGAGGCCGTCGTAGATCTCGCTGCTTTGGAACACGTAGCCATACTCCTTGGCATGGCCGATCAGGGTCTTGAGTTTGTCCTCGTTGGTGCTCATGTCTCATCCGCCGTAGCATTTATGCGGAGGCGGTGTCGCGGTCGCCTTGGAATCCTTTGGCGGCGCGGCTGCAAAGATGCGAGCGGGCGGGGAAAGAATATGATGTGTCCGAGCGTGCCTTCGTTGCTCCGACCGGCTGCTCCTCGGATGGACGCGGCGCGGCTATCACACAGCGCATCGCACTTCAGCTATCCGAACCGCTCCACGCGCACCTCGACATCCAACGGCGCACCATCGAGCAAATGCCCGCACAACTGCTGCGCACACCACGGTGCCAGCATCACGCCGCGCGAACCCAGTCCGTTGAACACCACTTCGTGCGTGCCGATGCGGCCGAGGAGAGGGCGGCGGTCCTTGGATGCGGGGCGCACGCCGCACCAGTGGTCCAGCACTTCCACCTCGCGTTCCACCAAGCGTTCGGTACGGTCCAGCAGGTAGTGCCGGGCTTCCTCCGAAGGGCCGCTCCACACATCGTCCCACGCGAAGGTGGCGCCCACGCGGTACACGTCCGCGCCAAGCGGCAGCAGGAACACGCCGCGATGCACGATGCGGTCCAAGTGCAGGCCGGGGATGCGTACCGTGAGCCCTTCGCCCTTCACCGGCACCAGACCGGGCACTTCCGCGAAAGGCCCTGCGCAATGCACCACCAGCGGCGCCGAACAGTCATGTATGCCGATGCCATCGTCGTACCGGATGATGTCCCCGGCTTCCACGCGTTGTTCGCGCAGCGCGTCGCCCGCGCGCAGTTCGTTGCGGTGTGCGGCGAGCAGGGCCTTCACATCCACCCATGCCGAGCGGTCCACCACGCCACGGCCGTAGGGCTGCGGCAGGGCATCGAGGGCTTGGTCGGCGGAGGTGTCCATGCGCACGAAACGCATGGTCTCCGGATCCTTCGTGCGCAGCTCCCAGATGCCCGCCTCCTGCGCCGTGGGGAAGATGGCGACCAACGGCATGGGGTGCCAGAACGCCTTGTCGTACTGCAGGCCGAGGTCGCGGTAGAACGCCCCGGCGATCGCCAGCATCTCCGACGCGCGCCACGTGAGCACCGTGCGGCGCAGCACCACCGGGTTCACCAAGCCGGCCGCCACTTCCGATGCACGGCCCGCAAGCGGCACATCGAACACCACCACGCGCCTGCCGCGCTGCTGCAACGTGGCGGACAGCACCGTGCCGGCCAATCCTTGGCCGATGATGATGACGTCGTGTGTGAACGAAGGAGCGCGCACGGGTGCAAAGGTCGGGGTTGTGGAGCAGGAGCAGTTGGCAGGGGCAATGACGCGTCCCTGCCTCCTGCCCCTGCCCCTGTATTTCGTTCAAGCTGCCAGCAACCGGTGCATCCGCCGGATCAGGTCTTCCTGATCGTAGGGTTTCTGCACCAGTGCGTTCGCGCCTGTGCTGCGCACGGTGGCGTGCAGGTGCGGCAGGTCGTAGGCGGTGAGGATCATCACCGGCGTGTCGATGCCGCTGGCGCGGAGATCCTCCACCAAGGCGAGGCCATCGATGTGCGGCAGGCCGAGGTCGATGAGGATGAGGTCCGCGGGCTGCTGCTGAAGCTGGGCCACGAGGCCACGGCCATCGCGCAGGCTGGTGACCTGCCATCCGGCCACAACGAGCCGCTTTTCCAAAAGCTTGCGAACGAGCGCGTCGTCCTCCACCAGCACCACATGAGGCATGGTGTGTTGTACGTGAAGAAGGAGTTCGGGGTTCGGGGGGAATGCAGAATGCAGCAGGCAGTCAGCAGCAGGCAGTCGGCAGTTCGGCACCTATCGCCGCAGCGGGAAGCCGATGGCTTATTGGTGCCTGCGATGGTCCGGCTCAGCAGTACATCGCGGACCGCGTGCTGCCGACTGCCTGCTGCTGACTGCCTGCTGCCTACTTGCTCTACCCCTCCTCCTCCCCCAGCCTGAAGATCCAGAACTTCTGGCCCACGAAGTTGAAGGCCGAACAGAAGCCCGTGGCGCCCACGAAGGCGATCAGGTACTTCAGCGGCACATCGGCGAACACCGGCCATGTGTGCAGCACGTGCAGCAGGCCGGAGTTGATCCCCACATTGAGCACCAGCGACACGCCGTAGGTAAGCAGGAACTTGGCCAGCCGCCGGTTGTCGCGGTCGCGGCGGCGCCATGTCCAGCGCTTGTTGAACCAGTAGGTGACCGACAGGCCGCATAGGAAGGAGAGCGTCTTGCTCACCGCCTCGTTGTCGATCGGCGGCGGGAACGCGTTGGCCGGGATCACGTTCAGGAACACGTAGTAGCAGGCCAGATCGGTAAGCACCGCCAGCCCGCCGATCAGCACGAACTTGGTGAGCTGCTTCTTGTTCTCCGAAAGGGCCTTGGCACGCGAGAGCATGGCGGGGCGGGCACGTGATCAGAAGCGGCCGGTGATGCCTTTGAACAGGTCGTTGCCGTTGGCGAAGAGCAGCAGACCGAGGAGCAGCACCATGCCGATCATCTGCGCCACTTCCAGCACGCGCTGTGGTGCGGGTTTCCCCACGACCATCTCGTAGATCAGGAACATCACGTGGCCGCCGTCCAGCGCGGGGATGGGCAGGATGTTCATGAAGGCGAGGATGATGCTGAGAAAGGCGGTCATGTTCCAGAACACCTGCCAGTCCCATTGCGGGCTGAACAGGCTTCCGATGGTGCCGAAGCCGCCGATCTGGCTGGCGCCGCTCTTGGAGAAGAGCAGCTTCATGGAACTCACGTAGCCGCCCAGCGTTTCCCATCCATGCTTGATCCCGGCGGGAATGGAGGCCAGCAGGCCGTAGGTCTCGCGGGCCGGGGTGAAGAACTCCGTCGCGGGCCTGTTGCCGATGCCGATCGTGCCCTCATCGCTCACCGGCACCTCGATGCCCATGCGCTGGCCGTCACGCTCCACCTTCAACGTCACGTTCGCTCCCTTGTGCTCCGCCAGCGCCTTGCGCAGATCCCCGAAGTAGGCGGTGTTGACCTCGTTCACGGCCAGCACCTTGTCGCTCTTCAGCAGGCCGCTTCGTGCAGCAGGCCCATCGGCCACCACCGAATCGATCGCCAAAGGCACCCGTGGTGCGAACAACTGCTTCTCGCGGCCGGACAGGATCCGCTCATGCACGTCGGGGGCCAGTGCCACGGTGGTGCGCCCGCCATCGCGCTCCACCTCCACCTTGCGCGCTCCGGTGATCAGGATCGCACGGCCCACATCTTCCAGCGATCGCACGTCAGCGCCTTCCACACCGAGGATGACATCGCCCTCTTGGAACCCTGCTTCCTTCATCACATCGCTGACATGCACGCCGTACTTCGCCTCGCTCAGCGGCAGGTATTCCCTGCCCCACGTGTACAGCACGCCGATGTAGATCAGCATGCCCAGCAGCAGGTTCACCGTAACGCCGCCCACCATGATGATGAGGCGCTGCCATGCGGGTTTGCTGCGGAACTCCCACGGCTGCGCGGGCCGGGCCATCTGCTCCTTGTCCATGCTCTCGTCCACCATGCCGCTCAGTTTCACATAGCCGCCCAGCGGCAGCCAGCCCACGCCGTACTCGGTGTCGCCGATCTTCTTCTTCCACAGCGAGATCCACGGATCGAAGAAGAGGTAGAACTTCTCCACGCGCACCTTGAACCAACGGGCGGGAATGAAGTGGCCCATCTCGTGCAGGGTCACGATGATGGACAGGCTCAGGATGAACTGGGCGGCTTTGATCAGGAATTCCATGCAAGGGTATGTGTGCGGGCCACGCGGCGCGCCTCGGCGTCGCTGGCTTCAAGGTCTGCGAGCGCAGGGTCGGTAACGAAGGGCACGGTTTCCAGCGTATGTGCGATCAGGTCGCTCATCTCAAGGAAGCCGATGCGGTCCTTCAGGAAAAGCTCAACGGCCACTTCGTTCGCGGCGTTGAGCACGCAGGGCGCATTGCCGCCCTTCTCCATGGCTTGCAGGGCCAGCGCGAGGTTGCGGAAGGTGTCCATATCCGGCTGCTCGAAGGTGAATGCCGGGTACTTCATGAAGTCGAAACGCGGCCAGTTGGTGGGCAACCGCTCCGGGTAGGCCATCGCGTACTGGATCGGCAGTTTCATGTCGGGCAATCCCATCTGGGCCTTCATGCTGCCATCGCGGAACTGCACCATGCTGTGGATGATGCTCTGCGGATGCACCACGATCTCGATCTGGTCGGCCTTCAGGTTGAAGAGCCACTTCGCTTCGATCGCCTCCAGCCCCTTGTTCATCAGGCTGGCGCTGTCGATGGTGATCTTGGCGCCCATGTCCCAGTTGGGATGCTTCAGGGCTTGTGCCTTGGTCACCTTCGCCAGTTCCTCGCGCGACTTCCCACGGAACGGACCACCGCTCGCGGTGAGCACGATCTTCTCGATCGGGTTGTGCCATTCACCGGCGAGGCATTGGAAGATGGCGCTGTGCTCGCTGTCCACCGGGTAGATGTTCACGCCTTTTTCACGCGCGGCCTTCGTCACCAACCCGCCAGCAACGACGAGCGTTTCCTTGTTCGCCAATGCGATGTGCTTGCCCGCATCGATCGCGGCCAATGTGGGGCGCAGACCGGCATAACCCACCAGCGCCGTGAGCACCAGTTCGATGCCTTCCATGCGTACGCACTGCTCCAGCGCCTCGGCACCGGCGTAGGCTTTGATGCCCTGCGGGAAGAGCGCATCCTTCACCATCTCCAGCTTGGCGGCATCGCCGATCACCACGGCGTTGGGCTTGAACTCCAGCGCCTGTTGAATGAGCAGGTCGCAGTTGTTGCCACAGCTCAGCAGTTCCACCTCGAAATGCCCGGGCTGCTCGCGCACCACGTCGAGGGCCTGCGTGCCGATGGAGCCGGTGGAGCCGAGGATGGCGATCTTTTTCATGTGGACATGGAACCGTATGCCCATGTGAACATGAACGCCGGGTCGTGGTGAAAGGGCAAAGATCGCTTTTGGCAGTGGATGGCACGGTATCCGCACGGCAGCGTCTGCGACCGTTCCGCCAATAAATGCCAACACGTCCCGTTCCCGGATCTTTCCCGGTTCCCTCCTCGAAATTCGCCCCCCGATGCGTTGCAGCACCTTTTCCGCCTTCCTGATCCTCGCGCCATTTCTGCCATCGGCATCGGCCAACGACCGCGACGGCCGCACCGTGCACCAGTTCAACGCATGGACCTCGGCCGTGGCACATGTGCAAGTGGCGCAACGTTGGTGGTTCACGCCGGAAGTGCATTGGCGCAGGGCGGGCGGGTTCGGCCATCACTTGCAGGAGGGGCTGCTGCTCGCATCGGAATACCGCACGGGGCGCTGGTCGTTGCAGCCCGGCTATGCCTACTGGCGCTCGCACCCCTACGGCCGCTTCCGCACACCGGCCATGCAACGCGAGCACCGCACGTGGGCGCAGCTCGGCTACCAGCACCCGCTCGGCAACTGGCGCATGGACCACCGGTTGCGCTGCGAACAGCGCTTCCTTGAGCGGCACCTTGCCCAGCCCGAAGGCCCCGTATCACAAGGGCACAAGTACGTGGGGCGGCTACGGTACCGTGCCCGCGTGATCGCCCCGCTGAACGGCAGGAGCGGCAAGGCGGGCGAATGGCAGGCGATCCTGCAGAAGGAAACGATGATGCGCTTCGGCGACGATACGTTCAATGGAGCCTTCGACCAGATACGGCCTGCGGTGCAGCTCGGGTACCGGCCGTGGGAGCATCTGCAGATCACGGCGGGGTATCAACTGCAATACCTCGTGCGCGGGAATGGGATCGATGAGGAGTTCGACCACACGCTGATGGTGGGGGCGTTCTGGAGGTTGCCGCTCAGCGAGGCGCGCAAGGGTGAACCGAAGTAGGGATATCGCCTGCGCAACCGGTCGTTGATACGGAAAACACGATGACCCGAATTGCGGTATCTTCGCCTCACTGATGCCCAGAGCCATGAAAGGCGTGACCATTCTTCACGACGAAGTCAACGACAAACGGTTCCTCCAGATCGATGTGGCCGTGCTGGACAAGAAGCGCGAAGAAGTGGAGGATATGATCGACGCGCTCATCGCCGAGCAGCGCGCCGGTCAACCGACCATCACGTTGGAAGCGCTTGAGAAGAAGCTGCGGAAGAAGGGCAAGTTGTGAGCTATCGGGTACACATCGCCCGCGACGCGGAAAAGGACATTGATGCGTTACCTGTACGCATGGTGCCGCGCATCGTGCAGGCCATACGCGCGTTGGGCGATGAACCCCGTCCTTCCGGATGCAAGAAGCTCAAAGGCAGCCGCTCCATCCTTTGGCGTATCCGCGTGGGTAACTACCGGATCATCTATGCCATCAATGATGACGTACGCATCGTTGAGGTGCGTGAAGTGGGCGACCGGAAGGAGGTGTACCGGTGATCGTGTTCACCCCCGCCCTGCGGCCGCCCGTCGCAACCGGTCGTTGATCGCGCGGCCCAAGCCTTCGTCAGGAAAGCGCTCCGCGAGGATCACATCGGCGTCGCTGGCATCCAGTTCGCGCAGCACAGCGAATAAGCGGCGCGCGGCTTCGGCCAGATCGCCTTTCGGGGAAAGCACCTCGTTCTGATGCGCGGCATAGGCTGTACTGAAACTGATCACGGCCACCCGCTTGCCCGCATGCGCAGGCAGAAGCGCGTTCACATCACCCACGAACACCGGCTTGCGCGGCGCGTAGTGGCTGTCGAGCATGCCGGGCGCCACCGGGATCACCGGCTTTACGGCGGATCCCACGGTACCGATGACCGACTCGATGGCTTCTAACGGGATCCCGCCCGCGCGGTACAGGCACCATCTGCCGGGGCGGCCCATAGCGGTCGAGCGATCGTCCGCCCCTGCGTCCCACCCGATGATCGTGCTTTCCACGCCCACCGTGCATGGCCCGCCATCGAGGATGTACGGGATGTGTTCGCCGAGCTGGTCGGCCACGTGTTGCGCGGTGGTGGGGCTCACATAGCCGAAAGGGTTGGCACTGGGTGCGGCCAAAGGGAATTCTATTTGCCCGAGCAGTTCGCGGGTGAGCGGATGCGCGGGCATGCGCACGCCCACGGTGTCCAGACCGCTGGTGACGATGTCGGGGACCGCTGCTTGCTTCGGCAGCACCAAGGTGAGCGGCCCCGGCCAGAAAGCGTCCATCAGCGCTTCGGCACCGGGCGGCAGTTCGCGCGCGATGGCGTGTACGGCGTCTTTCCGGCCGATGTGTACGATCAGCGGATCGAAGGCCGGGCGCTCCTTGGCTTGGAAGATCTTCAGCACGGCGGCCTCGTCGAAGGCGTTGGCCGCAAGGCCGTACACCGTTTCGGTGGGGATGGCCACCAATTCGCCGTTGCGCAACAAGGCGGCGGCGGTTGCAAGGTCGGTGCCGGTGCGGGCGGGCATGCCGCAAAGGTCGCACAGCAGTGCATGTGGAACCTGTTCCCCACGAACAGGCAGCGTACGCCCCGCTCCCGCCCTTTTCACACTTCTTAACCTGCCACGCGCACCTTCGGCACGGTTCTGTGCGTCATACCAATGAACCAATACCTAACGGCCATGCCACGTGCAAAGAAGAAGATCATCCTCACGCAGCCGATCAAGGAAGGTCTGAAAGCGATCAAGGTGCAGTTGGACCACCGCACGGTGATCACCCTTGCCAGCCTGAAGGCGCTCGAGTTCTGGAAGAAGCGTTACCCGCAGGCGCAGGTGATCGGCTGATCAAAGCCCGTCCACGTAGCGCCGATCGTTCGCCAGACGCGGTACCTTGCTCTGCGCATCGTTCATGCCGCGCGCTTTCATCCATGCGGCGAACGCCCCGCGCTGGAGCGGACGGATGACCAGCGGCCGTAGCACCTTGCCGGTGATCAGGTCCTTGTAATAGACATTGCGCCGCTGCAACGCCTCGTCGATCAGTGCGGCGAAACGCGGCATATCGGCCGGTGGCGCGGCGAATTCGATGTGCCACTCGTGGTACGGAAGCCCTTCCCGTGGCGAAAGCTGCGGTGCCACGGTGAACTCCGCCACTTCGCACGGCACGGAAGCCATGGCATCCTTCAACGCTCCTTCCACCTCCTCCGCGATCACGTGCTCGCCGAACGCACTGGTGAAATGTTTGGTGCGCCCCGTGACCACGATGCGCGGCGGTGACAGCGAAACGAACTTCACCGTATCGCCGATCTCGTAGCCCCACAGCCCGGCATTGGTGTAGAGCACCAGCGCGTACTGCGTATTCAGTTCCACCTCGGCGATGGAACGTGGGCGGCGGTCATCGCCGTGCATGGGCACGAAGCCGAAGTAGATGCCGTTGTCCAGCACCAGCAGCAGGCCCTCTTCGGCGCTGCGGTCCTGATAGGCGATGAAGCCCTCGCTGGCCGGGAACAGTTCCACACTGGGCACATTGCCGCCGATGAGCGCTTCCATGCGGTTGCGGTAGGGCGCATAGTTCACCCCGCCGTACACGAAGAGCGAGAAATTGGGGAACACGCTCTTGACATCGGCCTTGCCGGTGCGCGAGAGCAGGCGCTCGAAATACATCTGCACCCACGCCGGTATGCCGCTGATCAGACGCATGTCGGAGGCCATCGTCTCGCTCACGATGGCCTCCACCTTCGTTTCCCAATCGGCGATGCTGTTGGTGGCGAAGCTGGGCATGCGGTTCCTGAGCAGGTAGGCGGGCACATGGTTCGCCACGATGCCGCTGAGGCGCCCGCTGGGGATGTGTGTGCTGCGGTCCAACACGGGGCTGCCTTGCAGGAAGATCATCTTCCCATCCACGAAGTCCGCCTTCCCGCTATGCGCGATGTAGGCCAGCAATGCACGCCGCGCGCTGCCGATGTGGTTGGGCAGGCTCTCCTTGGTGATGGGGATGTATTTGGCGCCGCTGGTGGTGCCGCTGGTCTTGCACAGGTAGAGCGGCTTGCCGGGCCACAGCACATCCTCTTCACCGAAGCGGATGCGCTCGATGTACGGCTTGAAGCCTTCGTAATCGCGCAGCGGCACGGCCTGCACAAGACCTGCATGATCGGTGACCTGATGCAACCGGTGCTCCAACCCGAAGCTGGTGTCGCCCGCGAACCGCACCAGCTCCTTCAACACGGCCGCCTGTGTGGCAACGGGATCCAGCGCGCGCTTCATCACCGCCTTGGTAACGGCATTGGCGTACGGCTTGGCGATGGCGGACTTGAGGCTCATGGGGCGGGGTGCAGGAGCAGGAGCAGGAGCAAGACGGGATCATTGCCCCTGCTCCTGCCCCTGCCCCTTGAGTTCACACTCATTCGAACACCATGTATGCCTGCGGATCCACGGGTTCGCCGTTGAGCCACAGTTCGAAGTGGAGGTGCGGCCCGCTGGTGAGTTCGCCGCTGTTGCCCACGATGGCGATGGCTTCCCCGGCCTTCACCTTGTCGCCCACCTTCTTCAGCAGCACGCTGTTGTGCTTGTACACGCTCACCAGATCGTTGCCGTGCTGGATCTGCAGCACGTGGCCCGCGTCGGTGGTCCAGCTCGCGAGGGTGACGGTCCCCGCCAGACAGGCTTTCACCGCTGCATCGGCCTTGGCCACGATGTCGATGCCGAAATGGCTCTTCTGCCGCTCGAACCGGCTGGTGACGATGCCACGCAGGGGCGGGAAGAAGAAGACGCCGGCCAGTTCGCGCCGGTCGCTGCTCACGCGGCCCTCCTTCACACTGAAGGCCTCCTCCCGTGCCACGCGCTGGCGCAACAGGCTGTCGGCCACGCCCGGTGCCAGATCCTCCGGCGAGGGCTTTTCCGCCAGCGGCGCGAAGAGCGTGGCACTATCGGCCGGGGCGTGGCCCTGAAGCACGTTCCGCAGGTTGGCGATGTACAGGTCGCGCTCGTGCAGCCGCTGTTCCAAGGAATCGGCCAGCAGCAGGCTCCGGTAGGCATTGCGCTTGGTCTCCTGATCGGCGTAGCCGGGGATGTACCGCTTGAGCGGCGTGAACACGATGACCGCCGTGACGAAGGCCCCGTACGCGAGGAAGGCCGCCGCGCCCAGCAGCAGCACGTTCAGCCGGTTCAGCCGCATGGTGAACCGCTCCTCGAAGGTGCTGTCGTTGATCAGCAGCAGGCGGTAGCGGTCGCGCAGCTTGCGGAGCAGCTTGCGCCTTCGGCCGCGCTTATCGCTCCCCTTGCTGGCTGGTGCGGTGGGCATCGGGCAAATATCGGTGCTGTGGGGCCGCATGCGCATGCGCCGGGCACCATCGTGCCTCCGGTGCGCCCTACTTTCGGCCCGTGACGTACGTGGAGCGCTACGCCGACATCAAAGGCACCGAAGGTGGCCTGCGCGTGCGTGCGCGCCATGCCGCACTGGATGTGCTGGCCCTCGCGCAGCGGATGCAGGGGCGCACCGAGCGGGCCCTGTCGCAGCCCCGTGTGCAGTTCCTCTACATCCACCACACCTTCACCGATGAGCTGGCGGCACTGGAGCGCCTGGTGGAGGAACTGGCCCGCACGCATACCTTCATCCCATACAGCGAGGCCGTGCAGCGCGTGCAGCAGGGCACCATGGACCGGCCGTACCTCTGCGTGAGCTCCGACGATGGCTTCCGCAACAACCTGGATGGCGCGCGCGTGCTTCACCGCCTGGGCATCAGCGCCTGCTTCTTCGTCAACCCGGCACTGATCGGCCTGAAGGATCCGGAGCGTATCCGCAGCATCTGCGCCGAACGCTTCAGCCTGCCGCCCGTGCGGTTCCTGGACCGGGCCGAGCTGGATGAACTGGCACACCTGGGCCACGAGATCGGCTCGCACACCTGGGAGCACCACCACATGGACCGGCTGGATCCCGAAGCGCTGGTGGCGGACATCGAACGAACGCGCAGCACCTTGATCGAATGGGTGGGCCGGGCGGACCACTTCGCCTTCCCCTACGGACGCTTCACGGACTTCACGGCGGCCGGGTACCATGCGGTGATGGCCGCCGGGCACCTGAGCTGTGCCACCGCCGAGCGGGGCTGCCACGGCAACAGCGCCCCTGTGCCTGCGAACGAACTGCTCATCCGCCGCGACCACATCATACTGGACTGGCCCATGGCGCACACCAGGTATTTCCTGGCCACGAACGCCCTGCGCGGTGATGCCGGCGGCAACCCCTACCTCGCCGCATGAGGGTGGTGCTGCTCACCAGTTCAGCCTGCGGAACGGCCAGCCACCACCTGCCCTTCCTGCTGGGCAGCGAACGGTTCCAGGTGGTGCGCGTGATCCTTGCGCAGGGGGGCGCCGCGCCCAAGGGCCGTTGGAAGAAGAAGCTGCACAAGATCCTCCGCATAGGGCCGCTGGGCGCATGGGTGGGCTACCGGATGCGGCCCTGGTACGGTACCGATGTGCAGGCCCTCGCGGGGATCAAGGACCTGGCCGCGTTGTGCATGGAAGCGGGCGTGGAGCTGACGGCCACCCCGGCGGTGAACCACGCGCACACGGTGTGGGCCATGCAGGAGGCCGGTGCCGACATCGCCATCAGCCTGGGCAACGGCTACATCGGCAGCAGGGTGTTCCAAGCGCCCCGGCTGGGCATGCTCAACATCCACCACGAACTGCTGCCCGCCTACCAGAACGCCCAAGGCGTGATCTGGCAGCTCTACAACGGCTCGGCGGTGACGGGCTACACCATCCACCGGATCGACAAGGGGATAGACACGGGGGCCATCGTCCATCAGCAGGAGGTGCCCATCATCTTCCAGCCCACCCTGCGCGCCACGGTGGCCCATACCATGAAAGCCGTACTGGACGCCAGCGCCGCCGGACTCCGCCAGGTGCTGGACGACCTGCCCGCCCGTTTGGCCGCCGCCCACCCGCAGGGCCTTGGCACCAAGTGGACCACCCCCACCATCGGGCAATACCTCCGCATCGGCCGCAACTTCCGCGCCCTTCGCGACCGGCAGGGCGGGGCGGGGGCGTGACCGCCACGCGCGGTTCCTCACCGTGAAATATCTTCGCCCGTTCGTAGTTATCCCTGCTGCGGCGTTCCCATGCGACTTCCCCGGCCCTTCCGATCGTTCGGCGCACTCCTGCTGGTGGTGCTCCTTGGCGTGGGCTGCTCGCAGGAGAAGGATGCCTTCCTGAACCGCACCTTCCACCGCCTCACCACCCGCGACAACGGCTGGTTCAACGCCAACGAGAAGCTGAAAGAGGTGGTGGCCGGCATGGAAGATGCCCACGTGGACAACTACGACGAGGTGCTGCCGCTGTTCATCTACGGCACCGAGGCGCAGGCGAAGACGGCCATCCCCGAGCTGGAGAAGTGCATCGACAAGTGCTCGGTCGTCATCGAGCGGCATTCGATGAACATCGGCGGCAAGGAGCGCAACACATGGATCGACGATGCCTGGTTCGTGATCGCCAAGAGCAACTTCTACAAGAAGAACCACTACGAGGCCGAACGCGGGTTCACCTACGTGAGCCGCCGTTTCAAAGGAGAGAACCGCCACCTCGAAAGCCTGGTGTGGCTGGCCCGCACGGCCATCCTCCTGGAGCAGTTCGGGAAGGCCCAGAGCGCCTTGGACGAGATCGACAACCAGAAGGTGCTGCCCAAGCGGTTCGATCACGGCGAACTGGAAGCCGTGAAGGCCGAATTGGCCCTGAAGCGCGGCAAGGTGGATGACGCCATCGTGCATCTGGAGGCCGCCATACCCAATGCGCGCACCAAGAAGGAGCGCGTGCGCTGGGCCTTCGTGCTGGCGCAGCTCTACCAGATGAAAGGGCTGGAAGAGAAGTCCATCAAGCAGTTCGATGCCGTGGCCCGGATGAGCCCGCCCTACGAGATGGCCTTCCACACGCAGATCTTCCAGGCGCTGGCCTTCAGCAAAGGCAACAGCAAGGAGATCCGCAAGAAGCTGAACCGCATGCTGCGCGATGACAAGCACATCGACCACTTCGACATGCTGCACTATGCCTTGGCGGACCTTGATCTGAAGGAACGCAAGGACTCCTCGGCGATCGCGCACCTGATGACCAGCGCCCGCGTAAGCACCACGGACACGCGGCAGAAGGCCAAGACCTTCCTGAAGCTGGCCGACCTCTATTTCGAGGACCGGATCTACGCCAGCGCACAGCGGTACTACGATTCCACGCAGACCATCCTGAGCGAGGAACACGTGCGGCACGACGAGGTGAGCACGCGGGCCAGGGTGCTGGGCGAACTGGTGGAACAGCTCGCCATCATCGAACGGGAGGATAGTCTACAGGCGCTGGCCCAGCTCGACGAGAAGGACCTGGACAAGAAGATCCGCGGCATCATCCGTGCGCGGGAGCAGGCCGAAGCGGAGCGACTCCAGGCCGAGGAGCTGGCCCGCGCCGCCGCCGAGGCCAACCCCGATGCGGGAAAACCCCAGCCACCAACGGGTGGCGTGACCCGGGGTGCCTGGTACTTCTACGACCCGCAACAGATCGGGCGCGGCCTTTCCAGCTTCCGCAAGAAATGGGGCAACCGGCCGCTGGAGGACGACTGGCGGCGCAAGGACAAGAGCGGAAGCGCGCTGGCCGACCTGCCGGAGGAAAAGGAGGAGGCCGAGGAAAAGGAAGCTGCCGAGAAGAAGGAGGCCGAATGGAAGGATCCCGCCTTCCACACGAAGGACATCCCCAAGGATGACGTAGCGCTGGAGGCCTCCAACGCCCGCATCTGCGCCGCCCTGTACACGAGCGGCATGATCTACAAGGAGCAGCTGAAGGACGCCGACAACGCGATCGAGAGCTTCGAGGTGCTCAACGGCCGTTTCGAGGAATGCCGCTACACGCCCGAGAGCTTCTACCAGCTCTATCGCATCTACTTGGAGAAGGAACAGACCACGAACTATTTCGCGCCCGATGGCCTCGGCTCGGCCTACTACGCCGGAGTGATCCAGGAGCGCTGGCCCGATTCGGAGTTCGCACGCCTGGTGCGGGACCCCAATATCCTGCAAGCGGACGATGCGCGCAGAAAGGAGGAGGAGACGGCCTACAAGGAGGTCTATGACCGGTACCGCCAGCACATGTACAGCT
Source organism: Flavobacteriales bacterium (assembly GCA_019638075.1). Taxonomy (GTDB): domain Bacteria; phylum Bacteroidota; class Bacteroidia; order Flavobacteriales_F; family PHOS-HE28; genus PHOS-HE28. The sequence goes on along the minus strand of JAHBUM010000001.1, from coordinate 9,156 downwards.
CGGTGATCGTTTCCTGCGACGGCGTGATCGAGAACGAGCCCCGCAATCACTTCCTCCCCAAGTACCACCTGCTGCGGGCACTGGCCTTGGGCGGGCTGCGCGACCATGCCGGGTTCCGGGCGGCGCTGAACGAGGTGAAGACCAAATTCGCCGGAACCGATGAGGAGCGCGCCGCCACCGAGATGCTGGCCGCACTTGACCGCACGGCCGGCAGCGCCCCGCCACCACCGCCCAAGCAGGGTGCCGCCGGGGTGTACGCCACCGATCCGGGACCGCATTTCTTCGCCCTCATCATCCCCAACGAAGGCTCCGACCTGAACAGCGTGAAGACCCGCATATCGGCCTTCAACCAGCAGTACTACCCCAGCACGCCCGTGGAGATCACCAGCAGTTTCCTCGATCCGCAGCATCAAGTGGTACTGATCAGCGGCTTCACCACCAAGGACATGGCCATGCAGTACCACAACCTGTTCACCGGCGGCAGCGAGCAGCTTGCAGGCATCAACGACCAAGGCTACCCGGCCTTCCCCATCACCACCGCCAACTACACCCAACTGTACAAAAGCAAGGATGTGGAAGGGTACACCTCCTTCTTCACACAGAATTACCTTGACCGTCAGTAGGATAACCGGACGAGGCGACTATCTTTGACCCGACCTGCTCCTCCCCAACGACCAGAACGACCATGTTCCGCTCCGAAAAACCTGCGAACCCCGCACCCATGAGCACCAAGACCGCAGAACCCGTAAGCCCCGGCAAGATCAACAGCATCATGGAGGGCACCTCCATCGTAGGGGAGATCAACAGCGACAGCAATATCCGCATCGACGGGAAGGTGAAGGGCACGGTGCATGCGCGCGGCCGCGTGATCGTGGGACAGACCGGCACCATCGAAGGCGAGATCGTGTGCCAGAGCAGCGATATCGAAGGCACGGTGATCGGCAAGGTGAACTGTCAGGACCTGTTGAGCCTGAAGGCCACCGCCAAGTTGCAGGGCGACATCAACACGAAGAAGCTGGCCATAGAGCCGGGCGCCGTGTTCACCGGCAATTGCAGCATGGGCGGCGGCGTGGTGAAGGAGATGGACCCCGTTCGCCTGCGCACCGACAACAACCCCGTGGCACGCCCGGAACAACAGGCCGCACGCTAAGCGTCGTACCCGCACCATGTCCTTCAGCACCATCCGGGGACCGCTGGTCCTTGCCGGGCTTTGCGCGGTGCTCGTGTACGCAGTGTTCCACTTCCTCGGCGAACGAGCCGGTGTAGTGCCCTATCTGCTGATCGTGTTCTTCGCCTTGTTGAGCCTCGGTGGCCGTGCCATGCACGGCATGGCCCGCGACCCCAAGCAGGCGGTGCGCTCGTCCATGATGGCGATGGCCCTGAAAATGATGGTCTCCCTGCTGGTGCTGGTGCTGGTGATCTTCGCCACCCCACGTGAGCGGGTGCTGGTGATGGCCCTGACCTTCGGCGGGCTCTACCTCATCTTCTTGGTGTACGACACGGCCACGCAGTTCCGGGCCATGAGTCCACCGCGCCCATGACGGCGCCGAAAACCCGGCGCTCCCTGATCCCTTCGGGGACCAAGGACTACATGCGGTATTCGGGCATCGGCCTCACCATGGCGGGCTGCGTCACCGTGTGTACCCTGCTGGGCCGGTGGCTGGACGGGTTCACCGGCTGGCGGGTGCCGGTATGCACCATCGCCGGGGCCCTGATCGGGGTGGCGGGAGCCATGGCGTACCTGTTCCGGGCCACCCGGAAGCCGTGATCCCCGACAAGCCTGATCTTCCGTGCAGTGCAGTGACTTTCGTAACACCGTAACATCTACCTTTGCGGCCGAATTGAGGGGGGTATCCCGCTCATCGAATGTGATGAAAGCCTTGATCCGCGCTACTTTCCTGACCCTGAGCACGCTCCTCGTGGGTGCGATCGCTGCGCAATCTGGCGCCCACACCGGCCACGACAGCAGCCACGCTGCGGTCTCGAACGCCCAGCTCGACGCGGAGGATGTGGCCGAAGAGCATCCGACCCATGCCGAGGGGCATACCAAGTTCAACCCGGGCGAGATGATCATGGGCCACGTGGGCGACGAGCACGGCTGGCACCTCTGGGGCCACACCACGCTCCCCCTCCCCATCATCATCTACAACACCGAACGCGGCTTCACCAGCTTCAGCAGCGGCCACTTCGACCACGGCCACAAGACCTACGGCGGCTACATGCTGCACGAGGGCAAGGTGGTGGCCACTACGGCAGCCGATGGCACGGACGCGCACCACGCCGCGATCGACGAGGCCCTCACCAAGGCCACGTGGGATGTGAGCATCACCAAGAACGTGCTGGGTATGTTGGTGAGCATCACCATCATGCTGCTGGTGTTCCTGAGCGTGGCGAGGCACTACCGCACCAATGGCCTGGGCGCTCCAAAGGGCATCGCCCGCTTCATCGAGCCGATCATCCTCTTCGTCCGTGACGATGTGGCCAAGGCGAACATCGGCCCTGGCTATGCGCGCTTCATGCCGTACCTGCTCACGGTGTTCTTCTTCATCCTGATCAATAACCTGATGGGCCTGATCCCCATCTTCCCTTTCGGCGCCAACGTGAGCGGCAGCATCTCGGTGACCTTCGCCTTGGCGGCCATCACTTTCATCATCACGCTGATCAACGGTAACCGCCACTACTGGGGCCACATTCTGGCGATGCCAGGCGTACCCAAGCCGGTGTTGTTCATTTTGACCCCCGTGGAGATCCTCGGTGTGTTCTTGCGCCCGGCGATCCTGATGATCCGACTGTTCGCCAACATCACGGCAGGTCACATCATCGTACTAAGCTTCTTCGCACTGATCTTCATCTTCGGGGAGATCCACGCCGGACTCGGCTGGGGCGTATCGATCTTCTCACTGGTCTTCACCGTGTTCATGAGCATGATGGAATTGCTCGTGGCCTTCATCCAAGCCTTCGTGTTCACCTTCCTTTCGGCCATGTACTTCGGTTCGGCCATCGAGGGCGCACACGCCGAACATCACTGAGAACCTTCCAACACACGCTAAAATCCAACCCGTATGCTCCTCTCTTTCCTCCTTGACGTCGTCGCTACCAAAGGACACTTCGGTTTCGCTGCCATCGGTGCAGGCATTGCTGCACTGGCCGCTGGTATCGGTATCGGCCGCATCGGCGGTGATGCCATGCAGGCTATCGCCCGTCAGCCCGAAGCGACCAACGACATCCGTGCCAACATGATCCTGGCCGCCGCTCTGGTGGAAGGTGCCGCCATGTTCGGTATCGTCGTGGGTCTGCTCGCCATGGTGCTCTGAGCATCGGCGAGGCGGTCACGGTCAATAACCCTTTTCCCAGTCTGAGCCATGCTCATCGAATTCTCCTTCGGCCTCATCTTCTGGATGACGGTCTCCTTCCTGGTGGTGTTGTTCATCCTCGGGAAGTTCGCTTGGAAGCCGATCCTCGGTGTGCTGAGCGAACGCGAGCGTACCATCGAGGACGCCCTCAATGAAGCGAAGAAAGCGCGCGACGAGTTCGCCGTGCTGAAGTCGCAGAACGAGGACCTGATGCGTGCTGCACGCGAGGAGCGCGAGGTGTTGCTGAAGGAAGCCCGCGACATCCGCGATCGTGAGATCAGCGAAGCCAAGGCGAAGGCCAAGGCCGAAGGTGATGCCATGCTGACCCGTGCCCGTGAGGAGATCCGGAACGAGAAGAACGCCGCCCTCACCGAGATGAAGAACCAGGTGGCCGAACTGAGCGTCATGGTGGCCGAGCGCATCCTGAAGGAGAAGCTCAGCGATGCCGCTGCCCAGAAGGCTCTGGTGGATAAGGTGATGAGCGACGCCGACCTGCGCAAGTCATGAACATCACCCCGGTCGCATACCGCTACGCCCGCTCGTTGATGGACCTCGCCACGGAGAAAGCCGTGGTGGAGGCCGTGCACGAGGACATGGCGTTGGTGGCCAATACCTGCGCGGGCAGCCGCGAGCTACAGGTGCTGCTGAACAGCCCGGTGGTGAAGGCCGACAAGAAGGAGAAGGTGTTGGAACAAGTGTTCGCCGGAAGGATCGGCGAAATGACCAACCGCTTCATCGGCATCCTTGTACGCAAGGGTCGTGAAGCGCTGCTGCCCCAGGTGGCCGCCGCCTTCACCGAACTCTACAAGCAACACAAAGGCATCGTCACCGCCGAGGTGACCAGCGCCGTGCCCCTCTCGGATGACGCCCGCAAGCGGTTCCAGGAACTGGCCGCCGCCAAGCACCCCGGCAAGTCCATCGAACTGGTGGAGAAGGTGGACCCCGCCCTCATCGGCGGCGTGACGATCCGCATCGGCGACGAACAGTACGACGGTAGCGTGAGCCGCCGCCTGAACGACCTGCGCCGCGAATTCTCCAAGAACCCGTACATCCCCGAGATCTGAGACCATGGTGAAGATGGAGAGGATGGTAAAGGCGGTAAGAGAAGTGCCCATGCACGTTCACTCCCCTGCCCGCATTGCATCCATTACCCCCCTTACCTCATTCGCCCTTCTCACCTCTCTCTCATAACCACGCTCCAGCGTCAACGCAATGGCTCAAGTGCAACCCGCCGAAGTATCGGCGATCCTGAAACAAGAACTCGCCGGTTTCCGCAGCGAGGCCGAGCTCGAGGAGGTCGGTACCGTGCTGCAAGTGGGTGATGGCATCGCCCGCATCTACGGCCTGAAGGGCGTGCAGAGCGGTGAGCTCATCGAGTTCAACAGCGGCCTGCAGGCCATCGTGCTGAACTTGGAGGAGGACAACGTGGGTGCCGTACTGCTTGGCCCCAGCGTGGGGATCAAGGAAGGTGACACGGTGAAGCGTACCAAGCGCATCGCGAGCATCAAGACCGGCGAAGGCATCGTCGGCCGTGTGGTGAACACCCTCGGCGAACCCATCGACGGGAAAGGCCCGATCAGCGGCGAGCTGTTCGAGATGCCGATCGAGCGCAAAGCCCCCGGTGTGATCTACCGTGAGCCTGTGAAGGAGCCGCTGCAAACGGGTATCAAGGCCATCGACGCCATGATCCCCGTGGGCCGTGGCCAGCGCGAATTGATCATCGGTGACCGCCAGACCGGCAAGAGCACGGTGGCGATCGATACGATCATCAACCAGAAGGAATTCTTCGACGCCGGCAAACCGGTGTACTGCATCTACGTGGCCGTCGGACAGAAAGGCTCCACGGTGGCCGGTACGGTGAAGGTGTTGGAGGAAGCAGGCGCCATGGCCTACACCACGGTGGTGGCCGCCAACGCCAGCGACCCTGCCCCGATGCAATTCTACGCGCCGTTCACCGGTGCCGCCATCGGCGAATACTTCCGCGATACCGGTCGTCCTGCACTGATCGTGTACGATGATCTCTCGAAGCAAGCCGTGGCCTACCGCGAAGTGTCGCTGCTGCTGCGTCGTCCTCCCGGACGTGAGGCTTATCCTGGTGACGTGTTCTACCTGCACAGCCGTCTGCTGGAGCGCGCCGCGAAAGTGACCGCCGACCAAAGCGTAGCTGAACAGATGAACGATCTGCCGGCTTCGCTGAAAGGCAAAGTGAAAGGTGGTGGTTCCTTGACCGCCCTGCCGATCATCGAAACGCAGGCCGGTGACGTATCCGCCTACATCCCCACGAACGTGATCTCCATCACCGATGGACAGATCTTCCTGGAGAGCAACCTGTTCCTCAGCGGTGTGCGCCCCGCCATCAACGTGGGTATCAGCGTGAGCCGCGTAGGTGGCAACGCGCAGATCAAGTCCATGAAGAAAGTGGCCGGTACGCTGAAGCTTGACCAGGCCGCTTATCGCGAATTGGAGGCCTTCTCGAAGTTCGGTTCCGACCTCGACGCTGCTACGAAAGCGGTGTTGGATAAAGGCGCCCGCAACGTGGAGATCCTGAAGCAGGGGCAGAACAGCCCGGTGCGCGTGGAAGAGCAGATCGCCATCATCTACTGCGGTACCAAGGGCCTGCTGAGCAAGGTGCCGGTGAAGAACATCAAGCAGTTCGAAGCCGAGTTCATCACCATGCTGCGCAACAAGCACAACGATGTGCTGGAAGCGTTGAAGAAGGGTGATTACAACGACCAGATCACCAGTACGCTGGAGAAGGTTGCCGCAGATCTGGTGAAGAGCCTGGATAACTAAAATGCGCGTGATGAGTAACGAGTGGCGAGTAGCGAGTGCTGCCTGATGGTCGCAGCACTCGCTACTCGCCACTCGTTACTCGCAACTAGACTCCTCCTCCGATGCCAAGCCTGAAGGAAGTACGCAACCGGATCGTCTCGGTCAACAGCACCAAGCAGATCACCGCAGCCATGAAGATGGTGAGCGCGGCCAAGCTGCGTCGTGCCCAGGATGCGATCACGCGTATGCGTCCTTACGCGGAGAAGCTGCAGCAGATCCTGAGCAACGTGAGTGCTTCGCTGGACAGCAGCGAAGGCAAGTACAGCCAGCAGCGCGAGGTGAAAAAGGTATTGATGGTGGCCATCGTGAGCAATCGTGGTCTGGCCGGCGCCTTCAACACGCAGGTGTTCCGCCAGATCCGCCGCACAGTTGCACAGTTGGAGAGCGAAGGCAAGACCGTTCACATCCTGCCCCTCGGCAAGAAGGCGCTGGATACCTACCGCCGCACGAAGTACTTCAACGCCGACCTACCTACGGATGGTGCCAGCCTGTACGATGGCCTGAGCTTCGACAAGGTGGCTCCGAAGGCCGAGCTGCTCATGGAGCTCTTCGCCAACGGCACCTACGACCAGGTCGTGCTGGTGTACAACAAGTTCAAGAACGCTGCGGTGCAGATCCTCGTGGAGGAGCCCTATCTGCCCGTGGCACCGCCCAAAGCGGAGGCCTCCTCCAAAGCCGCTCCCTCCAAGGTGGACTACATCATGGAGCCGAGCCGGGAGGAGATCGTGGAGAACATCATCCCGAAGAGCCTGAAGATCCAGCTCTACAAGGCGCTGCTGGACAGCAATGCTGCGGAGCACGGTGCCCGCATGACCGCCATGCACAAGGCCACGGACAACGCCGACAGCCTGCTGAAGGGGTTGAAACTGTCCTACAACAAGGCAAGGCAGGCCGCTATTACGGGCGAGATCCTTGAGATCGTAGGCGGGGCCGAAGCCTTGAAAGGTTAATTCCCGCCGGGTGGGGCAGAGGCGCTGAAGGGTCGATCCCCTACGTTGTGTCGTTATCAATGCCCGCTGATCGGACATCGGTCTGCTCAGGTGCATATCATTCCGGGATCGCATAGGTTTGTTCCTACGCGCGGCGGATCGCTGCGCCCGAACGGATCGGTCACAACCCCCTCTCCCGGACCATGAGCACATCAGTACCCCGCCGCAGCCTCGCCACCTTCTTCCTCCTCACGCTCCTATCTGCTGATGCGTTCCAAGCACGTGCGCAGCAGACCATCGAGATCAACACCGGGGCGGCGAACGACCCGCTCTACGCCGTGGGTCCCGTTTATGTATCATCCACCCTCTTCTACCGGTACAGCCGTTTCGCATACCTGTACACGCAGGACGAACTTGCTGCGGCCGGCATCCTTCCCGGCAACCGGATCCTTGGCGTCGGCTGGATGAAGAGCACGTCCCACTCCGCAGCGGGTCCGGCGGTCTTCAGCATCTACATGAAGAATTCCAGCGCCGCAGCGTACTCCGCACCGTCGGTGGAATGGACCGCCCTGAGCGCGGGAGCCGCGCAGGTCTATACCGAATCAGCACAGTCCATTCCCGCCACGGCCAGCCCGAACTACATCGACTTCACGCTCACCGCCCCGTTCATGTACACCGGCGGTTCTTTGGAGATCCTTACGGAATGGGACATCTCGGCCGCTCCCGCCCCCATCGCCACCGGGAGCTTCGAGTGGGTGAACACTACCGTGGTGGACCGCATCTACGCCAGCGGCAACACATCCCTCCCGGCCACGCTCTCCAGCACGGACAACAACATCAGCGTGAACGATCGGCGGCCGGTGATCCAGTTCACCGTGGATCCGCTCTCGGGCATCGGGGAAGAGATGGCCGCCAAGATCGGCCTGTGGCCCAACCCTGCCGACCATATCGTGACCATCAGCAACGGTACCGGTGAACCCTTCGGGCGCATCGAGGTCATCAACGCGCTCGGCCGGGTCGTGCTGATCGACGATAGCCCGCGCAGCGCGGCAGCCAACCACCAGCTCGATCTGGGCCAGCTCGCAGCGGGCCAATACCTTGTCGGCATCCATGCCAAGGCCGGACGGGTGATGAAGCGGGTGACCGTGAAGTAGCGCGAACGGTGTGCGCATGCCGCGATGCGCAAGGCCAATGACAAGGCCGACCCGCTCGTGACAAGGGCAAGGTCGATCCGTTCTTCCTGCACCATCTTCGCCCTCGTGGAATTGCCTGACGCGTCGACCTTCCTGCAAAGGCTCTTCGGAGCGCTCGAGCGTGATCGCATCGCCACTGACGGCCTTGTACTGGACCACCTCTGCTACCGCGTGGGAACGATGGAGCGCTATACGGCGTGGAAGGACCATCTTGCCATGAACGGCACGTTGCTTGGCGAACACACCATCGGCGGGCGGCCCATCGCTACCTTCCTGCTGCGAAAGCCCATCCTCTTCCAAGGCCGCGCGATCGATGTGGTGGAACTACCCGCACCCAAACCCGGCAGCCCTTATGCGGAAGGATGGGAGCATGCCGAGTTCGTCGTGAGCGAAGATCCGTGCGTGTTCGCAGCACGGTATCCCACACTGCCGTGGGACCACAGCGGTGCTTGGAAAACCACCAACGCGGATGTGCGACTGGGATATGCAGGCTTCAGCGTGAAGTTCCATGAGCGGGCGTTGGCGGAGGTGATCGCGGAGGAGCAGTGAGGTGGATACTTGCATCCACCCCTTCGCGCGGGGCTATGTTTGCGGCTCCATCATCCTGTCATGCGCAAGTGGTTCTACGGCATCAGCTTCTTCCTGCTCGCCCTCGTGGGCCTCATCGGCTACTGGCACCACATCGTGTGGTGGTGGTACATGGTGCTGATCCCCGTGGTGTTCGTGGGCTTCATGAACATCCGGCAGGAGCGCCACACCATCATGCGCAACTTCCCGGTGCTGGGCTATGCGCGCTATTTCTTCGAGTTCATCAGCCCGGAGATGCAGCAGTACTTCATCGAGCGCACC